>JBCDLR010000001.1:0-54190 GCA_038745205.1 Verrucomicrobiota bacterium
CCGCCGACCAGCGCCCGAACGCCAACGCCCCCGTCGACCGCCCGAGCTATTCGCCGCCTTCCCGGACGGCCGGCACCCGCAGCCCGAGCAGCATGAGCCACGCGTTTTCCAGCGGGGCCAACCAGTCGATCGCCAAGCTCGAAGCGCAGATCCGCGATCTTTCCGGGCAACGCGAAAACCTCCTCGACCGTCTCGACGCGACCGGCGAAACACTCAAGAGAACGGAGTATGATCTAGAGCAGTCCCGCATCGCCCAGGCCTCGCTCAACGAGGAAATCACCCGCCTCCGCACCGAAGGCAGTGGCACGCAGCTCTCGGAGCTGACGGAAAAACTCGACTTGGAGCAGAAGGCTTACTCGCGACTTGAAAGCGAATACAACGCGATGCGTGACGACTTCGTGGAGTCCCGCAAGGAAATCGGTCTCCTGAAGGACGAACGCGACAATCTCGAGCGCGAACGGGATGAATTGAAGGCCCTCGTCCAGCGCACCGGCTCCGACGACATCGATGCGCTGATCAAGGAAAACCTCGCCCTCAAGGAAGAACTCAAGGAGGCCCGCGGCCGGATTGAACTTCTTGCGAAAAGCAACGACGCCAAGGACGCGGAAATCGACGCGCTGAAGAAAAAGGTCGGCGAAGTCGAGGCCCAACTCGTGAAGCTCCGCGAGGAAAATGCCGAATACCATCGCCGCATCGTCGCGTTGTCCGACAAACTCCGGAAAACCGCGAAGCAACTTGACGAGGCCCTCCTCAAGTCCCGCGAAGGCGTCTCCGACGAATTGATCAACGAGAACAAGCTCCTCCGCGGTGCCATCGTCCGCCAGTTGCGCAAGCAAACCGCCCGCGAGGACAAGAAACAGCTCCTCCTCGCCGAAGTCTCCAAGCTTGAAGGCATGTCCGACTCCCTCCTTTCCCAGATCGCGGAAATCGCCGGCGAAGGCATCCAGCTCACGGCCGACGAAAGGGCACTCTTCGAGGACTCCGCCATCGTAAACTTCATCGACGACAGTGGCGCGATTGATCAGACGCTCTTTGCCGAAAGCCGGGGTGACGCCGTCCCCGAACTGCCGGAGGTCACGAGCAACGAAGGGGAGAAGGTCATGCATGGCCTGAACCGCGACCTCACCCAGTTTGCCAAGTCTGCCGCCTACGACTTCCTCAGCGGGAAATTCGCGGAATCGGAAACAACCTACCAGCGGATTCACGACGTGGCGCCCGACAACGTGTATGCCTTGCGCAACCTCGGCATCGTCAAGATGAAGCTTGAGAAGATGGACGAGGCCGAGCACGTCCTCCGCAAAGCCGTCTCGCTCAATCACGAGGACGCCCTTTCCCACTACATGCTTGGGAACCTCTACTTTCTCGTCGACGACCTCGAGAAGTGCCAGAAGGCAATGGACACCTCCGTCTCCATCAAGCCCGATCTTGCCCGCGCTCACTACCACCTGGGAGCCATCCAACTCCGGAAAGGCGACCTCGCAGCGGCCGCCGCCGAGTTTGAGAAGGCCCTCGCAATCGATCCCGATTTCGCCGACGCGCACTATAACCTCGCCTGGATTTGCCTCAATAGCAGCCCCCCGGACCGCCGGGCCGCCCGCGATCACTACCGCATGACGCTTCGCCTTGGCGGGAAAGGCGATTCCGCGATGGAGCAGGCGATCGGCAGCTGATTTTCCGCGATCGAGCATCGAACTTTGCGGTTGAGGCAAGGAGCCAAACCTCCTATCTTCGCGGCCCCCGTCCGGCGAGAAATACCCCGGGTGGCGCATTTATTCCAATCTCCACGATAACTCCCCTCGACGATGCTCGAACTCATTCGCAACCAGCAAAAGACCCTCATGATCGCCGTCGCGGCGCTCGTCATCGTCGCGTTCGCCTTTCTCTACGACTCACAAAGCTACAATAACCAGGGACGCCAGGGGTCCACGATGGTCCTCTATGGAAAGCGGATCAGTCCGAACAAGTTCCAGAATTACCTCGCACAGGCGAGCTTCATCTCGAGCCCCCGCATGCTTCAGGTGGTCTTCAATCTTGGACTCGGTGATTTGTATTTCCACCTGCGCGGCAATCAACGCTCTCAAGGGGACGTTCAGGACCTCATCACGAATCTTCTCGTCCTTCGCCAGGAAGCGGAGGATTTGGGAATCAAGGCCTCTGATGAAGAAATTGCGGAAGCGATCAAGGAAGCGAGGTTCTTCGCCAACCAGCAGACGCAGCAGTTCGACGAAGCCCTCTTCAGCGACTTCAAGGCGAACCTTGGAAACACCGGGATCACGGAAGCCGACTTCCAGCAACTCGTCGCCGACTCTGTCGTTCTGGAAAAGATGCGTAACCTGCTCAAGGCCGGGTTGAGACCCTCCCAGGTCACCCTCGACTCCACCTTCAATGAACAGAACGCCTCCGTTGCAGCCTTCCGTCTCGATTTCGCTGCAGAGAAATACGCGAAGGGAGCCGAGGATTTCACCGAGGAGGAACTCAAGGAATTCTACGAGGACCGCAAGGCCGACTATCAGTCGCCGGAAAAGCGGAATGTGCAGTTCGTCCACTTCAGTCGACCCGACCTTGAGAAGAAACTCGAGGAAGCGAAGAAGGCAGCCGAGGAAAAACAAAAAGCTGAAGAGACTTCAGCCGCCATCCCCCCTCCTCCCGTCCCTGCACCGATTCCTGAGAAAAGTTCAGAGCCTCAGCAAGCGAAACCCGACACAGAAAGCGATGATCCCGTGGAGGAGAGCGCCCCGGAAAGCGAGGACGACGCCGACGCCCCGAAGGAACAGAAACAAGACGCACAGGAATCCGCTCCGGATAAATCAGAGAAGGGCGGAAAAGAGGCGGAGTTGCGGCAGGAAGCCGATGCCGACGCGGCAGGAGTCATCGCCGCCCCGGAAGCATCCGCACCCACCGATCAAGGCGCGTCAGCATCGGAGGTCGGAGCAGAGTCGGAGGACAAGGAAGAGCAGCCCGCGGAAGAACCAGCAACGGAGCCGGTGGAAGGAGAAACGGGACCCAGTAGCGCCGAACTGAATTCCGAGTTTGGCAAGGTGATGAATTCTTTCATCTCCGAAGCGGCCGGCAACCTCGAAGACTTCCCCGCCCTGGCGAAAAAGTATTCGGAAGCAGCAGAAGGCAAATTCTATGCGATCGACTACGTGGAAACCGGCCTCTTTACCCGAGACGATCCGCCCGCATCGCTCCTGCAAAACAACGGCGAGCCCGAGCAGCTGATTCTCCAGTCGATTTTCCAGCGACCCGCAGCCCAACCGTTCCAAAGTGAAGCTCCCCGGGACATGGATTCCGGGTTTGTCGTCTTCCGCCTTCTCGAGGTCGTACCCCCGCAGGAAAAGACGTTTGAGGAGGCCAAGGAGAAAGTGACGGAAGCCTTCATTCAGGACAGGCAATCCGAGATGCTTCGCGAAGCCGCCGAGGAAGTCCGCTCCGGGATCGTTGAAGCCGTGCAGGGCGGAAAAGCTTTCGAGGACGCCGCCAAGGAAGCTGGTGCCGAATACATCTCCATCCCGCGGTTTACCATGACTTCACCACCGGTTGGCGTCGAGGACTGGGGTATGAAGTTTGCCGACAAGGTCAAGAATACGCCGGCCGGCCAGATGACGGAACCGGTCGCCGGGGACGACAAGGTCACAATGATTTATGTTGCCGCACGCGAACTGCGCGAGGTCGATGCAGAGGCGACTAAACGCGACTCCCTCCAAGACCAAATTTCCTCGCAGTATTACGAAAATCTCGTCTTCCAATCCTGGCTTGAAGAAGCGAGGAACAAAGCCGGCGCCTTCAAGGGCGACCTTGGCCTCGGGTCTTGAACACGGAAGAACGCGACGATCTTTTTGACAACGCGAATGGCGATCTCGCCGTCGGCGACCTCGAAAGCGCGGTCGAAAAGTACCGTCGCTGCGTCGAGGGCGATCCGGACTTTTTCGACGGCTGGCACGCGCTTGGAATGGCCTTGATGAAGACCGGCGAGATCAAGCAAGCCATCGGCGCCGGCCTCATGGCGACCAGCCTGCAACCCAATGACCTTCTCGCCTGGACCGCGCTTTCCCAGATGTACGTGCAGAATGGCCAGATCGCTGAAGCCGAGGATGCCAAGTCAAATGCCCGCATCCTTTCCCTCGGCGGGAAAGTTGTCCGCGATGCCGGGAATGACTGACCGGGGAGACTGGTCGAGCGACAACCCCTTGGAAGATACCGGAAAACGTCGCCCAGTGCCCCGTCTTTCGGTCCGATCAACCCCATCTTCCTGACAATTTCCTGACATACTTCTGACGCGCCGGTGACGAAAATCACCGGTCTCCATGCGTTGTTATGTGCATGAAGGATATGAAATACGTTGTTTGCCTGACTGGCCTCATCCTGACCTCACCGGTCATTGCGGATTCGGTGAAAGTGGACGCCGAGTCCGGCCACGCCGCCCTCCTTGCGGGGGAGAAGGGAACCACTTTCATCAAGGTGGGGTTGACCGGAAAGAAATGGGAGAGGCCGCAGACTGACCGCGCTCCGGTCAATGTTGCTCTCGTCCTCGACAAGTCCGGATCCATGTCCGGCGAAAAGATCCGCCAGGCGAAGATCGCGGCGAGACAGGCCATCGAGCGCCTCACCTCCGACGACATCGTCTCCGTGGTCGTCTATGACACCACCGTGAAGGTCGTTGTTCCCGCGACGAAGGCGACCGACAAGGCCACCATCCTGCAGCAGATCGACTCCATTCAAGCCCGCGGAAACACCGCCCTCTTCGGCGGCGTCGCCAAGGGAGCCGAAGAACTCCGCAAGTTCATCAACCGGGAACGCGTGAATCGCATCATCCTCCTCTCGGACGGCCTCGCCAATGTCGGTCCGAAATCCCCCGCCGCGCTTGGCGATCTTGGCAAATCCCTCGCCAAGGAGAACATTTCCGTCAGCACGATCGGACTCGGCGGCGGCTACAACGAGGACTTGATGTATGAACTTGCGAACAAGAGCGACGGATCCCACCACTTCGCGGAAACACCCCAGGAACTCGCCGGCGTTTTCGATCGCGAGTTCGGGGATGTCCTTACGGTGATTGCGCAGAAGATTCGTATTCGCATCCTCTGTGCGGAAGGAGTGAGACCAGTGCGCCTGCTCGGTCGCGAGGGCGACATCGCCGGACAAGAGGTCTTCATTCCCCTGACCCAGATCTACAGCGAGGACGAGCAATACGTCATCCTTGAAGCGGAAGTCGCGCCCGGGCTCGCGGGCGACCGCCGTGGTCTTGCGGACGTCAGCGTCACCTATTTCGATTTGGAAAGCCAAAAGGAAGCCACCGCCGGCGAAGCGCTGACCATCGCCTTCACCAATTCAGAGCCGGAGGTGCAGGAACTCGCCAACGCCGAAGTCATGGCAGCAGGGATCAGCCAGATCGCCACCTTGAACAACCGCTTCGCCATGAAACTGAGGGACGAGGGCAAAATCAACGAGGCCAAGGTTGTCCTCAACGACAACAGCATGTTCTGCGTCACCGCTGGAAATCTCTGGGGCGACCAGGGGCTCATCGAGTACGGAGCACAAAACGAAGCGGACGCCGAGAACCTGGAGGGACCCGTGTGGATGATCCGTCGGAAATCGATGGTCGAGCAGCAGCAATACAATATCCGTGGCGGCCTGCAAAAAACGGGTACAATTCAGAAGTCCCGGTGATTTTCATGGGACGGATCTCCTCCGTTGCCTATGTTTCGCAGGCGAGCCCGTGAGGGTTTGCCTGCCGCCTTTCCCTTGATCACGATTGAACCCACGGTTGACCATACTCTTCGTCCTCCTTGTCGGCGGTCCCTTGATCACCGCCATCTGGTTCGGATTGCGCATGGTCGACTCGCAAGCGAGGGAAGAACGGCAAAAGCAGCAGCAGCAAATCGAATCGATAGCGAGTGCGGAGATGGAGAATACCCGCAATCGCATCAATGACCGCTTCGCCAACCTGCAGAGGGAACTCACAATCCTGACGGAAACGACCTTGGCGGACGAGAGCGCTGCCCGTGAGATCCCGCGCAATCATCCGCTGGTGCGGCAGGTCTTCATTCTCGAGAACGACGGTCGCCTGCTCTTCCCCTCGGGTGATCCTTCACGGCGGACCGCCGCAGAGACCGAATTCCTCGATCGAAGCGCGGAAATCTGGAGCTCTCAAAAGCAATTCTACCGCTCCTACGACGAAGGCACACGAGTCGCCGGGAACCGCATGGGATGGCATACCTGGTACTGGAGCGAGGGACTCCAGTTGCTGTTCTGGAAACTATCCGCAAAAAATGGCCGTGTCATTGGTCTCGACATCGACCGTTCTGCCCTTCTCGCCACCCTTCTGCAACTTGTTCCGGAGAATACGACGATCCCCGAGGGCGCCGTTCAGCTCATCAACACGGGAGGAACCGTCTTTCATCAATGGGGATCGAACGAGGATGTCACAGAGCAACAGCTCCTCGGGACGGTCGACCTCCGTCCTCCCCTCACCTCATGGAAACTCATGTCCTTCGCCCCCGCTTCCGCATTCGGCGTCGGGGAAGACCTGAAGCAAACCGCCCAACTCGGCTTCTACTCCACGCTGGGGATCGGCGGTCTCCTGACCATCCTTGCCGCTCTTTGGTTTTACCGAGAGAGTTCCAAGGGTATGCGCGAGGCCGAGAAAAGGGTCTCGTTCGTGAACCATGTTTCCCACGAATTCCGCACCCCCCTGACGAACATTCTCCTCTACACCGACCTCGCGCAGGCCGAAGAGGACGCGGGGAAGCTCAAGGACCACCTTTCCGTGGTCGAAGACGAAGGCCGACGTCTCCATCGCCTCGTGGACAATGTCCTCTCCTTCGCCCGCTCCGAGCGGGGAGCTCTCATCGTGAGGAAACACCCAATCGATATCGACAACGCCATCAGCGAGGAAGTCGACGCCTTTCGCCAGGCATTTGAAGAAAAGGAGATTGAAGTGGAACTCCAACTTCAATCGGGTGGAACCGCTCTCGCCGACGCGGAAGCCATTCGTGAAATCACGGGGAACCTTCTGGGGAACGTCGAGAAATACGGCGCTTCCGGACGTTGGGTCCGCGTTTCCACCGACCGCGATGGTTCGAAAGTAACCATCTCCGTTGAAGACAAGGGACCCGGACTGACAAAGAAACAAGCGCGACGCATCTTCAAGCCGTTCTACCGTGCCCACGACAATGTCACCGAAGGAGCTGCGGGTGCAGGCATCGGGCTAAGCATCGTGCAGCGTTGGGTGCGCCTCCACGGCGGAACCGTTCGATGCCGACCCGGATCCGAGGGAAGAGGAATCCGCTTCGACGTTTCCATCGAAGCACCACATCCATCAACGAGGACCAGGGGGAAATGAAGGTTCTCATCGCCGAAGACGATCTCCGAACCCGGAATGCCCTCTCCGGCATTCTCGCCGACGAAGGCTATGATGTCTCCTCCGCCGCGACAGGTATCATTACCTTGGAACTGTTCGAGCGATTCAAACCCGACATCGTTTGCCTCGATATCATGATGCCGGAAAAGAGCGGGTTCGACGTCTGCCGGGAAATCCGCAGTCTCGACAGGAAATGCGGCATTCTATTCATCAGTGCGAAGTCAGATGAGATGGACACGGTGCTCGGGCTGGAACTGGGGGCCGACGACTTCATCGTGAAGCCGTTTGGCAAGAAAGCCGTCGTTGCGCGCATCCGGGCCCTCACCCGCAGGATCCTCAATCAACGGCAATCTGATGGGGCCACCTCCGGCATGGAGACTTTCTTCATGGAAGACCTGAAGATCGACCCCGCCCAGCTCCGAGCGTTCCGTGGGGACGAAAAGATCGAGCTCAGCCCCAGGGATATCTCCATCCTCTCTCTTCTCTACCAGAAAAAAGGTGAAGCCGTTTCGCGGGACGAGCTGCTGGCAAAGTGCTGGGGTTTCGATTTCCTTCCCAACAGCCGCTGCCTCGATCAGCATATCTCACAACTTCGCAAGCGAATCGAAAGAAATCCCCGCTCTCCACGCTGCATAAGAACCGTTCATGGAGTCGGCTACCGCTTCGACCACTCTTCCGAGTAAACGGCCATCAAACGCAGTCTTGGCACGAGGTCCCGGAGACGACGCAACCGCTTCAAGAACCGCTCCAGGATGAGTAGATTGAGACGCGCGTGCCGGATTTCGTGTGATTGAAAAGGGTTTGTGCCGCATCGGAAGGGAAGCGAATGCAACCCGCTGAGGCCGGGTAACCTGGAAGGTGTCCCGCATGCATGCCAAACGCCGTGCTGTTCAAACGCATCCAGTAAGGCATGCCCACACCGTAAATAGTGGAAACCTTGCCGACAGGGACGCGTTCGGTGACATAGAAAGTCCCGCGCGGCGTGTACTTGCCGGTGCGCGCGGTCGAAACCGGAGATTCCATCGCAATCCTGCCGGCGCTCGTCACGAGATAGGCCTTTTGCTTGCTGATGTCGATGACCACGCGATTGGAGTAGCGGTTGGACGAGGCAAGGACGGCCCGGTTGATATCCGCACGAGGCTCATAGACCTTGCGCTGGACAGGCGTCGCGCTGCGGAAGTTGGAACTGGTCGTAGTGTTAGACGGCTTGAAGAGCCTCGCAAGGAGACCACGCCTTTCACTCGATGACCTCTCGGTTTGGCTGGACGTGCGCACTCGCCGCGATACGGGGATCGCTCTTCTTACTTCCATCCGTTCTTTTGCCACCCGTGAGGCCGCGACCTGAGCAGGACCCTTTCGTCGGAATATGCCCGCTTCGGAGGATTCAAAAGACACGAAGGTTACCCCGGCGATCGCCGCGGCGGTGATGAGCTTGGTGGTAATGGATTGCATGGAGAGTGGGATTGAGGCTGGAAATTTGAAATATTAAGGTTTTACCGGCTTTGTTTTGATTCGAAAAGCCGAAAAATTTCCGTTACGTGCCTCAGACTACCCAATTTTTAAAAATTTCTAGAAAAATTGTGGTTCCTTGGAAAAGTTTCTCGGGATGCATATCCTTCTTGGGCACTGGGCCGCGAATCGGTTTTTGACGGATTTGAGCCTATGGTAATCTCCCTGCTCCTCGACCCGTTCATCCACCCATCACCCACCTCCTCCTATGCGCTGGAAGCATGCTAGAAAAAGTTCCCATGTGGAAGACCGCCGCGGTCGCGGTCGCCAAGTTGCCATGGGTGGAGGCATTGGCGGCCTCATCATCGCTCTCATTGCCGTCTTTTTCTTCAACCAGGATCCCTCGCTTCTTTTCCAAGCGGCCGGTGATGCCGCGGGAGGCGGAGGCTCCTCGAAGCCCTTTGAGCCATCGGCGGCGGAAAACGAACTCGCCGCCGAGGCAAGCGCGGTCATGGGCTTCACGGAGGATGTGTGGCAACAGATCTTCCCGATGGCAGCCCAGGGATATCGAAATTCCGCCAAGACGAATTCGTACAAAAAACCGAATCTCGTTCTTTTCACCGACCTGGTGAATTCCGGATGCGGCAAGGCCGGTTCAGGAATGGGACCTTTTTACTGCCCGGCGGACAGCAAGGTATACATCGACCTCTCCTTCTTCGATCAACTCAAGCGAGAGTTTGGCGCCGCCGGAGATTTCGCCCGCGCCTATGTCATTGCCCACGAGGTCGGTCACCATGTGCAGAATCTCCTCGGCTTGACCGACTATGTGCATCGACGGCGCACCCGCATTTCCGACGAGGAATACAACCAGCTCTCCGTCCGCCTCGAGTTGCAGGCTGATTACTTCGCCGGTGTCTGGGCCCACCAGACCGAAAAAATGGAGATTCAGCGTGAGGGCCGCGGCTTCCTCGAGCGCGGCGACCTTGAAGAAGGGATGCGCGCGGCCAGCGCCGTCGGGGACGACACGATCCAGAAGCGCCAGCGTGGCTGGGTTCAGCCGGAAACGTTCACCCACGGCACGGCGAAACAGCGCACGCGTTGGTTTCGACTGGGCCTGAAAACGGGAGATCCACTCGCCCACAGCCCCTTCGAGCTGCCCTACAACCAGCTTTAATATTCCGCCTTCATCCCGAGAATGGCGAAGCAGGAGAAGCGGATAAACAGGCCCAGCGAAGATTCATTCCGACCCCGCCACTCGTCGAGGCATTTTTGAGCAGCGGCGGTGACGGTATCGGATCGACTACCTACCAGTTCAAGGGCACGGATGGCCCGGAGGACGGTTTCGGGCTCCTCGGCGCCGAGTTCACCAATGAGGACATCCGTTTCGCCCAGGGCGGCGGCGGCTTCAATGCGAATGCTTGCAACGTCATCCTTGAGAGCCTTTTTCAGGGCCGTCTTCCTCTCCTCGGTCCGTTCACTCGCCCGTAGTCCGATCGTTGCCCAGTAGCGTACGGCCGCATCACGACTTCCCATCAGTGTCCGCTGTTCTTCAAACGCCTCGTCATTCCCCACCATCCACGCCGCCGATAGAATCCGGTCCATTTGGTACTTTCCCGGATTCGCCGCTGCTTCGAAAGTGTTGGATCCTTTCGACCTCTGATGAGCCACATCCTCGGGGAGAAATCCGGAATCCCTTGTCCCTACAACAGTTGTTCTCAGCCGATCCCTCATCGTCTGACGGATGGCTGCATGTGCGGGCTCGGCGATCAGGTTGGCAAGGTTCAAGGGATCCTCTCCTACCTTGTAAAGTTCCTCCCGCGGACGGGGAACCCCGGCATACTGCTCCTGCTCGGGCGTCATCTTCCCGGACGCGATCATTTTCCCGAACTCGCTCCGCACCCTGCCACCATCGGGGTAAACAGCCGGCTGGTGCCACGCGAAGTACGGCATGAAGTTGCGGATGTAGAGGTAGTCTTTTGTGCGCACCGAACGCGAGAAGTCATAGACCTCGTCCACGCGATCCCGGGCGCCGAAAACAAATTCCCGAGGCGGCATTTGTTGATCACCGATGAATGGAAGTCCCTGCATGTAACTCGGAATATCCAGCTCAAGCAGACTCAAGACGGTCGCGGGGAAATCAACGAAACTCACAAGCCGATCGATCTCCGTTCCCGGCTTCGCCGGCGCAAGATGCTCCCACTTTTTCGGAAAGTGAATGATCAGGGGCACATGCATCCCTGAATCGTAAAGAGCCCTCTTATGGCGTGGCAGGCCCGCTCCGTGATCACTGAAGAGGAACACAATCGTATTCTCCGCCAGGTCATCCTCCTCCAATTCCTCCAGCATTTGCCCGAAATTCCTGTCCATCACCGTGATGCAGTCGTAGTTCCGCGCAATGGTTTTCCGGATCAACGGCGTGTCGGGATAGTAAGGCGGGACCGGTGCCGTCTTGGGATCGTGTTTCTCTTCCGCCGACAGTTTCGACTGTACTTTCTCCACGAATTCCTTGAAGGGCCACACCATCGATCTCGATTGGTGGGTCGTCATGTCGTTGAAAACGTGGAAAAAGGGCTGGGCCTTGTCCGGGCGGTTCCGGAAGTGAGCCTCCTCACTGGATTCATCCCAACTCTCGGCAATCAGCCGCTTCTCGCTTGAGGTATTGTAGTCGGTCTTGACGTTGTTCGTCGTGTAGTATCCGGAACGCCGCAGAAACGACGGCCAACCAGTGACGTAATCCGGAAGTGGAAAATCGGAACGCAGGCGCTGTGTCCCCAGCGTTGTCGCATACACTCCCGTGATGAGGCAGGATCGCGCGGGCGAACAAACCGGCGCCGTGGCGAACGCATTCCTGTAAAGCACGCTTCGTTTCGCGAAGGCATCAATGTTCGGCGTGTGCGCGTACTCGTCGCCATAGCAACCAAGGTTTGCGCTCATATCCTCGGCCGTGAACCAAAGTATGTTGGGTCTGTCGGCTCCGCTCAACGGAAGGGAGAAAGCGAAGAGGATGATGAGCGAAAGTCGCCGCGAAGTCTTCATGTTGCGGACCATTGCATGGATTTCACCCGTGCCTCAAGTCTGATTCCCTTTCCCGCCCTTCGCGGCTCCCTTTCTCGCTTGCCTTCGGTCCACTTCGCCATCTTCACCGGGTTCACCACGAACGACAACCTGCGCGCCCTCCGCCGCGTAGGGGAGGGCTGTCACGCAGAGTCGCTCCTCAACGGGAAGCTCTGTTCGTGTGACGAACGTTTCCGTGTCGTCCCAGAGGACTGTCACTTCCCGTCGACGCAGACGGTTCTCCGCATCCACGGTGAGAACCTCTCCATCCTGCCGCAGCGCTTTGCGTGGAAGCACGAAAACGTTCGGCAGAACACGACCGGAAATCTCCGCCTCAACGAAGAGCCCCACTTTGAGCGGCGGCGCTCCCGGCTCTCGGCGTGCGTAGGGATCATCCACCTGGGCAACGACGAAGAGTTGGCGGCTGCGGGTGTCGACCCGCCCTTCCGTGCGGACGATCACTCCCTCCCACGTGTAGGTCTCTCCACCGAAATCGCTCCTCAGAAGAACCTTCGGCTTGGGCCTGTCATCGATGTTCTTGTCACCATGATAGAGTTCAGGAAGGTCAACGAAACCTTCCTGTTTCCTTGTGATCGGCAATCGAATCTCCGCGAAATCCACGGCATAAATCGATGCCAGCGTCGTCCCGGTGGAAACGAACTGTCCGACATCCACCATCTGCTCCAGGACGCGACCCGTGTAGGGCGCACGAATCTCGGTCCGGTCCAAATCCCGCCTCGCTTTGGCCACCTGGGCCTGGGCGGAAGCCAGGCGACCCTTCGCTTCGGCGAGTTGCGGCTTTCTCAAGACAAGGGGGCTGGGCTCACCGCCCTTTCCCAGGGCGCGCCAATTGTCCAGCGCCTGCTCGGCCCGCGCCTGTTCCTGCTGAAATACGGCCTCCGCTTCCGCTTCCGCGCTATCCGCCACGGTCAATGCCGTCCGATAGTCGCTCGGATCGACGCGCAGGAGAATCTCCCCCTCCTCAAAGAAACCCCCGGCGCGAAACGACGGCGTAATCTCCACGATGCGACCGGAGACCTCGGGAATGAGGGTGCTCGTCGTCCGTGCACGCACTGTGCCGCGCGTTCTCAGCACCACCTGGTAATCCGCCCTCTCCAGCGGGATGACATCAACGGCGAGCTTCATCCCCGGCCGCTTGCGCTTCTCCGGCTCCGGACTCGTGAGAACAAGCCAGTAAGCAAGCGCACCCGAACCCGCCAAGACGGCAAGCGGTACGATCCATTTCAGGGGATTCATTCGGGGTAATTTCGGGGCGAATCGCCTTCGCGGCAAGTTTATCGACGCCCACCGCCCCAACGCTTGTCCCGCCGGGCCGCGGTCGTCATTTTTGCATTCGAAGCGATCGCGACCGGATGCTCTTCCGGCTTCAGTTTGCTGCTGAAGTCCCCTCCCAGGGCGAGGTAGAGGTCCACGCGGTTTTGCAGGCGCAAATTGCTGATCGTGATGAGCGAACTTGCGGAATCAAAGGATCGACGTTGGGATTCTAGCACGGTCACTATATCAACCAATCCCCGCGAGTATTGTGTCACCGCAAGTTTCTCCGCTTCCTTCGACTCGATCGCCGCTTCTCGGACAGCCGCCTCCTGCGCCGCGAGAAACTCATCCGCGGCCAAAGCCGATTCCACCTCACGAAACGCGGTGAGCGCGGTCTGGGCGTAATCGTGCACCGCCTCCTCGCGGTTGGCATCAGCCACTTTCAACTCTCCGGCGAGGCGCCCTCCCTGGAAGAGCGGCTGGGTGAGATTTCCCGCAATGTTCCAAACAATGGTTTCGGGTCGAAGCAGTTCGTCGAGATCCTCGCTCTGGAAGCCCCGGCTCCCGGTGAGTCGCAGGGAAGGAAGAAAGGCTTTCCGCGCGGACTCCACGCGCTCGCCGGTCCCGAAAAGTCGGTATTCCGCTGCGCGAATGTCGGGCCGGCGCAGGAGCAATTCGGAGGGAATCCCCGCGGGAACCATGGAAGCGATTCCCGGAAGGTCGGGAACCACCGAGAGCTCTTCCGCAGGATATTGCCCTAACAAAACCTCAAGATTCCTCACCGCCGCGTCGCGATTTCGCTCCTCCTCGCGAAGACGTCCCCGGGCCGAAGCCACATTGGCCCGGGTCAGGCGCACATCGAGCGCCCCGTCCCCCTGGCCTTCTCCCTCGATCCCTCGTTCAAACATTTGCTCAACGACACCGAGATTGTCTTCAAAGCTTCTCAACGTTTCCTCCGCCAGCCTCATCTGCTGACCGGCTTCGATCGCATTGAACCACGTCCTCGCGGCATTCGCAGCGAGTGAAAGACGGGCCGCATAGTAGTCGAAGCGCGCCGCTTCCGCATCGGCGAGGGATGCCCGCCGATCATTTCGCAAATCCCCCCAAAGATCGATCTCCCATGAGATGTCCGCAGCCAGATCGAAGTTGTTCCGGATATCGGCCGATGATGAACTCTGGGACGCCAGGGTATTACGGTCTGCGGCGGACCCACCGGATCGAACGTTCGCATTGTTGGTGGTGGATCCCCGCTGCGTGCGGGACGGTTGAAAGGACGTGGATACCTGCGGAAAAAGCGGAGCACGCTCGACAATCGATCTCGCCTTCGCCGCCTTCATCCGGGCCGCCGCCGCCTTGAGGTCATGGTTGAATTCGAAGGCCTGCGCGACAATCGACTCAAGCTCCTTCGAAGGGGAGAATCCCCCGACCCATCCCGTCTCGGACACGGATGTTTCACTTCGACGGCCGCTGCCCCACTCAGCAGGAACCGACAAATCCGGTTTCTCCTTCAAGGCAGACGTTGGAACACAGCCGCTCAGAAGAGCAACCAGCGGAAGAGAGAGTCCTATCCGTGGAACAACGCGAAGCATGAAGGGAATACAGACCGTAGCACGCGGTCGAGTCGCCCATCATGGCCTCGAAAATCCGTTGGCGAAAGCCCCGATTCTCCCCCGGGCGAGGAGCCTCAGTTCCTCGATGAGCCGGAAACCTCGACGAGTTGGTCCACAAGCGTCACCGTGCTGAGTTGGTTCATCACGTATCGCTGGCGGGCCGTTTCCTCCCTCAGTTCCCCAAGTTCCCGACGCTTCTTCGCCAAGTCCCGCTCGAGTTCCACGATGCGACGCGCCTGCTTCCGCCGCAATCCACCGGCGTGGACCCCTGCCGCAACGATGAGCAAGACCAACGGTGTCACGACCCACTGGAGATACGCAATAACCGTGCGGCCGCTGTCCCCGGAACGCGGAGTTTCCTTCAGCCATCGATCGGCCAGAGTCGACTTCTGACCCGTCCGCTCCACAACGCGCAGCCCCGCATTCAGTGAATCCCGAAGGGAAAACTCCGTCGTCGCAAAAGCAAACTCACGCCCGAAGAACCCGTTGCCCGTCATGCGGACTCCACCCATCGTCTCTGACAAGAACAGCCCGTTCTGCTCCTCAAGGACAGCAGCTTCGGATTCTCCTGCGATCACGGAGCGCAACGCTTCTTCACTGCTATCATGGATCGCAAACCGATTGACGCCGATTTGTCCCAAATAGGGTATCACGGGGTCCCCATCCACGACCGCGACTTTCCGGTCCATTTTCAAGTCCTCCAAGCCGCGAATGATGGACCCGGAGGGCACGAAAACCGCATGATACCGCAAGGCGACCGGAAGCGTGAATTGCTCATTCCGATCCGAGGTGGTCAACGCCTTCGAGAGGCTGACGTCCCCCTCTCTCTCATTCGTCCAATCCGTTTCGATGAATTCGATTTCCAGTCCCCTGTTTCGAGCCACTTCCCGCAGCAACTCTACCTCAAATCCCGACGGTTCGCCCTGTTCACCCGAGAACGCGAAGGGCGGATTGTCGAGAGGACCAAAGACCGTGATGGTTTCGCCAAAGGCCGTGAATGCCGAGAAACCCGTCACGAGAAGGAATCCTTGCCAAAGGGGGATAAAATTGCCAGAAAACATAAAATTTATGGAAATAATAACATTTAATAGAGTCGTTTCAACTCTTTGATGGCGAGAGACCGAGAATCCCCGGGGAAAACCAGCGATTTTCTTTGCAACGACGGGCCTTGGGGGAATTCGTGCCCGGTGGCGGAATCATTCCTTAAAATCGGGCTGGTACAGTCGAAGTCGATGGGCAGCGTCGAGGCGAATCTGGCCCTCGCTGAATCCAGTATCGAGGTCGCGGCGGAGCGGGGCGCACGCGTGGTCTGTCTCCAGGAGCTTTTTGCCTCCGCCTATTTCTGCCAAGAAGAAGACGAGGCGTGGTTCGAGCTCGCAGAGCCCATTCCCGGACCGACCACCCAAGCCATGCAGCGCTGCGCCAGAAAGTTGGGAATTGTCCTCATCGTCCCCGTTTTTGAGAAGCGCGCCCCCGGGGTGTATCACAATTCCGCCGTCGTCATCGACGCAGATGGGACAATTCTTGGGACCTACCGGAAAATGCACATTCCTGACGATCCCGGGTTTTACGAAAAGTATTATTTCGCGCCGGGTGACTTGGGCTTCAAGACCTGGACGACGTCAGCGGGAAAGATCGGCGTTCTGATTTGCTGGGACCAATGGTTTCCCGAAGCCGCGCGCCTCACCGCGATGCAGGGAGCCGGCATTCTCTTTTACCCGACCGCTATCGGGTGGCTTCCGTCCGAAAAGGAATCCCTGGGCCAGGCGCAAGTCGCCAGTTGGGAAACCTCCATGCGGGGACATGCCATCGCGAACGGATGTTTCGTCGCCGCGGTGAACCGCACCGGACACGAAGCACCTGCGGGCGGTGAGGGAATTGAATTCTGGGGGCAATCATTCGTGGCAAATCCTCAAGGGGAGGTCATCGCTTCGGCCGGCACAGTCGAAGAAGAGGTGTTGGTCGTCGACATTGATCTGCAGCAGGTCGAAGCCCAGCGAAAAGCCTGGCCCTTTTTCCGCGATCGACGCATCGATGCCTACGAAGAACTCACCAAACGCTGGACCGATTCATGACGTCGCGACGCCGATGGCCCGCAGAGTGGGAGACTCACACGGCAACATGGCTCAGTTGGCCCCACCGCAAATGCCTATCCTGGTCGGGCGAAGGCATCCATCGTATCCGGCCCACGATGCTCGCCCTCGCCGAGACACTCGCCGAAGTCGAAAATGTCCACATCAACATCACCAATGATGAGGAGAGGCAGTTCATCGAGGCCAACATTCGGAGCGAGCTTCGCGGAAAACTCCGCCTTTTTGACATCGCCACCAATGATCCATGGTGCCGCGACCATGGGCCAACCTTCTTGTGGAATGGCGAGGGTCTACGGGAAGGGATTTGCTGGCAGTTCAATTCATGGGGCCAGAAATACGGCCCATGGAAAGACGACGCCCTTGCCAGCAACCGGATGGTCAAAGCTCTGAATTGCGACGCCATTGAGAGCCCCCTCGTATTCGAGCCGGGAGGACTTGAAGGAAACGGCCACGGCCTCGCGCTCGTCTCGGAACGCAGCGTGATCCATCCGATGCGAAATCCCGGAAAGGCGAGGGACGAAGTCGAACGGGAACTACGTGAAAACTTGTCCCTCGATACCCTCATTTGGGTCGATGCCATGATCGAGGGTGACGACACCGATGGTCACGTCGATAACTTTGCCCGTTTTGCCTCCCGTAACACGCTCCTCGTCACGAAAGAGGGATTGGCGGCAAACCCCCAACTGGGGAAACTGGACCTCGAAATTCGTCTTCTCCCGGAACCGGCGAAAAAAGTCATCGTCGACGGAAAAACCTGTCCTGCGAGCTACGCGAATTTCTACATTGCCAATGAGAAGGTCATCGTTCCAAGCTTTCAGGATGCCGAGGACGACAGAGCCGCAAGATTGCTCGAAGAGAGTTTTCCCGACCGGATGATTCAGAGTCTGGACAGCAGGGAATTACTCTGGGGGCATGGTGGCATCCATTGCATCACCCAGCAGGTCCTTCCGCCAACTGCTCAGGAAAGCCGTGACTTGTAGTCTTCGTAGAAGAACTCCCGGACAATCTCCAATTCCCTCTCATTTTCATCCCAGGTCGCTATGGCTGGCAGGGGAATTCCATTAAAGGTGGTGTTCTTCACCATCGTGTAGTGGGCCATATCGGTGAAGCAAATCCTGTCACCGGGTATCAAAGGCTCCGCAAACGTATAAGTTCCAATCTGATCCCCCGCCAGGCATGAGGGACCACCCAGCCGGGCGGTCCAGCCTTCCGAGTCTCCACGAGTCGCCCCGACAATCTCAGGCACGTAGGGCATCTCGAGCACATCGGGCATGTGCGCTGTCGCGGAGGCGTCAAGGATGGCGATTGGACCGTCATTATCAATGATATCGATCACCGTCGCCACGAGCCAACCCGCATCAAGAGCCACGGCCTCTCCCGGTTCGAGAAACACCTGAACGTCATAGCGGTCCCGGACCCTCGCGATCAACTCGCACAAGTGCCCGACATCATAATCATCCCGCGTGATATGATGCCCCCCACCGAGGTTCATCCATTTGAGATCTCCAAGCCATTGACCGAACCCTTCCTCGACGGCAGCGAGCACCTTTTCCAAGGCCGCGCTATCCTGCTGGCAAAGGGCATGAAATGAAACGCCGTGGATCCCCGCGAGGTCTCCTGCTTCTATCTCATTCGCCCTGATTCCCAAGCGCGAACCCGGAGCACATGGGTCATAGAGAGGGCTGGGGGAACTCGATTGCTCCGGATTCACACGAAATCCCGGTGACACGTTTGATTCCTCCACCCTTCGGCGAAATGCTCTCCACTGGTTGATTGAATTGAATGAGATATGGTCACTGCGGTCAAGAATTGCCTTGAACTCCTCGTCCTTGAAGGCCGGCGAAAAAGTGTGGACCAGCCCCCCGAACTCTTCTCTCCCGAGAATTGCCTCATGCAGTCCACTGGCACAAACCCCATCCAGATACGGCCGCAAGAGCGGGAAAGTCGAGAAGGCCCCATACGCTTTCAAGGCAAGAAGGATCTTTGCGCCCGTCCTTCTTCGTACGTCCGCCAGTACTTCCGCATTTCCTTGTAGCTTCGTCAGACTAATAACGTAGCAGGGAGACGGAAGAGCATTGGGATCAAATCCCCCGGGGAACCCCTCTCTCATTGCTCGACAAACACGTCTTCGTCCTCATGCCATGGCAAACCCAATTCCTCCATGTTCGCAAGAAACGGATCAGGATCGAATTGCTCGACATTGTAAACCCCGGGTTTTTTCCAGACACCGGTCGCCATCAATTTGGCGCCCACGGTCGCAGGAACCCCTGTCGTATAGGAGATGGCCTGAGCTCCCACTTCCCGATAGCAAGCCTCGTGGTCGCAGACATTATAGACCCGGCGAACCCGCTCCTCTCCGTTAGTCGAGCCCCGCACTTCGCACCCGATCCAGGTCTTTCCTTTCGTCTCCGCCCCCAGATGACCCGGCTCGGGAAGAACCGCCTTCAAGAATTGGAGAGGTACGATCTCCACGCCCTCGTAGTCGATCGCCTCGATGCTCGTCATCCCCACCCCTTCAAGGACCCGGAGATGCGTGAGATACTCGTCGGAGAAAGTCATGAAAAACCGCATGCGCTCAATCCCGTCCAGATTTCTCGCCAGCGTCTCCAGTTCTTCATGATAGATCAGGTAGAGTCTTTTCTCACCAATTCCTTCGCCGAAATCATAGGATACCGAGTTACTGAAAGCAGGAATGGTATGCCAACGTCCATCTTCGAAGTATCTCCCGTCCTGTGTCACTTCCCTGATATTGATCTCGGGATTGAAATTGGTCGCAAACGGCCTCCCGTGATCGCCCGCGTTACAGTCCAGAATATCGATGGTCCTGATTTTCTCGATGTGGTGTTTCCTCACGTGCGCGATAAAAACACTTACAGCGCCCGGATCGAACCCGCATCCAAGGAGCGCCATCAGGCCCGCATCCGCAAAACGATCATGATAACTCCATTGCCATTCATAGGAAAACCGGGCCTCTTCCGGAGGCTCATAGCAAGCGGTATCAAGATAGTGCACTCCCGCCTCGAGGCAGGCATCCATAATTGGAAGATCCTGGTATGGCAGTGCGACATTCACAACGAGATCGGGGCGGAAGTCACGAAAAAGGGACAACACCTCGCCGGTCCTGTCCGCATCCACCTTCGCCGTCGCCACCTCTCCATCGCACTGTCGCGCAATTGCCTTGCACTTGGATTCCGTCCGGCTCGCCAGGCAAATATCGGGAAAAACATCCCGCAACCCCGCACATTTTCTGGCCACAACGTTCCCCACACCGCCCGCGCCAATGATGAGCAGACGACTCATGATTTTCTCAAATAAGTGTAATCCTTCAAACTCTTGTCATACTCCGAGTTCATGGACTCCCCCTCTTCCGAAGAGATTAACCCCCGCTCAGCCGCCTTTTCCGTCAAAACCCCGAACTTCTCACGGAGCCCCTCCAGATCATATTCGAGGAACTCGAGAACATCGTCCGAACTGTCCCCC
The DNA here is from genome assembly GCA_038745205.1 of Verrucomicrobiota bacterium. Taxonomy (GTDB): domain Bacteria; phylum Verrucomicrobiota; class Verrucomicrobiia; order Verrucomicrobiales; family DEV007; genus JBCCWV01. The sequence continues at coordinate 20,322 of JBCDLR010000001.1, forward strand.
CGGACGATTTTACTGAAGACCGTTTCTCCCGCGACGTTTTCCACGCTCGCGACGTGTGTCAATCCGAACAAATTGTGCATATCACCAAGGGTTTCCTGGTAAGCCCCGACGAGAAAAGCCCCCATCAGGTAATTCTCTCCCGGTTCCAATTCGTGGACGGGCAGAAAGTCACTTTCGTCCTTCGGATGAATGTAAGTCTTGATCTTGCCATCACTGTCACAAGTCAGGTCCGCAATGACTCCCTGCCTGGTCGGTTGCTCATCGAGTCGGCGAAGTGGAATGACGGGGAAAAACTGTCCCAGCGCCCAGTGGTCCGGAAGGGACTGGAAGACCGAGAAGTTGGCGTATAGGAAGTCACTCTGCCCAATTGTCGGCTGAAGTGCCGCCATGGCATGATTCTCGACGGCCGCCCCTTTGGCCAGGCGTTGCGCACCATAGAAAAATCGATCCGCCAAACCGCACTCCCGGAGTGTCAGCTCACCGTCCGCAAAGCGGTTCCGCGCTTCCTTGCGGAGGGAGGCTAGCGACGTGACGACAGTCCGCGCATTTTCTTCCGAGATGGAGCGGAACTGTCTCTGCATCTCCGCAAGCAAGTCATCCGAATCCGCGGGAAGTTCATCCGGCGTCTGGCTCTCATCAAATTGAGAGACTTCGAGGATATTAAAGACAAGGACGGAGTAGTGGGCGGCGACTCCCCGCCCGCACTCGGTCACGATAACGGGATGTTCCACGTTCTCCCGGTCGAGAATCTCCTTCAGGGAATCGACCACGGCCGCGCAGTATTCTTCGACTTCGTAGTTCATGCTGTTGCTGGATACCGTCTGCGAGCCGTCGTAATCCACCGCGAGACCGCCGCCGGTATTCATGAAAGCCATGGCCGCACCCTCCCTCTTCAGTTCGGCAAACACACGCGCCGCTTCCTTAGCCGCCGAGCGCACTCCGCTCAATCCTGCAATCTGGGACCCCTGGTGATAATGCAGCATTTGCAGGCAATCGAGGGCTCCCTCCTCACGAAGAAAGTCGACGACTTCAAGAATCTGTGAGGTGTTCAATCCGAAAAGCCCCTTGTCACCGCTCGTGCTTCCCCACCGGCCGGTTGCCTCGAGACCCAGCCGCAACCGCAAGCCGAGAACAGGCACAATCTTCATTTCTGTGGCGACTTTCATGATCGTCTTCAGTTCGCCAGGCATTTCGACGACGATGACCACCTGCAGACCAGCCTTCAGGCCGGAAAGAGCGAGCCGGATGTAGGCTTCATCCTTGTAACCGTTACAGATCAGGAACGCCTTGGGATCGGCAAGATGAGCCAGGGCAACGGTTAGCTCCGTGCGACTGCCAACCTCGAGGCCGTAGTGATACTTTGCCGCCGCCCCCGCCATTTCCTCGATCACCTCTGCACGCTGATTGACCTTGATGGGAAAAACCCCGCGATAGACGTTCTTGTATCCGGCAACTTCAATGGCCTTTTCGAAGCCAAGGTGAATCTTCTCCAGACGAGACCGCAGGAGAGAGGGAAAGCGCAGGAGAACGGGGGTCTGTATTCCCTCCTTCTCCAATCCACTTACCATGCTCGACAAGCTGAACTCTTTCGTTGCCCCGTTTTCCGCATCCGTCAGGTCTACCGTGACCTCCCCCTTTTCTGATATGCGAAAATATCCGTCGCCCCAGTTCTTCAGGCGGTAGATTCCTTCGGACGATTCAGGATTCCAAGTGGCGGAGGAGGCAGATACCGACCGTGACATTCGGGCTATCGAGTAGGGACGTGATGATGAGGTTTGCTGGAACGAATATAACCTTAATGACCAAGGACGTAGTGGAAAAGTAGCGGGGCAACGATGGTCGCATCGGACTCAATGACGAATTGAGGCGTGTCGATGGAGAGTTTTCCCCAGGAAATTTTTTCGTTGGGCACCGCGCCGGAATAGGAACCGTAGCTCGTCGTGGAATCCGAGATCTGGCAGTAATACGACCACAGGGGCACATCCGGAACATCCGCATCCTGGGTGAGCATGGGCACCACGCATATCGGGAAGTCTCCCGCGATCCCTCCCCCGATTTGGAAGAAGCCGATCGGTTTCTCGGTGGAAACCCTCATGTAGTAGTCAGCGAGTTCAAGGAAATACTCCATACCGCCCTTGACGCTGAGCGGAGACTTGAGGCGCTTATCGTAGACGCAGGCTGCGTAAATGTTCCCGAGGCTCGAATCTTCCCATCCCGGGACAAAAATCGGGAGATTTTTCTGGGCCGCGGCGAGGAGCCAGCTGTGGCTTGGATCCACCTCGTAATGCTCCTCCAGGCTACCGGAGAGGAGAAGTTCATACAGAAACTCATGGGGAAACCGGCGATCTCCGGACGTTTCCGCTTCCTGCCAGAGCGGGATGATCTTGTCCTCAATCTTGTCCATGGCGTCGTCTTCCGGAATGCAGGTGTCGGTGACGCGATTCATTTTCCGCTCAAGAAGGGCCAGTTCGTCCTCGGGCGTCAGGTCACGGTAGTTGGAAACTCGTTCATACTTGGAATGCGCCACCAGGTTGAATACATCTTCTTCGATGTTCGCGCCCGTGCAGCAAATCGCATGCAGCTTGTCTTCCCTGATCATTTCCGCGAGCGAAATGCCCAGCTCGGCAGTGCTCATGGCCCCGGCCATGGCCAAAAACATCTGGCCCCCATTTTCGATATGCCCGCGATACCCTCGCGCCGCGTCACGCAGCGACGCCGCATTGAAGTGCCGATAATGGTGTTCGATGAAATCCGAAACAGTCTTGATTCCAGACTGATTCGAAGTTTCGCCGGTAATTTGGTTTATTGAGTGCAGCATAATAGGGGTGAAATCAGGAACTTCACTCCTCCCGGCTGCGAACAAGCGCGTGGTGGTCCAGCTGCAAGGTAAGGGTTTTTGGATATTTTGCCAATGGAATCTGCGAGTTTTCTAGTAATTGCAGAGAGGAGCTCCGACTCAATTTTCTAGCAATTCCAGCATTTTCCAACGCCCGCTGCGCCAACGTCCCCAGAAAACCAGCCCCTGAAGAGCCAAATAGACGCCGGCGACGAGCCAGACACCCACCGAGCCAGAGCCCGGGGAAAACTGCACGACCAACCTACCACCAAGAACGAGCACCACGAGTGTGAGCACCAAGTTGGCAATCGCCGGCCAAACCGTGTCCCCCACCCCCTGCAGGGCATTGACGAAGACCACGGTCATGGCGTCGAACCACTGGATCAGCGCCAGAACAAGCAGGCAACGAGACCCAATTTCGATGATCTGCGGATCTGACGTGAACAGTCCCATGATCGGTTCCCGAAAGATGAAGAAAAGGAGCGCCGTGAAGAGCGAATACAGGGAGAGCCCTTTGAAGGTTTCTCTCACCCCCCTTTGGGCCTGCCTGAATTTTTGCGCTCCGACGGACTTGGCAACGTGCATGGAAAGAGCAATCCCGAGACCATCGGCAGGCATGTAGGAGAGCTGCATGCATCGAAGAACGACCGTCGTCGCAGCCACATGTTCCACGCCGAAAAAACCAACGAGCCACAAGATGACCACCCCCCAGGATGCGAGATCGAGAGCTTCCTGAAACCCCGATGGAAGTCCAATCGCGGCCATCTTGCGGAGAGAGACGGAAGATGGCACAGCCTGCAGGGTTCCATACTGGTTTCGATTGGTGGCATTGAGAAAGAAGAGCAAAAAGTACAAGAACTGGGCACCAATTCCAATGACGGTTCCCCAGGCGATTCCCGAAAGCCCCATCGGCGCCAGCCCGAGCCATCCAAATGAAAGTGAGAGACTGGCAAGAGCATTGATCCCCACGGCCACCGCCGCTGAAATGAGGGGTAACCAGGGTCGCCTCGTCGCGACCGCAAACATCGCCATTGCGTCCACCGCCATCTCCAGTCCCACCGCATAAATCGAAATGCGGAAATAGTCGACCTGGAGTGGGAAAACCTCGGGTGCACTGTTGAAAAACTGCCCGAAGAGGACCGGTGCGGTCGGGATCAGTGTCAGGCAGGCCAATCCGAAAGCGAGCCCCATCCAGATTCCCTGCCACGCAAACTTTCCGCAGTCTTCATTCCGACCCGCGCCGAAGGCTTGCCCCAAAAAGGCGCTCACCGCGCCCATGACGCCGAGCCCGAAGGTCACGAGCACGAGGATCATCATCGAAGCTGGCCCCAGTGCCGCCAGCGAGACCTCGCCAAGCCTCCCGGCAATTAGGGCGTCCACCACGTGAATCAGCGTCACCGAATACTGTGTCGCAATCAGGGGTCCCGCCGTTTTGAGCAAACTCGAGAAGGAACCTTGGGATCGCTTGATATTAGCCACGGAAGCTCAGGGACGGCCGCCCGGTCTCGCCGAGAGACGTTGAAAATTCAATAAATCGAACCTTTAAGATCGTTGAGGAACAGGGCTCCGAAAGCCGAATTTACATCAAAGATAAATAAAAATATTGATTTAATCAATTTTTCATATTTATTAGAATTATTATGAAAGCTCTCCCCAGCTCATTTCTTTCAAAATCACGGGTTCTCGTCGGCGCCGTAGTGGCTTCGGTCTTTGCACTTTTGACATCCTGCGGGAACCAATCGGAAATCTCGGCCACCGGGGACAATCCAGGGAAAGAGAGTACGGTTGGGGAAACGATCGTCCTCTACTCTTGGAGCGAGTATTTCAGCGAAGATCTCCTCGCCGAGTTCACGGAGCGTACCGGAATCAGCATCGACTACCAGGAGTTCGACAATACAGACAAGCTTCAGGAGATTTTAAAATCTTCACCAGGCCGCTACGACGTGGTCGTCATCGACGACGTCACGATTCGCTCTCTCGTGGATGCCCGGCTGGTCCGTGAACTTGATCTCAGCCGTCTCCCGAATTTCTCGAACATTGACGTCCGCTACCTGACGGAGGAGACGGGCAAGGACGGAAACAAGTCCTTCGGCGTTCCTTATCTTTGGGGAACGACTCTCGTGGCCTATCGCACCGACAAACTTGAAGACCCGGACAATTCTTGGAATCTCATCTTCAATCGCACCAAGGAGGGTGAGGCCATTGTCCTCGGAGAGCGTATCGAGTGCTATCCCGCCGCACTCTATGCCCTCGGCCTCGATCCCAACAGCCAGAATCGCGACGACCTCACCGAGGTCACCAACCTTCTTTCCGACGTCGCCTCCAAGGGAACGATTCGGTTCGGATCTGACGATGACGTCATGGACGCGATGGTGGATGGCACCGCCACTGTCGCCATGCTCTACTCTGGTGATGCGGCTCTTCTCGCCGATGAGGAACACCCGGTTGATTTCTTTATCCCTCGTGAAGGCGCCATGCTCTGGACCGACAACTTCGTCATCCCCCGTGACTCAGAGAAATCGGATGCTGCCTATGAATTCATCAATTTCATGCTGGAAGCGGACTCCGCCGTCGCCAGCTCGGAGGAAGTCTGGTATGCCACGCCAAACAAATTGGCTCTGGACCTCCTCGACCCTGAACTTCGCGAGGACGAGCGCATCTTTCCTCCAAAGGAAGTCCTCGACCGTTGTCAGTTCATCCATTCCTGGAACGAAAATACCGAACGTCTTGTCAACAACGGCTGGACGCGTGTGCAACGTGCCTATTTGAAGAAGGAAACCGCCTCCGAGCCGGTGGCCCGGACGACCGAATCGGTGGAGGTCGCCGACTGATTCTCCCCCGCCGCAGCAACCGCGGCCCTATCCGTCATGAGGCCAGCCCGCGCCATCCTCAGTTCGATCAGACTACGGGTTTTGCTGGCCTTCCTCCTTGTTGGCACTCTCCCCGTAATCACGCTCTTCTTCGTCGCAAGAAATCTGACGGCCAACGCCATCATCAACTCAGAGTATGAGAAGATTTCGGAAGTCAGCAATGAACTGGCCCGACAGATCAAGATGATTGTCGAGAACGCGTCGAACGACATCGCGTCCCTCGCCTCCAGCCCGGTTCTTGTCGACCCCGACCAGACGATCCCCGCGAAGAAAGCGGAGTTCAACCGGCTCGTGAAGCTCTACGAGAACTTCTACGACATCACCCTTCTCGACAACCACGGTTTCCCCATTGTCTCCAGCAACGAAGAGCACGCCGGGAGGCGGGACCAGACTTCGTGGTTCGATGTCGCACTCTCCGGAGAAAGCTACGTTTCCCGACCCGAAATTTTCCATCCCCGGGCCGACGGCGAAGCCGAAAGGAGGATCGGGCTCTTCTTCACGATCTATCTTCCGGTCACGAAGGAGGGAACCAGCGCCCCGAACCTCGTCATCAAGGGCCGCGTCCGCTTCGACAAGGTCTGGTCACTGCTGGACGAAGCGGGAGTTGGCGCCACGGGCTCCTTCACGCTGATTGACGATTTCGCCAATCTCCTCTCGCACAAGGACAAGTCCCGCATCCTCACCAAATTCGACAGCCGCTACCCCGACCGCGCCGCCATGCTTGCCCTCGCCGAAAACAACCGGGGGATCTACGGGACGACCGAAGGAATGCCTTTCATCTACACGGCGAAAACGATCTCTCCGACGAGCACGGATGATCGCCGCTGGTTCCTCGTCGGCCTTAAATCAAAGGAAGAAGCCCACGCCCCGGTTGCGGAGATGACCAATTATCACCTTGTTGGAGTCGCCGTAACGCTCGGCGTTGCTCTCGGCCTCGGCCTTCTTCTCGCAAACCGGCTCAGTTCCCCCATCATCCAGGCCTCACAGGCAGCCAAGCGCATTTCCGATGGAGAACTGGACGTTCGTATTCCCGCCAAAGGGTCCGTCGAGAACGTCGACCTCGCCAATTCGTTCAACCAGATGATCGACGAGGTTCGCGAACACCGCTTCGAACTCGAGCTCTTGGTCGATTCCCGAACACGTCGCCTCAAGCGTTCGCAGGAAGACCTTGAAGACCTCTCCGCGCAGCTGAAGGCCGCCTATGAGTCCGTCCAAGACGGCATCGCCGTCATTCGGAATGATGGAACGATTCTCACCGCGAACGGGAACCTCCGCGAATTCTTCGGCCTCGACGAAAACGTGACCAACCTTTCCGTCGATCTATTTCGGGACACGCTCGTGGACTGCTTTGAAAGTGGGAAGCGATTTGAGAAGCTCTGGAATACCGCCGAAGTCAAGGAAGACGCGGTGATCGAGCGGGAGCTTGATCTCAAAAACCCGGTGCCCCGAAATCTCGACATTTACTCCGCACCCGTCCGCAACAAGTCAGGGAAGGTGATCGCCCGCGTCTGGATGTTCCGCGACATCACGGAGCAAAAACAGCTTCAGCTCAGCCTGCAACAGGCCCAGAAGATGGAAGCCATCGGACGCCTCGCCGGGGGAGTTGCCCACGACTTCAACAACCTCCTTACCGGCATCATCGGCAACCTCCAGCTTGCGCAACTGGGGAATGCCAAGGGCACCTCCGAGGAGGGGCAATTCATCGAATCCGCAAAGAAGGCCGGGCAGCGCGCTGCGGAGCTGGTCAAGCAACTCCTTGGATTTTCGCGGCGGACCCACCTCGAATTGCAATTCACCAACGCCAACGAGGTTATCTCGGACGTCGAGAAGCTCCTCACCGCGTCCTTTGATCCCCGCATTCAGATCGAAGTCCACCCCTCCGACGACCTCTGGGGTGTGAAGATTGACCCCACGCAGATGGAACAGGTTGTCATGAACATGTGCGTCAACGCCAAGGACGCAATGCCCGAGGGGGGAAGACTACGGCTCAGCACGCAAAACCAGGCTCTGACCGAGAGAGACGCGTCCGCCATGACGGGGGCACGCTCGGGCGACTTCATCATCATTTCCGTGGAAGACAACGGCGAGGGAATCCCGCCAGAGGTCATGGAAAAGATCTTTGAGCCGTTCTTCACAACCAAGGAACAAGGCAAAGGCACCGGGTTGGGCTTGGCGACATCCTACGGCATCGTCCAACAGCACGGAGGATGGATCAGTTGCGAATCCCTGTCCGGCGAGGGGACGACCTTCCGCATCTACCTGCCCAAGCAGGAGAAAAAGGCGGATTCCGGCCATCCCCGCAACCGAGAGAAGGACGTCCGGGGTGGAGACGAAACCGTTCTCCTTGTCGATGATGAAGCGGTCGTCCGCGCTGTCGCGGAGGGAGCGCTCAAGCACCATGGCTACAGGATTCTCTCCGCCTCCGACGGCCAGGAGGCCCTCGATATCCTTTCGGAACCCGAGCACAAGGTGGACCTCGTCCTCCTCGACCTGACCATGCCTCGTCTCTCCGGCCGGGAAACCCTCAAGGTCATCCGCGAGGACCACGGAGACTTGCCGGTGGTCGTCTGCAGTGGATTCCTCGTTGACCTCGATGGCTTCGAGGAAGAGACCGGACTGCGCGCCAACGGCTTCGTGCAGAAGCCCTACAACCTGAAAGCCCTCGCCGGAAAAGTCCGCGACATCCTCGACGAATCCGCCCTCGTCGTCGCCGGCTAGTCGGAGTAAATCGTCGTCAGACTATTGTCGAAGCTGACACGGTCTTCCGTTCCCGGGCTTCCGCCGAAGCGTGTCTCGGAAACGACGACCGTCCGTCCACTGTCGTCCGCCGCATCGGCACCAATGCCATACTCAAAGGTAAGGGTCTCACCTGCGTCGAGAGCTGAAAATGTGGACGTGCTGTCCCCGGACCCGATCGAGACATCGACGATGCCGTTATAGACGGGAACCCGGCCGCGATTCTCGACAGTCACATAGAGGGTTTCGCCTTCCCGGTAGTTGCTGGCCACGGCTAGATTCGTAAACGACGGATCGTTCGCATGGCTCACCGACGACAAGTTCAGGTTCCCGTTCCCGTGCTGCGGGTCAAAGCCGGGGGCTCCTCCTTCCACGGTGGATTCCACAATGATGTTCCAAGCCTGCGTCGCCGAGACATCATAAATCGACATCACGGCAGCGACAGACGGAGCAACAACGGGTGCTGAACTGGATGTCCCTGAAAACCCAACCACGTCACCTTCGCTCCCGGCAGCGGGCAACCCGAGCCCCGGCGCTCCAATGTCGATGTTATCCCCTGAATTGGAAAACAAGAGGTGCTGCCCGCTGGCATCGACGGAACCGACAGCGATGACTTGATCGTAGGCCGCAGGATAAAGAACCGCACCTCCGTCATTACCGGCGGCGGCCACTACGACCATGCCCCCATCCGTCACCTGGATGATGACGTCGTTAAGCACGTTGCTATTTGAAGAGGATCCCAGAGAAAGGTTGGCCACCTGCGCCCCATTCTGAAAAGCAATGTTCAGGGCTTCGGCAATTTGGAAACTCGACGTTTCGCCACTGGCATCGAGCACTCGAATATCCAGCAAATCCGCAAGGGGAGCAATCCCGGGAGCCCGCGGGTTATTCCCTGCAACGAGCGAAGCCACTGCCGTCCCGTGGGCCAAAGATGCCGCCGTCGCTGCCTCGCCAACGAGGTCAAAACTCCGAATCTGCCCATCACGAAACGTCACGTGAGACGCAATCCCACTGTCAATGATCGCAATCGTCACCCCAAGTCCCCATTGGCTGTTGTCCACATCGATTCCAAGCCGCTCAAACAACTGATAACCCACGGCCTCCGCCCCTTCCTGCACTCCCGCGCCTGCCCCCTCAGGCGTCGAGAACGATGGCGTCGTGTAGACATAGTTCGCCTCCAAGGACACGCTGTCCGGATCCAACTGCGCGAGTTCGTTGTGCAGGGCTTGTCCATTCTCGAATCTCAAGCGAACGGCCCGGAGACCATCGATGCTGGAGATGAGCTTGACCCCTTCCGCCCGTGCCCTTGCCAGAAAGTCTGCATAAGCCTCGTCGTCCGTGAAGCGAAGAATGACCTCGTTGCGGAGGGCGTTATCATCCTTGAGCATTTCTTCCAGCAGCGCCCGCATCGCGGCCGCGGCAAAAGCCATTCCAGGCGGAAGCCCCTTGGAAGCCTTCTCGTCGACTTCGGGCCGCTCGACGCTTCCCCGCGCTTTCCCGGGCCTTGATTCCGCTTCTGCACTTCTCGCACCCTCACCCATTCGCTTCTCTGCTTCCCCTGCATCGAATTTCAAAAACAGGCCCAGGATGGCCCCGGTTATCAGCGCCAGGATGGCGACACCTCCAAGGATAACGGCTCTATTCTCCATGTTCAATCGATGTAACCCGTGGGATGTCCGAGAGTCGCCCGGTATTCCTGGAAAAGCAACCGGACGCCATGGCCAACGGATCTCGTTCCTGACTAGGCCATTCCCTTCCGGAATTCCTGGATCAAATCCAGCATTGAATCCCGGACTTCAAAAAACTCTTTTCGTGCGCCTTCGATCCATTCCGTCGAAAACTCTCCCACCTCCAGCGCTTCTTCGCAGGCCGCGAGCGCACGGTCAATGATCGGCAAGCCGCGTTTCAACCAAGCCACGACGAGCCCCGGTTCGGGATCGATGTCACGCGAAAGCCCATTCAGGGCCCCCGCCAGTTTCGCGCCGAGTTCCATCGCCGCGAACACCACGTCCTGCACAGGATTCACCCCTTCGGAGTCGTCGTTGCGAATGAAACCAAATTCCTGCGCTTCACGGTGAATGCGCAAGCTGAAGGCACGAACCCGCTCATAGAGCGGATGCTTGTCCTCCCATGGTTCCTCGAACGCATCCTCCGCGTCCTCCTCCTCGAGGTCATCCCCCTCGAACTCCAAGGCATCGAATTCGTCGTCTTCCTCAAAAAGCAGGTCGTCCCCGTCCGAGAGGTGATCCCATCCCATGAGGTCCGCCACCTTCTCCTCCTGGTCGGAATCGTCGCGATACTTGTCGAGCGCCTCGAGGTAGGCGTCGGTAATCCGGTCGGACTCCTTCAGGCGCTCTTCCCATTCAAATTCGTCGAGCGGACGCGGGTCATGATCCGTCTCGGCTTCCGCCGGCTCAACCCGGCCTGCGACTCGATCGATGTAGTCCTTCATCAATCGGTGATTGGCCTCCTTCTGTCTCACCTCCTCCTCCTTGGTCATTTGCCAGGTCTGTTCCTTGAACTCCAGGTCGAGGGCGAGGCTGTCGACGACGACCCGCTCTCCCTCCCGGTTGAACCACTCAATGAGGAGCCCGTTGGCAATGATCGGACTTTGTTCGGTGATCAGTCCGGTCTCCTCGTCCAGTTCCTCGCTCAATACCTGCACACGCCGGGAAGCGGTGATGTCCCCCACCACACCCTGCTGGAGAAACTTCAACTCATTCCATTCCGTCGGAACTTCCATGGGATCCGGACTCTCCAGCGCAAATTCACAGCCAGCGAGGTCGCGGAGAAAATTGCCTTTTAAATCGAGTTGGATAGGAGCCTCCCGGCCGATCAACCAAATCTCTCCCGTCACCCTGTCCCGCTCGGTGTTCCGGAGAATTGCACGATCAAGAAAGTCTTCCAGGTGAATGGCCACGGCGTGTCAGGGGAAAGGAGGTCGAGAGAATGTGTTGGTTCAAGGGGGAACAGGAACCATGCCAAAGTTTATCTTACAGCGCAAGCAACTCGTCAATCATTCGTTCCGCCTGCCGTCGATAGCCTCCACCGAACAAGACAAAGTGATTCAAGATGTGGTACACGTTGTAAAGTGTTCGTCGTCTTTCATAGCCATCTTCCAGGGGGAACGCCTCCCGATAGGCGCCGTAGAATCCCGCACTGAATCCACCAAACATTTCCGTGAACGCGAGATCCGTTTCGCGATCTCCGTAGTAAACAGCCGGATCAAACAAGACGGGTGCCCCCTCGCCGTCAAAGCCCGCGTTCCCACCCCAAAGATCACCGTGCAGCAAGGATGGAACCGGGGCATGACTTTCCAGCAAATCGGGAATCCTTTCCACGAGCGCCTCCCCGCCCGCGATGTCCGGCCCACGTGCCTTCGCCAGAACCAATTGCCTCTCGATCCGCTCCTGGGCAAAAAACTCACTCCATGATTTCGTCCATGTGTTCGACTGCGGAGTTTCTCCGATGAAATTGTCCCGCTGCCAGCCATGGTTGCCGTTACCCGAGGTCACTCGATGCAACTGCGCCAGTTCCCGCCCCATCCTTTCCTCATCTCCCCGGCGCTGCAGGTCGAGGTACTCCAGCACCAGGAAGGCGTGATCTCTGCTCTCCCCAAGACAGATCCTCTGCGGGATGCGGATGGCTCCCACCGAAGCCAATTCGGCCAATCCGTCCGCTTCCGCCTCCAACATCGCCGCCTTCGACACCCTGTTTTTCTTCACAAAAAACCGGTCTCCCGTCGCGACTTCCTCAAGGACGAAACTCTCGTTGATGCACCCGCCTCCGACAGGCCTGGTCACGAACTTCCCCAACGAACGGCCCAGCGCCGTCTCCAGGGAATCACGCAGAGTTTCCAACATCCTTGTTCTCCTTGATTCGGCGGACAATCTCCGCACAGCCGTCCTCGAGGAGATCGAGCACGTGCTCGAATCCCGCCGCTCCGCCGTAGTACGGATCAGGCACCTCTTCCGCCTCGTGTTCAGTCACAAACTCACAAAAGCGGCGCACAACGGCCTTTCCATCCTGCCCTCCCCGTCCGCGCTCGATGTCGGCGAAGTTATCGTCGTCCATCGTGAGAATGAGGTCGAAGTCGGAAAAGTCCCCGGCATGAAACTGACGGGCCGCTCCCTCCACGGAGATGCCCCGCGCCTTCGCCGCTTTCCGCATCCGCGCATCCGGGGAATTCCCCGCGTGGTAACCGATGGTTCCCGCGGAATCACATTCGATCCTTTCCCCCATCCCCTCCGCTTGCGCCGTCGCCCGCAGAACACACTCCCCGGCCGGCGAACGGCAAATATTGCCCATGCAGACAAAGAGAATCCGGTAGGGCCCGTTCGCCATGCCTTCCCGTAATCGCGGCCCCGCGAAATGCAACAAGTTGCGGGCCGCCCCATCCCGTCGTATCTCTCGGTCCATCTTTTCCATGCACGCTTTCAGCTACAGAGACGGAACACTGCACTGCGAATCCGTCGACCTTGATTCCCTCGCCCGCGAACACGGAACGCCCCTGTATGTCTACAGCAAGGCCACGCTACTTGACCACTACCGCCGACTCGATTCCGCGCTTTGGAACATCGATCACATGATTTGCTACGCGGTAAAGGCCAATTCCAACCTCGCCATCCTCGACCTTTTCGCCGATGAGCAATCGGGCTTCGACATCGTCTCCGGCGGCGAACTCTACCGCGTCATCAAAGCCGGCGGCGACGCGGCGAAATGCACCTTCGCAGGTGTCGGTAAGACCCGGCCTGAGATCGAATACGCCCTCGACCAGGGGATCTACAGCTTCAACGTCGAATCCGAGGCGGAACTCCGCTTCATCAACCAGGTCGCAGGGGAAATGAAGCGCAAGGCGCCCGTGGCCGTCCGCGTAAACCCGAATGTGGACGCCGGAACCCACGCCTACATCTCAACCGGCAAGAAAGAAGACAAATTCGGCATCGATTTTGACCAGATCGAGGACCTCTACGCACGCGCCGCGCAGGAACTGCCGCACGTCCAGCTCCGCGGGATCCAGATGCACATCGGCTCACAGCTCACGCGCATCGGACCGTTCGTCGAGGCAACGAAGAAAGTTGCCCCGCTCGCGGCCAAGCTGAAGGCGGATCACGGCATCGAGTTTTTCAGCATCGGCGGTGGCATTGGCATCGTTTACCAGAACGCCCTCAACAGCGGCCACGAATCCTGGTGGCACGAAATGGACGACATCGAGCAAATCACCATCGACCACTACGCGGAGTCACTCCTCCCCATCCTCGAGCCGCTCGACATGAAAATTCTTCTCGAGCCCGGTCGCTTCATCTCCGGGAACGCCGGAGCCCTCATCACGGAAAAACTCTACGAAAAAAAGGGCGCAGCCAAGACCTTTGAGATCATTGATGCCGGCATGAGCGAACTGATCCGGCCCGCCTTGTACTCCGGTCACCATGACATCATTCCGGTCGCGGAACCCGAGGAAGAGACGCCGAACCGCATCGTCGATATCGTCGGCCCCATCTGCGAGAGCGGCGATTTCTTCGCCAAGGACCGCGAGCTTCCGGTCATGAAGCAGGGGGACCTCCTCGCCGTCCTCAGCGCCGGAGCCTACGGCTTCGTCATGGCGTCGAACTACAACTCACGCCCCTTCCCCGCCGAAGTCCTCGTCGATGGCAGCCATGCCCAGGTCGTCCGGAAGCGCCAAAGCTGGGACGACCTCATCGCCGGCGAAATCGCGCCAGCGATCTGAACTCCATCCACCAAGAAGATCGTTGACAAATCGACGATTATTGGGAAAGGCTCGAAGGAGTTTTTGGCCGTCATTTGTTTCTCAAAATGAAAGCATTCTCCGTGGACCCGAAAGGCATTCTAATTCTTGCTAATCTGGCTCTCTTTTCGATACAGGGAGAAGCTGCCTCGATCGGGGGAATGACGATTGGAGGGATCACTTTCGACCAGAATGCTTTCGTCGATGAGCTAGTCTCCTCTTCCAATCTTTCAAACCTTTCTCCGACGGTGTCCGATTTTGAAACGGTGCTTACTGATAATGCCCCGAATACTGGGGCGAGCATTGGACTTCAGCCCCCACCGAATTCGCCTTTGGGGACGTTGGGCGTGCCGGGATTTGTTGTTCTCCGCTTCACAGACAACATCCTCTTCAACGGCCCTGGATTTGACCTCGCACTATTCGATTTCGGCGGAAGAATGCTGCCTCCACCTCAATCCGAATCCTTCCTGGTGATGGCAGTGGGTGTGGGCCCCTCCCTCGAGGTCTTCGTTAGAGACACGAACTTCGATGTAACCATTCCCGCCCCTGATGGGCGCACATTCGATCTCCAAGTAGCACTGGTTGATTTGGATCTCCTCGGAATTCCACCGGGAGGACAAGTCGCTGAAATCATGATCTCCAGTGGAACTACATCGTCGATTGGACAACCGGCCGAACTCGCGCTCGTCGGAGCAATCAATTCTATTCCAATCCCTGAATTCTCTTCACCACTCAACGTCTTACTTGTCGGTTTCCTCGTCGTATCGCTTCCTCGAAGAAGTCGATCGGCCAGATCGGCCAGATCGGCAAAATTGCGCCCCTAGAATATCGGAACCAAGAAGGGGGCAGATTTCCAAGACTTGGAAATAACCCAAAGCTCGGTCTTCCGAAAACTGAGCGATGCTGAGCGGCCGGACCAAAGACGTGGCCAATATTCCACAAAAAAGAACCCCCGATCCTGATTCGAGCGATCAAGACCGGGGGTTTGTGAAACGAATGCTAACGGGATTAAGACTCCTGCTCGCGTCGGCTTATCAACGACGGCGGCGTGTGACGAATCCGAAGATGCCGAGCGCGGAAAGCAAGGCGACTGACGGCTCGGGAATCAGGACAGTGAGAGTCACATCCGTGCCGCTGCCCCCCACATAGCTGATAATGCCGAACTGCCCCCCCCCAATCGGAACGGAAGCGCCTTCGGCCAGACCATCAAATTCTCCGACAACTGCCGCAGCGCTGTCGATCAGGATGATTTCCTCCGCGTCCGTTCCTGTTCCAATGGCGGAGAACTGGCCCCATGCCGTCAGATCCACAACAAGGGAAGATGTTCCGAGCGTTGATCCGTCGTTGAGGAATGTCGTCCCGGTCACGATTGAAGTGACCCCACCGGCATCGGCGGTGTAGCTGAGGTTTCCGGTCGTGTCCGCCGCGGCTGCACTCTCACCACCTGCATCAAAATTCGTCGCCATGATGGTCGCGCCGCTTCCTTCGATATTGAGGTTGCCTGTAGCTCCACCGCCACTACCAAAGTGCCGCCCAATGCGAAGGTAGCCGGCATCGACGATTGATGCTCCACTCACGTTCATCGTTCCTGTCGCCCCTTCTTGTTGCCCCACGGACAGGTCACCGGGAATATTCAGGGATCCGCCAGTCATGGTAAGCGTTCCATTCGCTCCGCTTGTCTCGCCCACGGTCATCCAGTTGTTACTCGATACTGTACCTCCGGAGATATTCATCTGCCCGGTGTTTCCGTCGTTCTGCGCCACGACGATTGCGTTGGCCGAGACTCCCGCCGAGCCGGAAACATTCATGATCCCGGTTGAATTCCCATTGCCTCCTCCAGCTCCGAGAGAAAGGACGCCGCCGACACCGAATGTTGAAGACCCGGAAATGTTGTAGGTTCCAGTCGATACTCCGGAGGCATCACCATCGATTCCAACGAGGGCCCAGTTCGAAGCAGTCACGGAGCCAGCTGTATGGTTCACCGTTCCGTTGGCAATACCTGATGCTCCCCTACCCACATGAAGGTCGAAAAAGGTCGGCACATTTGCGGTAATGTCGGCGGTAAACGAATTGCCGCCACTCCCTACGCGGACAATGCCAGCCCCGGCATTCGCTGGAACGCCATCCGGATCCCAGTTGGCAGCGGTGTTCCAATTGGAATCGATTCCACCACCGTCAAAGTTGGAATCTTGGGCCGATATAGGCGCGGTCAATCCGAGCAGGAATACCAAAGTGGAAGAGATAGCCGGAAAGGCAATTTTACGAGGGTTCATGAGTATAAGCAGGGTGGGTTTTTTGACGTTAAATCAGTCTTTAGAACCTTGAGAGTAAACAGGCGGCAGGGATTGAAAAGAAAAAAGTGCAATAAATTGCACTTTTCTTTGAGCAGCCCGGAATCCCTTGTGATTCCATGGAATTTCATGCACGCGCAATGGGTAGGAGGCCCGGAATCCAACCCATTCTCAGAGTTTCATCCCCATCCTGCACCTTTCCGGTCTCGCCATCCTGTGGGAACCGATTTCTCCGCGGATTCGTCGCACCGCTCAAGAAGCAAACAACCCGATGATCGGGCGGGCCGGGAAAAAGGCCATCTTTCCCAACTACTCTCCCTACCCCCTGATCAGACTCTCCTGCTGGGAAACGTTTCGAATCAGTTTCCTGTGCCGCCAGGCTGCAGTTCAAACGGAACGCTAAGTTGCGGGAAATCCTTGAGGGTCATGAGGAAGACAATGCCAAAGTCGGTGTCCCCCTCGCGATGGTCGCGAATGGTAGCGCCAATGCCCATGGACCAACTCGTCAGGTCCTTGTGAAGGGAGTATTGCTGGTATTCGAGCGTGCTGTCGTCGGCCTCGTAGCGGTGGAAGGTGCTCACTCCGAGCGTCTCGGTCAGTTTCGTGTAGGTCGTCAGCTCCAGGAGGTTGGAGTCCTCGAAGAACGGATGGTCCTGAAGAAGGCGGTTGCCGATGCTGAACTCGAAGTTCTTCGTCGGCTGGAACGTGAGGCGGGTATTGATCTCGGTGAAATCAAACTCATCACCACTGTTGAAGACGGGAATCTGGGAGTCCACATCGAGGGCGAGCCACGGAAGCGGCCTCCAACGGGTTTCGTTGTGAATGTTGGAGAAGTCGCGTTCGAACTCGGGATCATCGATGTAGTAGTCGAAGTAAGTATTGGTCTCGAGCCAGTTGTAGGCGCGGCCATCGCGGACGGTCTGCCAACGCTGGCTGACCCCGGGACGCACGATGTTCCAGCTGACGATGTCATCGACGAAGGTGGACTGGTGAAGATCGATCGGACGGAGTTTCGTCGTGGGAACAAACCGGTCGATGCGGCGGATGCGGTCGTCGAGGGACTCGTCAGTGCTGACATAGGAGTAGTTGACGTAGGGCTGGACGATGTGGCGAAGTCCGTCCACGCCGAGTCGGGGCAGGGCGACGTTCGGCATGTCACGCGAGAGCTTGAACGAGAGATCGAAGCCCGCGTGGAAGGTGGTCCGATCGAGGGAATTGGAGAGCCCGGATCGGTCCGCCGGCGCGGTCCCCACAGTCGTTTCCGTGACGTCAGAGACGGAACCGTCGTCGCCAGTCTCACTCCCGGTGATCGTTGTCGTCACGCCGGTAACTTCCACACCCTCATCCGTGTCGATGTCGTTGTAGGACGTGTAACGGAATCCAACGCGCGGATTGAAGTTCAGCCAGCCGAAGAACTCCTGCGGAGCGTTGATCTGGTGGTAGGTATCGAAGCGGTTGTAACCGGTTGTCTGCCCGAGCTGGCGGGATAATTCCTCAATCATCGATTCCGTCTCCGTCACGCTGAAGTCGGGGTCCTTGAGCAGGGTGCCTGCCGGATCCTCAAGACGGCGCGAACCCTTGCCGATATCGGTGAGGAATTGCTCGCGCTCAAGGTCTCCGAGTTCCTCGTCGTAGATGCCGAAACTGGTTTCGCCGGTGTAGAAGAGCCCGGTGTCGAAAATGGGCTGCGTCGTGAAGTCGACGGCGATCTCCGGAAGCCGGGTGTCGTTGCGGTAGAAGTCGTTGACGTCAAAACGCGTGAGCAAGCTGACCTGCCCGCGTGGGAAAATTTTCTGCAGGTTCAGGAGATTGTCCGGCTGCGGGTCGATGCGGAATTCCTCTTCAAAGAAGTCCTCATAGAAGAAGCCGTCGCTGATCTTGTTGATGTCGATGTCGAGGTAGAGCGTGCTTTCCTCCGGACCGGGCAGGTAGATACGGTGTTGCAGGTTCACGCGGTAACGGGTGGAGTCGATGTCGACGTCTTCACGAATGCGACCGGAATTGGAGATCGTCGTGTCCGTGTCGTTCGCGATGTAGAACTTGAAGTTCCCGAAGTTGGGATTGTCCTCGAAGCGGATGGACTTGAGGTCAATGCCCCCGGCCACGCCCCGCTTGCTCCGATAGTCGAACCGGAATGTCGCAATCGTGTGATCGCCGATCATGATCCCGTAGCGGTTCAGGAGGAACCCACCCCAGTTGTCGCGGAACCCGGGAAGAAAGTGGTATCCGAGTTCCTCGTCGAGGGGCTGGGAGAGATAGGGAAGGTAGAAGACGGGAACGTTCCCGGCATAAATCGTCGCCTTGCGGAAGACCACGCGCCGGTCGCGACCGTTCGGGTAGATCGTCATCTTCTTCGCCCGGATCTTGTAGTTGGGCGTTGCGGCGTCATGGGTCGTGAACTCCGCATTCATCATGGAGATCTTGTCGAGCGCCTCGGCGTCGGTGCTCATCTCGTCGGTGGTGTAAAAGAGCGGGGCCATTCCGCTGCGAAGGGAGGTCGATTTCAACTCCTCCGTGCGCACGTTGTAGACAATGGACTCACCGCGGAAAATCTGTCCGGCGCGGTAAACGGAAACCGACCCGTCGGCAAAAATGTCGCCGGTCGAATGGTGGTATTGCGCCTTTTCCGAATAGATCTCCGTGCCACCGACCTCGATATGCACGTTGCCCTCGGCGCGAGCCACATCGTTGCTTTCCCAAAACGCGTTGTCCGCGGTCACAGTCAGTCCGGTATCTTCGATCCCTTGCGCCAGACTTCCCATGGACGCACCGTCCTCTTCCTGCACACCCTCTTCTTGCGCAAAAACCACACTGGTCCCAGACAGCAAAAGACTTCCAACAGCGCCCGCAAGAGCGCCTCTGAGACTAAGACGGCTTAGCATGAGTGAGATATTCCCAAATGTTTTGTGGACGTTAAGCGAAAGAATTCCGCCCGTAAACCGAGGAATCTGAAGAAAATCCGGTCGCAAATTATAGAAAATATAACTGTTTTTTATGGCACCGCCAATCGCTAATTCTTCCGAATGGTCGGGAATCCCGAAGGACGCCCCTAGGTTGGCGGAAAGCAGATTCCTTTTTGGCTCCTCGCGCCCAGAAATTCAAAGAATTTTCGGGCCAGCGACCCCCATTTTTCCATTTCGACCCCCGCCAGCACCTCGCCCAGCGGCTGGTCACCTCGAAAGACAAGGGAATAGGCGCGCTTCAGCTCTTTTCGGGCCTCGCCGTCCGCGCCGGCCCGCCTCAATCCAATCACGTTGAGTCCGTGTAATTCATTGAGTCTCGCAGCCACACAATAGGGCGCGATGTCCTTGCTGATCGCTCCGTTCCCTTGAACGATGCACCCGTTGCCCAGCCGGATGTGTTGGTGAAAAACGGCCCCGCCGCCGAGGAAAACCTTGCTCCCGACCTGCACATGCCCGGCGAGGAGGCAGTTGTTCGCGATGACGTTCCCGTCCCCGAGCTGCACGTCGTGGGCGAGGTGAACGCCCCCCATGAGAAAGTTGTCGTCACCGATGACGGTCATCGATCCTTCCTTCGACCCCCGGTGGATTGTGCCGTATTCGCGAATTCGGTTTTTCCGCCCGATGCGGATACCACTCTTGACGGTGGGTGCGAAGGAAAAGTCCTGCGGTTCTTCCCCGATGATCGCGCCGCGACCTATCAAGGTTTCTTTCCCGACTTCCACATCACCGAGCATTTGTGCATGAGCGAGGACTCTTACACCGGTTTCCAATTTCACGGGGCCCTCGATGATCGCATACGGACCGATCTCGACACCGTCAGCAATCATCGCTTCCGGCGAGACAATGGCAGTGGGGTGAATCATCCTGGCGCTACCTTCGGCGATCAATCTTCATTTTCCACCCTCGATCAAAAGCGGGGCGGGGATGACGAAAAAGGAAAAACTTTCCCTTCGTCGCCTCCTGCACGGTTATTTTTTTGCCGAGTAGATGGACGCAATTCCGCAGGTCTGCGGCTCCGCCCTCGCTTCGCTGAATCCATTCTCAACTAACAACTCACACATCGCCTCACCCGAAGGAAAATCCTCGATCGTTCCTCCCAGGTAATCGTAGGCATGGCGTGCTCCCGTCAACCAGCCCGCTACGCGATTCAGGACTTGATGGAGATAGAAACGGTAGCCGGCCCGAACGACCGGATTCCTCGGCAAGGAGAAATCGAGCACATACAAACTTCCCCCCGGTCGAATCACGCGCGCCATCTCCCGCGCGCCACCCGCCCAGTCCTCCATGTTACGGAGGCCAAAGCCGATCGTGACCGCGTCAAATCCCCCATCGTCAAAAGGCAGGTTCATCCCGTCCGCGACTGTCGTGTTCGACACGCCGCGTTCCCTCGCCACCTCGAGCATCGGCTCGCAGAAATCCGCGGCCACAATCATTGCCGACGGAAGCCGCTTCCCCAAGGCGAGTGCCAAGTCGCCCGTTCCGGTTGCGAGGTCAAGAATCCGCGACGGATTCTCCCGGGCCACCATCGAGGCCAAGCGCCGTCTCCACAGCTTGTCGATGCCGAGGCTCAACACATGATTGGTCGACACATATTTTGGCGCGATTTCGGCGAATGCTTCACGCACATAGACAGGATCCTGCATTACCAACAAATACGTCGGCCCAACCCGAACTTCCGCAAGCAATGTGAAACGATCCGTGGAGAATGGCTACTCACCAAAACTCCAGCGCTTCAACAGGCCTTCGGCTCCGGAATACTCAACCAAGGCGATATCGACCGGTCCAAGCTCAACCGGGAGATAAAGCCGGACCAGCCTCGTCGTGCCTTCTACCGGCAGCGTCAGCTCCCGTTCCTCCCAGTCACCCGTCCCCTGAAGAGTGAAGGGAACGCCCCGTCTGCCGTTCGGGAAATTCTCATCCTTCGTCGTCATCCAGCGGACCGCCCCTTCGCCCTGCATTCCGCGCAGGCGAAGCTTGACGGTGATCGGACCGTTCGCCTTGATCCGCGCCGTTCCGAGAAACGGCGTTCGTCCGTCGGCGTCGACACGCAGAATGCCATCGACCACTTCCATCTTCGCCATCTTCGGAACAAGACCAGCCGCGGGATCACGGTCGGTGCTCGCGTCAAGCGGACTGTAAGCCGGATTCAAAATCGGCGGAAGGGCGCCGGTTTCGTCCATGAAGCTCTCGATCAAGGCTTCCAATTCCCCGACTTTCCCCGGCATCGATGCGGCAAGATTCCTTGTCTCTCCAATGTCCTCCTTGAGGTTGTAGAGTTCGCGAACCTCCGGGTATTCCGAATGCGGTTCCCATCGGTAGATCAGCTTGAAATCGCCAACCCGAACCGACACGGCGGGCACGCCATGCGGGAACCATGAAAACAGCGCCTCACGTTGCATTTCCCCCTCTTGCTCCAGCACGGGGAGAAAGCTTTCGCCGTCAATGATGTGGTCCGCGGGACGGTCGACACCGACCGCGTCGAGTATCGTCGGATACATGTCGATCGGTCCCACAATCACGTCGCTCACGCTTGCCCCGCGAATTCTCCCGGGCCATCGCACCATGAGCGGAACACGCTGCCCGCCCTCGTAAATGCGCGCTTTTCCTTCCCGCAACGGGGCGTTGTTCGTCGGAGGCTCCGGTCCTGCCCACCGTCGCCAGTCTTCGAGGAAATCAAACTTGGGATGCCCCGGCTTGATGCCGACCAGTTTGCGATCGTCTTCGACGTTGCTGTGCACGTTGCCACCGTTGTCGGAATAGAAAATGAGGAGGGTCTTGTCCGCGATTCCGAGATCGTCGAGTTTGTCCATGACGCGCCCGAGGCTGTCATCAACGCTTTTGAGCATCGAGGCCATGATCGGATTACGTTGATGGCCCCGCGGGTCGGTTTTCTTCGCGAATTCCCGTGTGTACTCCTCCTTGTGCCCCCACGGCCCATGAACGCCGTACTGCCAGAGGTTGACGAAAAAAGGCCCATCTTTGTGGGTCTCGATAAACTCCAGCGCCTCGTCCGTGAGCCGGTCCGTGATGTATTCGCCTTCCGGTCCATCGGTGATGTTGCCCACCTTGTTTTTCCCGGTTGGGCGACCTTCCGTCATCACGCCGTAGGGAGAAAAGTAGCTTGGAGGACCGGGATCAGGCGCGCAGTGCCAGGTCGCCTCGAACCCATACTGGTCCGGTCGGTGCTCCGGCATCAATCCAAGGTGCCATTTGCCGAAGTGCCCGGTGCGGTATCCTGCCGATTGCAGGACCTCGGCCAGCGTCTTTAAAGCGGGATCGAGGTAGTTCTTGCTCGCGGCGTAAATGAATTTCTTGTTCGACGGAACCTTTTCGGGATATCGCGAAGCGTCCGCGGGCTGCGGCGAACGATGACCGGAAGCAGACGTCAACCCGTGACGGGACGAATACTGCCCGCTCAGGATGGAAGCCCGGCACGGCGAGCAAAGTGGCAGCGCGTAGGCGTCCGTAAAACGCATCGCCTGCTTGGCGAGGCGCTCCATGTTCGGTGTCTCGTAATACTCCGAGCCGTAGGGCGTCGAATCCATCCAGCCCATGTCATCGACGAGAAAGAAGACGATGTTGGGCTTGTCGGCGAAGGCCAAACCAGGAAACACCTGGGACAGGAGAAGGAGAATCAAGAGAACGGCTTTCATCGATCGAAGGCAAATCAAGGTCTGGACGTCAGGGCAAGGTTTGGATTCGATTTGGCGCCTATCTTTCCTTCACGGTTAGAACTCCCCTCATGAGGAAGGCGTGGCCGGGAAACGTGCAGACGTAATCGTAGTCGCCCGGCACTTCGGGGGCGACAAAGTCCAGTTCCACCTCGACTCCGCCATCGATCATGTCGGTGTAGGCGAGGATATCCGAGGAATCCGGAATGAACTGTTTGGCAAATCCGTCGGCACCCATGGCGATCGCAGCGTTGCCGACCTCGGTGGCCGTGCCGGGATTCATCAGCACGAGGTTGTGCGGGAGGGCATCCGGATTCGCGAAAATGATGCGGGTCTGTTTTCCGGCCGTGGTTTCCAGCTTCGTCACATCGTAGCGGAGTTGCTCGACCACGGTGTTCACTCGAAGGACCGTCAATTCCGGCGTCTCCGAGACAAGGCCGCCGGGTTCGATTTCCATGACTTCCTCTTCCTCGATGACCTGCGCGCCCAAGGCCGGATCAGCAACGTCCCAGTGGTGCTTGACCGTCGCGGCAGCAAGGCGCGCGTGCTGCACCGGTGAATTCAGGACAAGTTGGAGAACCTCCCGGTTGCGGACGTTGTGTTGCTGATGGACCCACAGTCCCTCGAGCAGATACCCGGCGTGGTCCGGGTTCTCCGGATCCCATTTCGCCATCCATTTTTCCGCGGCGGTGATGACCTCGCTGCTCTCACGCTCCGACAACTCGACGCGGGTGCGGTGCCGGACGCCGTCCACCGGGTGCTCGAGATTGGACATGAGTTGGTCGAGAGGCTGGCCGTCGATCGCAACTGGCTCTTGGAACGGCCGAGCCGGATAGGTCATGCGGTAGATCCTGCCATGACTCTTGTCGCGGTTGGGGTCGCGGATGTTGTGCTGCATGTGGCCGATGATGACATTCGACCAGTCGGAAACATAGAGCGCACCATCCTCTCCGAAGACGGCATCAGTGGGCCGGAAGTTACCGTCGTCGGATCGAAGCAAATCTTCTTCCGGCGTACCCCAGACCTCGCCGAACTCGTGTTCAACGGTCACTTCTTCGCGGATCTTCTTGCGGGTTTCCTTGTCCCGCTTCTCCACGATTCCCGTCCGCGTGATGCCCTCGCGTTCGAGCCTGTAGTTCTTCAAACCGAGGAAGCCGATCGTGTTGCAGACGAGGAAATTCCCCTGGATCTCGTCCGGAAAATGCGAGCTTGAGACGATGGCGTTCGCCGCGACCGGACGCACTTCCTTCGTCAGTAGCTGGTGCATCTTGAAGCCCGACCCCTCCGGCCGCACCTGGTAGCAGCGCCCGCCCGTGCCATCGCTCGCATAGTGGTAGCCCCAGTGATCAAAGGAGATGCCGTGCGGGTTCGGGGAATTGGCGGCGTGATAGGCGATCGTGTGGCGCCGAGGGTCCCAGCGATACATGGCCGAAGCTGTTGTCGTCAGCGGCGGACCCCAGGGATGCTCGTGGTTGTGCTGCAGGAAGACGCCGCTTTGCCAGTAGATGTGCCCATCCGGACCGTAGATCAGGTTGTTGGCCGTATGGTGCGTATCGGATGAACCGAAGCCGCCGAGCATGATCTGCCGGACATCGGCCACGTCATCGCCGTCGGTGTCCTTGAGGAAGATGAGGTCCGGCTGCGAGGTGACGAGCACGCCTCCGTTCCAGAACTCGAAGCCCAGCGGGTTGTGCACGCGGGCAAACTCCTTGCAGGTGTCCGCAACGCCGTCCTTGTCCGTGTCCTCGAGGATGACAAGCGCGTCCTTCATCTCCTTGAGCGGCTCCCACTTCGGATACGTCGGCCACACCGCCGCCCATAGACGCCCTTTGGTGTCCACCTGCATCTGCACGGGATTCACCATCTCCGGGAACATGGTTTCGTCGGCAAAGAGATTGACCTCGTAACCCTCGGGCACCGTCATCTTCCGGAGTCCTTCGATCCCCGAGATGTATTCGAGGCTCCCCTCCTTGGCGGCGTTCGAACTCTTGGACCCGCCACCCACGTTGGAAATGACGGGAATCGGATCGGGTACGTTCCCGTCGCTCACCACCCATGCCTTCCCCTGCGCCGCCGCCCAGATGGCTTCATCGCGGTTCGCGCTCATGACGTCGATCATGGCGAGCTCGTGCTGCAGGACTTCGGCGTTCGTCTGGTCGTTGACGAACTTCAGCTTGGAGCGTCCACCCCACACGTCATTGCCGTCGGTCGCGCGGTAACGGTTGAACCAGTGCCAATTCTTGTCCGATACGGCGGCGGCAATTTCGGTCAGCGGTTTCTCTC
Source organism: Verrucomicrobiota bacterium (assembly GCA_038745205.1). Lineage (GTDB taxonomy): Bacteria > Verrucomicrobiota > Verrucomicrobiia > Verrucomicrobiales > DEV007 > JBCCWV01. The sequence continues at coordinate 45,718 of JBCDLR010000001.1, forward strand.
CCGGATCCACGCCGGTAAGGGTCTCCGCAATATGGCGCCCGATGAGCTCATTTCCCCGGTCATTCAAGTGAATGCCATTGATCGTCAGCGGCTCTTCATGCTGGATATAGAGCCCCTTGGAGACGTTGAAAAGGTTCACATAGGCGACGCCGGCCACGGCGGCGGCTTCGCGGGTCGCTTGTGTGTACTTGGTGAGACGCTTGTTGTTCGCGCTCCCGTCCGGCAGATTGGGATCCCCAAGATCCTCGTGTGCGATAGGACTGAAGAGCACAATGCGAGGAAAGGATTTTCCGTTCGGCTGATAGCCCCGCAGCTCGTTCACGAAGTTGACAAGGCGGGTGGTGTAATCACGGTGATCTTCCTCAAAGGATTCGTTGTAGCCGAAGAAGCAGAAGATCACGTCCGCCCCGACGTGCTGCAGGTAGGCGTCCATTGAGTTGTACCCCTTGGAGCGAGGAAAGATCCCCACCATGTCCCCGGAGACGCTCATGTTCCGAAAGCTGAGCTGGTGATTGGGGAGGACACTTTGAAACGGTGTCTCGAGCCAGCCTCCGTGCTGGAATCTCTCGCCGAGCGAGTTCCCGAGGATCGAAATGACGTCGCCTTTCCGGAATTCAAATGCTTCAGGGTCGCGGTAGTTCGACGGCACCTTGACCGTGGGTCTCACGGACAGCTCCTGCGCCTCGGACCGGTCGCCCTTCCAGTCGGTTCCACTTCCCACTTCCTTTCCCTTTGCGTCGAGATAAACAATTCCGCTTTTTCCCTGCGGACGGATGTGAATCGAGCTTTCCGGCGCAGCGAGGGTCAGCTTTTCGTAGACCTTGTTCCGCTTTGCGTCGAGCAGGGCGATGGTGAATCCGTCGAGTCGCCGCGCAAGGCTGCCTCCCCGGTTCCAGATTCCCACGGCTGTGACCTCGAATTCCCTGCCCAGATCCAACTCCCACCAGGGATCACGTCCACCCTCCGGCGTGTGCGTCTGTCCGCCCTTGCCCCAATCCGGATCCCGGTTGCCGTCGATGGCTCTCGATGCTTCGCCGCCATGAGACGTAGCGGACTGCGTCGCCTTCCCTTGCGGAGCAATGTTCTTCCCGCCGCTGAGAACCTCCACCTCGGCGAGCGTAAGGGTTTTATCGCCACCCTCGAGTGTGATTCGCACGTAGCGGGCTGCGGGACCACCCTTCTCCTTGAGAAAGGGGCTTTGAATGGCTGCGCTGGAGGCACTTGCCACGATGAAGATGGAGAGAAAAAGAAGCGAGTATCGATGAACTTGAAGCGAAGACGGGATTGACATGAATTCGGGGGGTTTGGATCCGGTCGAACTCAATGACAGACTTTCTTCCCTGTCCACAACGACAGCAGAGCAATTGGCCAGTTCGAACGACCTTCGTTGGTAGCGGGTCACCTGCCTTGAATGGCGTCAATGAGGCACCCAACCGGTAATTTTGCCGCAGTTGTGCGGTTGGCCAACGGGATATGCTCCCCAGCACACAAACCTTCTGGCCTTTTTCGAAAAGAATTGCGACGATTTGCCGATAAAATAGATCACCAGTCAACAAGCCCCATGAATTCCCATCTCACCCCTACCCTCACCGCTCTCCTTTGTGCCTGCGCTGCAATTCTGCCGGGCACGATGAAATCGTCCGAATACCTCGTCTATGAGGGCACGAAGGGGCCGGGCGCCGGCAAGCACATCGTTTTCATCGCCAACGATCACGAATACCGTTCCGAGGAAACCTGCCCAGCGCTCGCAAAAATCCTCGCAAAACACCACGGATTCCGCTGCACCGTTCTCTTTGGCCTCGACGAGAATGGGCACATCCAGGCGGGCAGCGCGCCGGTTCCCGGGATGGAAGTCCTCAAGGAAGCGGACCTCCTCGTCTTCTACACGCGATTCATGACGCTTCCCGACGAGCAGGCGGACCTCCTCGCCGCATACTTTGAGCGCGGAGGGCCGGTTGTCGGGCTTCGCACATCCACGCATTGCTTCAACAAGCAGGAAGGAAAATGGAGCAAACTGAATTTCAACCATGACGGTGACGACTATCATGGAGGTCTCGGCGAACAGATCTTCGGCAATACCTGGAACAAGGAACACGGGCAATCGCACTACGGGGCCAACCACCGGCTCGGCGGCACCGTCAAGCCGCTCGCAAGTGCGAAAGATCATCCGGTCCTGAGTGGAGTGCAGCCCTTTCACACCTACTCCGGCGCCTACAAGTCCCAACCGCCCGCCGGGTCCACACCGCTGCTCGATGTGCAGGTACTCAACACGTTTGGTCCGAGCGAGGACATCAACACGGAACTCCCCGCCGTCAACGCCGGCTGGACCCGCGACGATTACATTGCGCCGTCTGGCACGAAGAAAGCAGCCCGCGTCGTTTACACTTCCTATGGCACCTCCGAAGACCTATTCGATGACGGCGCAAGAAGATTCCTCGTGAACGCATGCCTCTGGGCGGCTGGATTGGAAAAGGACATCTCCGCCGATCTGAATGTCGACTTCGTCGGTGGCTTCAAGCCCTCTCCCTACACGACGGGCGCCTTCAACCGCGTGGGCGTCAAGCCCGCCGACCTCGCCGGCTGGGATACCCAGATCATGCCCGACGACGCGAAGATGAACGGTCTTCATGACCCGGCCAAGGGCATCAGTTCCCGTATGGGCCGCGCGCTCAAGCCTCGTCCGGAATTATTGAAGGAGTTGAAGGAGACCTATACAGAATTCGACTGGGAAAAGTTTCAACCTTAAACGCGGTTTCCGGCGGCTCAATACGCCGATTAGAGCGGAGTGTCACCACGCGACCGTCGGAATAAGTTTTTCCGTAAATAGTTTCCTTAGCCGGCAAAACGGCGAGAGACCACTGCGCCTAAGATGATCCGACTCGAAATGAGATAAGTTCTGATACGGAAACGAGGAGAGCGAACTGAAGATTGTCCCCTAACAATTTTTATCTGCGTCACGTCGCAAGTAGATTCGGAAAACCGTCTGGCGGCAGAAGTGCTGAAAAGCAAATCCCCATCCTTTTTTCTTATTTGATTACTCTGATCCCATGGCATAATCGGCCGCCTACATGGAGTCAGTTCCGTTACGCTCGGCTCAAACCCCTTCGCGCTGTATGGGGGAATGTTTCGACATCCGTGGCCTTGATTTACTTCAAGGCAGGCCAACGTTTGCTCCAGCGATGACCTCGTCGATCAGGGTTCGATAGGGCGGACTAGTGTGACCGGCGGTGCCGAATCGCCTTCTCCGGAGGGAAGAGATTGGGTGCAATTCAGCGGCTTGCGGCGATAATCCTGAGGTTACTTCCCAGAACGAGCAGTTGAAAGGCCCATCCCATGATAAGGGAGAGGAGCTGGCATCCGACAGCCCGCCACCTCCCGCGAAATCGGACGATCTCTTCCAAAGCGTCTACGACGAGCTCACGAAACTTGCGAGTCTGCGGGTCGCCAGCGAGGGAGCTGGCGCGACTCTCAGTGCAACCTCCCTGGTCCATGAGGTGTTTCTTCGACTTTCGTCCGACAACGAAAAGATGAGCCGTTTTCGCAATACCGCTCACCTTTTTGCGACGGCCTCGGAGGTGATGCGCTGGGTGCTTGTCGACCGGGCGAGAGCACGCAAGCGGCAAAAGCGAGGGGGAGAATTCGAACGAATCCAGCTTTCCGAATCCCAAATCGTGTCGAGCGTGGATGACGATTTGATTCTCTCGGTCCATGAGGTTCTTGACACACTGCAAAAGGAAGACCCGGAGACGGCCGATCTCGTCAAGATGAGGTTCTTCTCGGGATTCTCGTTCCAGGAGATCGCCGATGCCACCGATGTTTCCTACCGGACCGTGACGAGACGATGGACATACGCCAAGGCTTGGTTGAAGGAAGAGTTGAAGAAGGACCTCTCGGTCGAATGACCGGATAAGGAATCCGACGGCTCATTCTTCGATCCCGTCGGATTGCTTTGGTCACTTTGGAGCGGCAAGGGCAGTCAAATCTCGACTCAGGAGCACTCCTGCCGTCGCATCCCAGACCCTGACAGCACCATCGCGGCTCGTCGACGCTAGACGTTGCCCGCTTTGATCCCAGGAGAGGTCTGCAATGAGGTCGCTGTGCCCATGCAACTGCAAGATAGGCTCCCCGTTTTCCCAATCCCAAAGAAAGAGGTCCCCGTCTTCGCCGCCCGCTGCAAGGCGATTTCCATGGGGATGCCATGCGATAGCACCGACAATGCCAGAGGGGGAATTGAATTCCCGAACCTTTTCCTTTTCTCGCAGAGACCAGATCGAAATCGCCCCCCCGGCAGAACATGTCGCGAAGTGGAGACTGTCAGGATGCCAAGCGTGGGCCACCAGTCGCCGCTCCTGCTTTTTCGATTCAAAAACAACTTCGCCGGAATCGGTGGCGATGACGGAAAATCCTCCGTCATCGCTGGAAGCGAGGATGTAGCGAAGGTCCGGGCTCGCGGAGACCCTCGAAAAAGATGCACCCTCTTCTTTCCCGGGAGGGCGAAGTCGATTTGCCGAATATTCCCCATCAAGGGTGATCTGCAGAACTCCGCCGCTTTTCTCGAGCAGGAAGACTTCATCGTCCCGGGGCCATATCAGATCAGCCGAATTGGTCGTGCCAAGGCTGAGGGAATGCCTTTCCTCTTTCTCTTCGAGATCGACAATTGCCAATTGATCACCGGTTGGCATTCGGTGGACGGCGGCGACTTTCTTCCGGTTAGGGCTCCAGGCATAGGTCTCCGAGGTGGCCCGGTCGAGGGTGACTGAAGAGAGGACCTGGCCCGTGGCAGGAAGAAACGAGAAGAATTGGTCGGATTCGCTTCGACAAACCAGTGTGGCTCCATCCCCGCTCCAGGCGACCGTGGAAACAGGCTCACCATGGTGGAGAACGACCTCAGAGACGACAGGCAGTCCATGTCGCCAGATGGAGATCTTTCCATCCGAATTTCCTGCGACAATGGAGTGCGCATCGCCGCTCCACACCACCGCCGACACGACCCCTTCAAATTCGTGAAGGATATCATGGGAATTCAGGGAGAAATCGAGCAGGACCAGTCCTTCAAAGCCTTCGATCGTGTTGATGAGTGAAGGGCCATCCGGATCCCAAGCAAGTGCGGTCACGGTATCCCGATAGAATTCCGCCTTGTCATAGTTCACACCGGCATTGGCAATCTTGAGGCCTCCGGGGACGCCCCAGATCCGAACGGCTCCGTCCATGTCGCCCGTTGCAAGCCAGGAACTGTCGCTCTTCCAAGTCAGTGTTGTCGGATGGCTTCGGTGACCCGGATAGGTCTCAAGGGGAGTGTTGGGGTCATCGAGGTCCCAGATAAAAACAGTCTTCGAGTTTCCAATTCCCGCAAGGTAGCGGTTGTCCGGACTCCAAGCGATCGCTTCGAATTTCACGGGAGGTTGAATCGGCTTTCTCAGGCTTTTCGGGGATTCTTCATTCGACCAGAAGGAAATCGTGTTGTTTGCCTCCAGCACCGCCACCTGCGCCCCCCCGTGCCCCAGGGAGATGGATCGTCCCGGTGATTTGATCGGAAGAGAGGTGAGCACGGCCGCGGTTTTCGCGTTCCAGATTTTCACTTTCCCGGATTGACCAAGCGTAACGATGGTCTCCCCGTTCCGGCTCCAGGAGGAAAAGAGATGCTCTTCGCCGTCGGTGAAGCTTCGGCCGATGGCGCGGGTCAGGGTGTCGAAGATCGTTGTGCCCTTTTTATTACTCACGAGGAAAAACTCCCCGAACGGAGAGAAGTCGATCGAGTTGACCTTTCCTTTCTGACGGAACTGGATCGGCGAGGAGTGGAGTTGGCCAAACGTGTAATACCATTCCCAGCCCCGGAAGTCTTCGTCTGAAGCATCTGGACGAAGCGTCGTCAGCATCGTCTGGGTTGCCATTGGGGTTGTCGTCCCGAGATGGGCAGCGGTGCTGATGAGACGCATGTTCGACGCGTAGGCGAGGCGCCGATTGGCATAGGCTCGCTTGTTTGAGAGCTCCGCTGCCTCGATGGCCTTCGCTTCGGCACTCTCAGCGGAGCGTTGAGTGGTTTCCGCCCTATCCCTTGCCTCATCGGCGAGTTTGCGAAGAGACGCCTGCTCTATTGCCACAAGGGGACCGCCGATTCCGAAGGAGAGAAGAAGGAGAAAAATCGATCCCACCAACCCTGCCTCGACCGGCTTTCTACGTATCCATTTGATAAGCCGTTGAGCAGGTGTCTGCGCCCGGGCTGAGATGGGCCGACGGTCGATCCAGGCCTCGAGATCGTCGGCAAGACTGTGCGCGGAGTCGTAGCGGTCGACCGGGTTCTTCTCAAGGCATTTGGCGACAATGGTTTCGAGGTCGCGGTCGATGCTCGCATCGAGCAGGCGCAGGCGCGTCGGCGTTTCATCGGTGAGGCATCGCAGTGCAGCGGTCAGCGAATCCGCTTCGAGAACGGGACGGCCGGACAACAGTTCGTAGAGGATCGCTCCGAGGCTGTAGATATCGGCATGCGTCGTAATCGCGCCACTCTGGACCCCAGCTTGCTCCGGGGCCATGTATTGGGGCGTTCCGAGGATCTGGCCCGTGAAGGTGAGACCGATGTTTTGGCGCAAGTCGAAGGCGAGCCCGAAATCGCTGATCAGCGGCTCACCGGCCTCGTCGAGGAGAATATTCCCCGGCTTCAAATCGCGATGGAGGATCCCCTGTTCGTGGGCGATTTGCATGGTCCGCGCGACCTTGGCCATCAGCGAAACCGCGCTCCTCCGGTCTTCGCGGATCTCATGGAGGTGATCCCGCAGGGTGCCTCCGGAGATGTAAGCCATGCTGTAGAAGTCGTGCCCGTCATGCTGCCCGATTTCATGGATGGGAACGATGTGGCGGTGATTGAGGCTGGCGGCTGCCTCGGCTTCGAGGCGAAAGCGGCTCCGCCCGGCTGAGGTCACCCAAGTCGAACCAAGTATGACCTTCACCGCGACTTCACGATTCAGACTGACCTGCTTGGCCCGGAAGACCACGCCGGCGGCGCCTCGACCGACTTCATCGATCAATTCATAGTCACCAAGGCGCATAATCGTTTCGCCAAGATCCGCCATGAAACGCGAATCCTGCTCGAGGCATTCAGAGAGCGCTTCGAGTTCCTCCTTGGCGGTGGAAAAACTGTCGGCATCGAGCGGGTGACCCGTGTCTTCGCCCGATTTCAGGAGCCGATTCACCCGTTCGAGAAGAGCTTCATCCCCTCGGCACTTTTGTGCAACGAATTCTTCACGCTCGCGCGGAGTTTCCTGCTCGAGGGCCTTGAGAAAGATTGTCTTCTCTCTGCTTTCGATCTGGCGGGAAGAATCACTCATCAGTTTGCCCACCTGAAGGAAAGCGTTATTCAGCAGCGAACTTCGCCATCTTCGCGAAAAAAATTCCGAGGCCGGCTGCCGTTTCAGGAACGGGTGGCTTCGATGGAATCACGGGCCGATCGGCCTTCGTTGCAAATTCGGACCACTGATTTCCGGGAGTCTCGCCTCCATGGTCGTTTGAACAACGAATTATTTTTTCCCACCGCCATGTCCGACTCTCGAAGGAAAGAGCGCTTTGGCATCATGGAATGGCCCAACAAAATTTCCGTCTGATTTGCAACGACTGCTTTCCTTCCCGGGATGAATCCTGCCGCGCTGTCTTTAAGAGCGGCACGCTGTCACTCCGCCGCCAAGCGGAGCTTGGATACCTGAGGGTCGCTAAGGATTCCCGATCCAACCTGACCGTGTCGCCGCGCTTCCACCACTTGAAGAGGCCCATGCACCTTTGCCTCTGAACCAACGCTCCCGGCTGCGCAGCTCTACCAACCGTTTCTCCTTATCCATTCAGAAATTCGCCAAATTCAAAACCCAAATTGGTCATGAACACGTCTGCCGAACCTTCCATTTCACCGATGCCGACCGGCTCAACATTCTCCTGGAGAATACAAACCTTGTGCCCCCACGACGTCATGAAATGTTTAGCCCGAATCCTCGCCCTGCTACTGGCAATGGCTGCTTCAGTTTCGACGGCAAGTGCCCAGATCACCGCGACCTCCATCGTCGTCAACGATCGCCTCACTGACGGCAGCGGCACCCATTCCGTCTTCATCACCTGGAAAGCGCCCGCGGGCCAGTTGATCAACGCCAGCAGTCTGGGGACGGACGACATCACTGTCACCGGCCCTTTCGACAATCCCATGGTCGTCAGCACGAGCGCACCCGGGGCCAACGCCAACGAGATCACGCTCGAGTATCTCATGATCGCCCCAGTCGGGTTCCCGTTTCTTGGGAATTGGTCCTCCAACCTCGATGGGACCTACAATGTGAACCTGGTCGCCGGGCAGGTCGTCGACACGGGTGGGGGCAATGGGAACGCGGCGCAAAGCGCGGCTGCCAGCTTCCAGGTGCAGGTCATCTACATCACGGAGGAATTCTTTGGAGGAGTCTCTCCCACTGGCTTCTCCAACAGTACCGCGGGCGAAGTCGAATTC
>JBCDLR010000002.1:0-44637 GCA_038745205.1 Verrucomicrobiota bacterium
ATAATGGCATGCCTGGTTTGTAAGGATCGATTTCATCATCGTGAAGCTGTAATCACGCCGACTTGCCATGAATCCAAAGCTCACCCCCGTCATCGCCCTCATCGCATCCCACCTGCTGGCGCTCTATGTCGGCTCCGCCATGCAATACCATTCCGGGCGGTCCAATTCGCACGCGCACCTTTCCGACGTCGGCGATGCCGTGCTCCTCGGAGAGTACTTCTCGGCGGCCGAAGCCCCCGATGAAGACACGACGAAGGCAGGACTGGCGACCTCGGGAATCATTTACCGCATCCTCACCGCGTCGACTCCCGGTCCGAATTCGAAGGTGAAACTGGAGAGATCACTCGCCGACCTGCGGACGAAATACGGTCACGCATCCCCGTCCTCCTAGCAGAACCACCTCACTTGTTCAGCTGTTGTAGTAGCCGCGGCTCTTGATCACCTCCGCCACGCTCTCGGGAACCAGATCCTTCCAGCCACCGTCTCCGGCGCCGATCTTGCGGAGGACGTCGCGGGAGAAAATGTCGAGGCATTCCTCCCGGTACCCCTTCAAGTCCTCGACGCATCCGCGGTTCAAGAGATGCTGGTAGAGCTCCTGCAAGCCTGGATTGATCTTGATGTTTTCCGTGGTTGTTAGCACTCCGCTTTCCCTGTCCTTGAGGGGATAGATGTAGAGCTTGAGGTCGTTTTTGAACAAGCGCCCGAAGGATTCGAGTATACCGCCGCCCAGCTCCGCGTAGTATTTCTCGTCGAACAGCTCTTCTAGGCTCACCGCGCCCATCGTGATGCCGATTTTTGCCCGCGTGTAGCGCTGGAGATACGCCGCGAGACGGTAATACTCGAAGTAATTCGAGATCAGGACCGTCATCCCGCACGCCCCCAGCATGTCCGCCCGCGCAAGGAAATCCCGGTAATCGATTTCCCCGGTGGCCATCAGGTTGTTCATCGTAATTTCCATGAGCTGGACCACACGGTCGGCCTCCACGCCCTCTTCCTTGCAGAAATTCCTGTAAGCGCATTGAAGGATGTCGAGGTTCGTGTGCGTCACGGGCCGGAAACTCCCGCGCTCAACCAGAATCGGTCGCTTGCGCAGGATCTCCGAAGGTTGCAGGACGTCCCCGGCGGGTCCGAACATGGCGGCGTTGCTCAGGCCCAACTGCACAAGCTTCAAGCTCATCAAGCGGTTGTCGACATGACGGAACTCGATGCCGGTGAACTCAATCATGTCGATCTCGATCCGCTCCGTGCTCAACCCGTCGAGCAGGGACTCGATCAACCGGTCCGGATTGTGGTGCAACATGCAGGCCCCGTAGATGAGGTTGACCCCGACGATTCCCAGCGCCTCCTGTTGCAGGGCGTTGGTATTGTCCAGCATTCTCACATGAATGATGATCTGGCTGTCCTCGTCGCGCGGATGGGCCTGGTAGCGGATTCCCATCCAGCCGTGGCATTCATTGGTCCCATGAAAGTTCCTCGCTGAAACCGTGTCGGCGAAGGTGAAGAAGGCGGTGGTGTCCCCGCGTTCACCCCGCAGCCGCTCAAGGTTCAAATCCTGCTCGTACTTGAGCATGCTTTCAAGCCGTGGACGGCACACGTAGCGGTCCGCCTTCCCGTAAATCGCATCCGAAATCTTCATGTCGTAGGCCGAAATGCTTTTCGCAATCGTTCCCGCCGCGCCGCCCACGCGGAAAAACCAGCGCACGACCTCCTGCCCGGCGCCGATCTCGGCAAAGGTGCCGTAGCGCCGGGGATCGAGGTTGAATTGCAGCGCCTTGTCGTGCGTTGAGAGCTTTTCCTGGGGGATCATCACCCGACCAGAAGCAGGAATCGTGCGCCCCTTTCCCTCAATTCCCGAGGAGATGATCCATGAGCCGTGTCACCGAAGGATCAGACCCTCCCCGTCGGCGCACGGCGAGGACATCGGCATGCACCGTCGGCGCGCTCAAGGGAACAAAAACCGCACCCTCATGCGGAAGCTTCGCACTGTGTTCCGGCAGCAATCCCACCCCGGAACCGGTGGCGATCGCCACCAGCATCAGGGTGAGCGTGTCGCTTTCCTCAATCACCTCCGGTTCAAAGCCCTGCGACTCGCACATCTCGAAGAGGAACTGGCGGCGACCGGGAAAATACGTATCGGACAACGAGACGAAGTCATCCCCGGAGAGTTCGCTCAAGGCGATCCGCTTTCGCCCCGCTAGCCGGTGGTCGATGGGAAGAACGGCCGCCATCCGGCTTCGCATCACGCGCTTCGTGGCCACATGCCGGCGGTCCTCGTCCGCGACATTACCTAACAAACCTACATCGAGTTCGCCGTCGCGGATACGGTCAAGCTGGGCCCGCGCGGACAATTCAAAGAGGGCGACGTCGTGGCGGCGCGATTGCCTTCGGAATGACTTCACCGCCGGCGCCACGATGTCATCAAGGAACGGCGAAAGAAAACCGAGGCGCAAGGTGCGCTTCTCGTGGCCGAAATTCTCGCGCAGTTGCTGGGTCGCCATTTCCGCGTCGCAGAGGATCTGGCGCGCTTTCGGCAGGAAAGAGCGCCCCGCATCCGTGAGATGGATGCGCTGGCGGATGCGGTCAAAAAGGGCGGTCCCAACCTCTTCCTCGAGGTTGGCAATCTGCTTGCTCAGAGCCGGTTGCGAGACGCGTAGACGCTTTGCCGCCGCGGTGACGCTCAGTTCTTCGGCCGCCGCGACAAAATAGCGGAGCTGGTGAAATTCCATGACTGGCTAGTTCATAACCTATTGGAATGAACTTGTGAAGGAGGAAATATTATCCGCGAGGGCTGAATCGGCGAATTGTTCGTCAACAAACCAAACAGAAATATGACAACGACCACCACCCCATCCATCACCGTCCGCAAGTCCAATGAGCGCGGCCACGCGAACCACGGCTGGCTCGAGTCCAGGCACTCCTTCAGCTTTGCCGATTACCACAATCCCGCCCACATGGGATTCCGCTCCCTTCGCGTCATCAACCAGGATCGTGTCGCGCCCGGTCGCGGCTTCGGAACGCACCCACACCGTGACATGGAGATCTTCAGCTACGTCCTCGAAGGCGCCCTGAAGCACGAGGACAGCATGGGCAATTCCCGCGTCCTCAAGCCGGGACATATCCAGCTCATGAGCGCAGGTTCCGGCATCACGCACAGCGAGTTCAATCCCTCCGAGACGGATCCCCTTCGCTTCCTCCAGATCTGGATCCACCCGGAAAACGCCGGCCTCACACCTGGCTATACCGAGTGGCACCCGGATGAAGTCGCCAACGCCAAGGCGAAGGCCCTCGTCATCTCCGCCGACGGACGCGAGAACTCCGCCGTCATCCGCCAGGACGCCGACGTCTACCGCGTCCGTCTCGACCCCGGGCAGGCCGTCTCCCACGACTTGAACGAAGGGCGCGGACTCTGGCTCCAGGTCATCGAAGGCCCCGTCCGTCTTAATGACGCGACCCTCGAGGACGGGGATGCCGGAAGCTCGACCGATCCCGGTCACTTCGAAATCACCGCCGAGAACAAGCCGGTCGAGGCCCTTCTTTTTGACTTAAACTAACACAGGCCACCAACGAACCACCCGGAATAATGAGCAATACAGAATCACTCCGTGAAAACATCGAGGACATCAATCGCCTCATTATGAACAGCGGTCTCTACGACGCGCTGGAGAAATACTACGCCGACGACGCTGTCTTTTACGAGAAGGACATGGTTGTCGCGGACGGCCTCGAAGCCAACATTGCCCGCGAGAAGGAATTCCTCGGCGGTGTCTCCGAGTGGCGCGAAGCGAAGATCCTGCACACCGCCGCCGGCGAGAACGTCACCATGACCGAGTGGCACCTCGACTTCGTTCACGAAGTCTACGGCCACAAGAAGGGCAATCAGGTCGCCGTTCAGGAATGGAAGGACGGGAAAGTTGTGCGGGAACAATTCTATTCCCTATATTGAACATGAACCCGAGCGGACCGTGGACATCCACGGTCCGCTCGGGTTGACCCCACGCTTTCATCCTCCCGAATTCACTATGAAACATCTCGCCAAAGTCTCCACCGTCGCCCGCATCCTTCTTGGGCTTCTCTTCATCGTCTTCGCCGCCAACTTCTGGCTGAAGTTCATGCCCGTCCCCCCCGCAGAGGAAGGTTCCGCCGCCGCCGGCTTCATCGGTGCCATGTTCGGGTCCGGCTATCTCACGGTGGTGAAAGTGCTGGAGCTGGTCGCCGGCGCTCTCTTGGTTTCCGGCTTTTTCGTGAACCTCGGCCTCCTTCTCATCGGCCCCATCATCCTGAACATCGCCTTCTACAACGTCCTCCTCGCCCAAGGAAACTACGGCATGACCGCCGTCCTTGGCGTCCTTGCGCTCGCCGCACTTGCCGGTCGCAGAGACCTTCTCAATACGATCACATCGATGAAGTGAACCCTACGGTGGATCGTGGCCTCCGGGCACGATGGACCCAGAAGAGCGCGAAGCGCGGAAGATCTTCCGGGAACGCGATTCTGTCCCCTCAACGCAAGCCGAAAAAGTGCTCGCTTCGCTCGGAAGCATTTCCATCCCGCTTGGAAATCGCGATCCACCTGCACGCTCGCCAGCTTCGTCCGCTTTCCTGGAAACTTTCGCGCCATTGCGCCTCTTTCATGGTTCCCCTCCAGTCTCGAGGCGGTGAAAGCTTGGTTTCGCAGGGAATGCGCGGTAAAAGCAAGGTCCGCCCATGGCCGCTCACGGAACCCACAACGCCCTCGATGACCCACGCAATGAATCGGTCCTCATCTCCATCAACGGCGAACTGATTCCACGCCCCGAGGCGAAAATCTCCGTTTTCGACAGCGGATTCCTCGTCGGCGACGGCGTTTGGGAGGGGATGAGGGTCCATGGCGGGAAACTTGCCTTCGCCGAGGAACACTTTTCGCGGCTGGAAGAAGCCGCCCAAGCGGTCAGTCTCGAGATTGGCCTCACCCGCGCCGACCTCGCCAAACGCGTCGACGAACTCTTACACGCCAACCACATGACGGACGGGGTGCACGTCCGTCTCATGATCACGCGCGGCAACAAGAAGACGCCCTCGCAGGATCCTCGCCTCGCCCTTTGGGGTCCCAACATTGTCATCATCGCCGAATACAAGTCCGTCGATCCCTCGACTTACGAACGCGGCATCACCCTGTTCACGAGCTCGGTCCGCCGCGGCTCGCCCGACTACCTCGATCCCCGCCTCAACTGCCACAGCAAACTCCACGAGGTCATCGCCCTCAACCAGGCCCTCGCCGCCGGCGCTGACGAAGCCCTCATGCTCGACCTCCACGGCTTCGTCGCCACGTGCAATGCGACCAACTTTTTCCTCGTGAAGAACGGCGACGAACTTTGGACGTCGTCCGGCAAGTACTGCATGAACGGCATCACCCGCAGCAAGGTCCTTGAAGTCGCCCGCACCCACGGGATGGCAACTTTTGAGAAGGATTTCTCGCTCTATGACACCTACAGCGCCGACGAAGCCTTCGTCACCGGCACCTTCGGCGGCCTCACGCCTGTTACGGCCATTGACCGGAGATCGATCGGCTCCGGCAAGCCACCGTGGCCGGTCATCAATCAACTACGCGGCTGGTATGATGAGGCCCTCCAAGCCAGTGTTGCCCCATGACCCGACGAATCTGCGTCTGGAGCGGCCCACGCAACGTCTCGACGGCCCTCATGTATTCCTTCGCCCAGCGAAGGGACACGACGGTCGTCGACGAACCCCTTTACGCCGCCTACCTCGCCACTGCCGGGCGACGAGAAGACCACCCGGCTTGGGAAGACGTCTTGGCCAGCCAACCCACTGATCCCGCTGACGCCATTCGGACGGGGATGCTCCATGAGCCCGGCACCGAAGTTCTCTTCATCAAGAACATGGCGCAGCACTGGCGGACATTTAACGTGAACTTGTTAGAACACTTTACCAACATTCTCCTCTTCCGCCACCCGGTCCTCGTCGCCCGTTCCTTCGACAAGATCGTCGAGTCCCCCACTCCCGAGGACCTCGGCTACCCGCAGCAACTTGAGATCCTCAACGCCCTCCGCGCCCGCGACCTCCCTGTTCACACCCTCGATTCCACGGCCGTCCGCAACGACCCCGAAACCACCCTCACCTCTCTCTGCGAGAAACTCGGCCTCCCCTTCGATGCCACCATGCTCCACTGGCCTCCCGGCCCCAAACCTGCAGACGGCGTCGGGGCCCCGCATTGGTATGGGAATGTGCACCAATCGACCGGTTTCGTCCCCGACGCCGCAACCATACCCGACCCTGGCCACCTGCCCGATCATCTGCAAGGGACAGTGGAAGAGTGCTTTCCGATGTGGGACCAACTTGCTGAAAATGTGATCTTCTGATCCAATGCCGGCAGTTCACAGGATCGTTCTCTACGCCATCGCTGCCTCTTTTCCCAGAGACACGGCGTTTTGAACCTTAACCATTCGGAAAAAGAATGAATCATTTGCGTCTAATGCTGCTCCTTCTCTCTGCTCCTTTTGTCGTTTCTTCCGAGGATCAGACATCCAATTATCTCTCCTTGTCAGAAACTGGCCCAAGCGAATTTGCCGGAAAGACCCTTTGGGAACTAGGAGATATCCAGAAGGTGGTGGTTCAAGAAAGAGCATCCGACTCTTCCTCCGGACAAGACGCACTCCTCTCCATTCTTATCAAAAAAAAAAATTATCGCCAGAGATGAGGTGAACCTTGGGCTGCCTGGCATTCTCATGCCGATTGTGAAAATTGAGTATGTGGATGGAACCAAGGTTACGGCATACCCATTCAGTGCAATGATTGTTCCCCCATCGGGAGTGCCTATTGATTGCCTGCTCCTTGAGCCCGAGTTGATCGCACAAGGCCGCGCGCGCCAATCCGCTACCAGCCGCGAAGCGAAGGCCGAATGACAAAGACAACAATCGCCTTTCCGGCAAGAGTTCTATGACAGTAGCGGGCGTCCGGCCCATAACGTCCCCCCAAAAGCGATCACCCAATATGGACATCTTCATCAGTTACCGCCAGGAAGACAGTCAATGGCCGGCAGACAGGCTGTACAAGAAGATTGTGAAGCGGTTTCGAGGTACCGGCAGCGAGGTGTTTCTCGACGTGGACGGTATTCCGCTTGGAAACAACTTCGTGAAGGAAATCGAAGAAAGGGTCTCACGCTGCGACATCTTACTTGTCCTGATCGGATCCGCATGGCTTGACGTGCGTGATGCCGAGACGGGCGAGCGCCGCATCAACATGGAGAATGACCCGGTAAGATTTGAGATCTCCACCGCCTTGGAGATGGGCAAGAAGGTCATCCCGATCTATCTGGACGATGCACCGCCTCCACCTGCGGATGCACTGCCTGATGAAATCAAGGCCCTTTCCTTCACCAACGGGGTCAGCGTCCGCCGATTGACCTTTGAAGCGGATACCGACCGCTTGTTGGAAGGTTTGGTTCAAGAGGATTACGACATTCCAAGCATGCTCCTGATCCACCGGTATGACGACCCCGACGAGGACGGCTTTTTCCCCTACAGCAGTTTGAGGGTATTGACGATTCGTGCGCTTGGAAATGAGTCCTTCACTCTTCGAATTCCCCGGAGGAGTCTGAATATCGTCGAGCACGAGAGGTCGATTTCTGACGACGTGGACACCAGGATTTCGGGACTGGGAACCAACGCCGCCCAGTCAGAGAGGGAGTACACCAACAACTACTTTCACAAGCAGTACTTGAACGTCAGCGAAGCACGCTGGAAGACGAGGATAGGTATCCGTTCAGAGCCAAATCCTGACGATGTGGTTCAAAGGATTCTCTTTGAAAGGTTTCTTCAAACAGACTTTCACGACTACATGGGAACACGGATCGTGAGGCATACCTCCTACTTCCGACAACTCATTTACTTTCCTGAGAAGGAATTCTTACCACGGAAGCCGAAGATGGTACAGATTTTTGACTCAGGCGAGTATCGGGAGCAGCAACCAAGGGTGGAATATGTCGAAGAAGAGTGCCTGGTAGTTCTTGAAGTGGACAATCTTCTCGGGAACTCGGGTGTATATACTTACTGGAAGTGGGACGAAGCCGTTCTCAAGACAATAGGTTACTGAGAGACCAGGAAGGGTGCGAAGCGAAGGGGGTGTCGCGCCGGCTCTGACCGAAAGAAACGCGCCTAAACAGCAATTTCTCCCCACGAGGATCTTCGCGCACTTTCGCGCCTTTCCTGGTTCTGCTAATCTTTCCGCCATGCAAATTGGGATGCCAAAACTGAAGATCGCTGCGGGAGCGGTCGTGGTGACAGTCGCTCTCGCCGATGTGATTGCAGATTCGGTGAATCTGCAGAACGCGCTCGCCAAGCCCCCGGAAATCAATGAGCTCGCCGTGCTCACCCAAGTCGACGCCGCCGAAAACTACAGGACATCGGAGCACACCATGCGAAGAAGCGAATCCTTTGCCGTGTATTTTCGGAGCATAACGCGGCATCAGGCAGGCGACTTCGAAAGAGCTCTGGAAGACCTGCAGCGGACACTCGCGCTCGATCCGGATAGCCAGACCCTTGTCGACGAGACTGCCCACTTGATGGCTGGTAGTGGACGGCTGGCGGCCGGCCGACAGCTTTATGAGGCGTTCTTGCAGCGACAAGGCAACGATCCCGAAACCTCCCTGCGCTTTTCCCGATTCTGTGAGAACTATCAACGGGACGATCCGGCCCTGCAGCAGCGTGCCCTCGAGGTTTTGCAGGAGGCGTACGAGGAGTTCGATGACTCGATGCCCCTGGCCGAGCGGCTCGTTTCGATGCTTCTTTCCCTCGGTTATCGCAGTGAGGCTCGGAATATCGGTGAGAAACTAACAAGTTCGCCATCCGACGAGTCAGGCTATTGGCTGCGCGTGGCGGGCATGGCGCGGGACATCTGGCCGGTGAGTGCGGGCAAGGAGAATCGGAATCGCGTGAACGGTCTCTTCGAAAAGGCGCGTTCGCTGGCGCCGGACGACCGTGGAGTCAATGGAACGGTCGGCGACTACTACGCGGCGACGCGTCAGTATAAGGAAGCGAAAACCGTTTACCGGGCGATGATCAACCGTTATCCCCAGGCGTTGCTGGAGCGGGAAAAGCTGGTTCGCGTCTACCGCATCACGAACGAAAATGAACTGGCTATGAGAGAGTTGGAAGCTCTGGTGCGGATCGACGCCCATCGCCCGACCGCGCAGAAGCTTCTCGCCGAGATGCACGAATCACTGGGCAATTTCGGGAAGGCCGTCGATCACTTCTCCACTCTTCTCTCCCTCGGCGAGCCGTCCCTGGAGGACTATCGGAAATTGGCCGACCTGTGCGCGGCGGCGGGTCGCCACGAAGAGGCGGTGAAATACCTGCAGCGGGCCGGCTCCATGTCGCCGGAATCTCCGGAGGCCGCCATCCTCCTTGCCGATGCGTTACTCGAAAGCGGTGCCTTCGCCGAGGCGGTGACAAAGTATGAAATGGCGGAAGCGCTTGCCGAGGAACACGGTCCCGAGGCATTGGCGGAGAGCTTCTACTTCAACTATTCCCTCGCCGCGGCACAAGCGGGCATGGTTCCCCGCGCGGAAGAACTCCTGCGACGCTCCATCGGGCTCGTTCCCGCCGACCAGCCGGAACTCGCCGCAAAGTCTCTGAACCAACTCGGCTACCTCTGGCTCGAGCAAGGGAAGAACATCGACCAAGCCGGCATCAACATTCAACGCGCGCTGGAACTGGAGCCGGACCGTCCGGAGTATCTTGACAGCTTGGGCTGGTATCATCACTTGAAGGGTGACAACGAGAGAGCCTTGAACGTTTTGTTAGAAGCGCTTGAGAAGTTGTCGAGACCGGACGCCACGATCCATCATCATGCAGCCGAGGTGTATTCCGCCCTTGGGAAGAAGGCGGAGGCCGTTCAGCAACTCCGGAAAGCCATCTCGCTCGACCCCGCCAACACCCTCTTCCAAGAGCGATTGAGCGAGTTTTCCCAATAGAGTCCGCGGGTATTCCTCGAACCCTTATTTTAATTCTTCCGGGTGGAAGCGCGGAGGCAGTGCGGCCTGAGAAATGTTCAGATGTGTTGGTTTTTGAAAACCAACGCGGCCTGAAAGGAGCGGAAGCCAGACCAAACCCAGGCCGCATAAATCGATGATTTCCTCTCACCCTTCCGAAAGATTTGAGCACCTAAGGCCCCTGGAGGCCGTTTGAATTATCTCCCTATTCGTAAAAATGACAGGGTAAGGTGTTCCATGTAAGCCGAAAACATACATGCTAATATTCGCATCTATATCTTTCGCTTTATTAAATCTTTCCCATTGAAGAACGTGACGATTCTGTTACATAAAGGGCCCGTGATTCGACCCTCTCACGAGTTCTTCCACAATGGTGCCGCACCGATATCCCGGTGGGTAAGTGAGCCAATTGGCGAAGTAAAAGCGGGTGCTGTCTTTGTGCACGGGCTGGGCGACCACGGGGAACGCCATCGTCGGCACCTCGAAGTCTTCTCCCGCAATGGTGTCCTTTGCCATGCCATTGATCTTCCCGGGCATGGCCGCAACGAAGGACAACGTGGGCATTTCTCCGGAATCCATGAGCTGATGGAGACCATTCGCAAACAGGTGATCGATCTTCGCGAGAAGCTTCCGGCCGGCACGCCGATGGGATTGATGGGACACTCCATGGGCGGGTTTCTGACTTTGCACTTCCTCGGCCGGTATCCCGAGTTGATCAACTTCTCGTGGGTCAGTTCGCCGCTCATCGACGCGCGGCGCAATGTTCCGTTCTTCGCTCGCCAGGCGGCGCACGCGCTCAGCGCCTTCCTCCCGCGACTTTCCTTCAAGAGCGCCGTGCGCACGGAGCTTTGCAAGCGCGACCCGAAGATGATCGACGAAACGAAGCGTGATGATTGGGTGCATCGTCGTATCACGGCGCGCGCAGCGAGTGTTCTTATACGCAATGCGCCGAAGCTCCGGACTTCGAGCCGGAACATTCGCAAAGACCTCAAGCTTCTCATGACGCACGGCGGCGAAGACAAGATTTGTCCCAGCCTTCTCTCCTGGAAGCTTTTCGAATCGCTCTCTGTCGAGGAAAAGGAATACGTCCTCTTCCGTGATTCACTGCATGAGCCATTCAATGACATTGGCCGCGAAGACGTCTACCGCACCCTTGAGCAATGGCTTCACGAGTCGCTCGACCTCGATGACATTGTTGGATCAACGAAGGGCGAACGTCGGCCACGACCGGTCTACCGGGAGCGGCGGTTGAAGAAGAACGTAACGGTCGCCGCTTAAGGCAGGGCACCGCCGGTCTGCTTCTCAACGAAAGGACACGCGAGCCGCTGGATACCCAGAGTTTTGCTGCTCATGCGCGCCAGAGGAGCTGCCCTCTCCGATTCACCCTTCGGATTTTACGGATTCCAATTCCGCGCCCGCGGGCTCCGGCGCCTCCACCCACTTTCCGTGTTCGCGGATGAGGTCGACGAGCCGGTCGACCGCTTCGGCCTGCGGGATATTGAACTTCACCGCCTCCTTGCCGACGTAGAGATTGATCTTCCCCGGCGCACCCCCGACGTAGCCGAAATCCGCGTCCGCCATTTCGCCGGGTCCATTCACGATACAACCCATGATGGCAATGCGCACCCCCTTGAGATGCCCGGTCGCAGCCCGGATCCTCGCCGTCGTTTCCTGCAAATCAAAGAGCGTCCGTCCACAACTCGGGCAGGCAACAAAGTCAGTCTTGAAGATCCGCACGCCTGCTGCCTGGAGGGTGTTGAAGGCGACGCGCAATGAACGCCCGGGGGACTCTTCCCCCCGGACCAGCACGGCGTCTCCAATTCCATCGCAAAGGAGGGAGCCAAGGTTGGTCGCCGCGGTAAGCATGGAAGAAAGCGCGGGGTCCGAGGATGGCATTACGTTTCCCAGCATGTCCTTGAGGAGGACCGGATGCCTCGCATCCACGGTCGCCGCAAGAAGACGGAAAGCGGCAATGACCGGCAAATCGACGCCGTCATTCACCGTGATCAGTTGTGGCTTTGTCAGGGCGTTGACCTTATCGACAGCGGATTCGTCGCGAGGATCAATTTCGAAGAGTTCCCCGGCATCGAGAAGGTCCTCATAGATCAACTCCGGCTGGAACTCGCCAAGGCGTTCCGCCTTGGCACCAAGCAAGTCCCGCATTTCACGGGTGGTGAAGACCCGGACAGTCTCACTCGCACCCAGCGTCAGGCCGCGAATCTCGAGCTTCTCCGTGGCGCGGCGCCGGAATTCGAAGGGATCGAAAGGCGCATCCACCCCGGGAAACATCCGTTCACCCTTCGCCCGGGGGCCGTTGCTCTCGGAAGCCATCTTTTCCACTGCTTCGACCAGGGCCTGTGCGACCGGAATCTCCTTCACCGCATCCTCCGTCAGCGAAACACGGATGGTGTCGCCGATGCCGTCGGCCAGCAGGCTCCCGATCCCGATCGCGCTCTTGATGCGGCCGTCCTCACCGTCGCCAGCCTCGGTCACGCCGAGGTGAAGCGGGTAATTCCAGTCCGGTCCTTCGGCGTCGAGCCTCGCCGCGAGCAAGCGGTAGGCCTCGATCATGACCTTCGGGTTGCTCGCCTTCATCGAGAAAACAAAGTTGTGGTAGTCGAGGTCACGAGCAATGCGGGCAAACTCCAGCGCGCTCTCGACCATGCCGAGCGGCGTGTCCCCATAACGGTTCATGATGCGGTCACTAAGGCTCCCGTGGTTCGTCCCGATGCGCATGGCCACACCGCGAGCCTTGCAAAGTTCGACGAGGGGCGAGAATTCCTCGCGGATACGGTCAATCTCCGCGGCATACTCGGCGTCGGTATACTCGCGAACGGCGAATTTCTTCTTGTCCGCATAGTTCCCAGGATTCACGCGCACTTTTTCCACCCACTTCCCCGCCTCCATCGCGGCGTCCGGCTTGAAGTGGATGTCGGCCACGATTGGTGTGCTCCATCCCGCGGCGCGGACGCCGGCGACGATAGGCTCTAAATTGGCCGCGTGCCTCCTCGTTTGCGCCGTCACCCTGACAATCTCACATCCTGCCTCAGCCAGTTCGACCGCCTGACCCACACTCGCTTCTGTATCGAGCGTGTCCGAGGTGATCATCGATTGCAATCGGACCGGGTGGGCACCGCCGATGCCCACGTCTCCCACCATCACTTCGCGCGATCGGCGCTTGGTGAAGGAGAACAGGCTCGGGCAGAATTCAAGGTCCCCGGATCGGGCGGAATCAGGCATCGCGTCAATAATACGGTGGAGAAGACCGGTGGCGAGCGAATCGGCGAGGTAAAAACGCGGATTCCACCTTTTTCGAAACGTATCTCTACCTGGAAAGTCTAAATTCTAGCACCCCCATGCGATTCCCCCAAGTCGTCGCCATGGCCGCCGCGATCGTCGTGAGCGGTTCTTCCATCGTTTTGCGTGATCAGGACGGGACGGTCATGGTGTCTTCGATCGAGGAAAACGCGGCCCGGTTTCTCAAGTCGCCGCGTTCGTTGCGCCCCGCCATGTGTTTTGCCCCGGGCACGCCCCCGGAGATCGCGCAACTCTTCGAGGACGACGCCGCGCCCGTGCTCCTCTTTCAGGCGGCCGATTGGTGGACCAGCACCGCCACCGACGGGGGCGTGAGCCAAGGGGAAGCCATCACCCTGCGTTGGAGCATCGTTCCTGACGGAACGACAATCACCGGAGGTGCCGGCGAACCAACCTCACCCAGCAACCTGCGGGCGTGGCTGAACGGGATATACGGCTCGAGTGCCGTGTGGCTGCCGTTGTTTGAACAGTCGTTCGCGCGCTGGGGTGAACTGACCGGTGTTACATACCTCTATGAACCCAACGACGACGGCGCGAGCATCAATGGCGGGGGCAACAACGGCGTCATCGGGATTCGTGGGGATGTCCGGATCGGCGGCCATTCCATCGACGGCAACTCGAACACGCTTGCCTACAATTACTTTCCCAACAACGGGGACATGGTCCTCGACACGGCCGACAACTTCTACAACAACACGTCGAACAATTCCCGCGGTCTTCGGAATATCATCATGCATGAACACGGTCACGGCCTTGGACTTGCCCACAGCTGTCCGGTGAATTCGACCAAGCTGATGGAACCCTTCATTTCCGTGAATTTCGAGGGCCCGCAGCGTGATGACATCCTCGGGGGTCAGCGTAACAATGGCGACCCGGACGAGAACAACGATACCACGGGAACCGCCACTTCTCTCGGCACGCTCGGACTCACCACCACCGTGCGGCAAAACCTGAGTATTGATGACAACTCGGACACCGATTTTTTCTCGTTCAACGTCCCCTCCGCGAATGCCTACGCGGCCACGGTGACGGTGACGCCCGTGGGGGAGAGTTACCTTGCCGGGCCTCAAAACGGAAATGGTTCCTGTTCGGCGGGAACGACTTACGACTCGCTTCGCATCCACAATCTCGGCGTGGAACTGCGCGCGGGCGCGACATCCCTCGCGACTGCGAATGCGGGGGATGTCGGGATCGCCGAGACCATCGAGGGCCAGGCGTTGACCTCCTCCGGACCATTCTTCATTCGGGTTTTCGGCGATGCGACCAATGACGTCCAGGCCTACGAACTCCGCGTGGAGATCGCCCAGTTCACCTCCGACATCTACGCCCTCTCATCGACCAGCTATTCCGTGGAGGAAACGGGCGGCAACCTCTTGGTCACGGTCGTGAGAGGAGGCGACACGGACGAGAGCAGTTCCGTCCAGATCTCGACGACCGATGGATCCGCGGTGGCGGGGGTCGACTACTCCTCGACGTCGGCCACCCTCGGCTTCTCCGCCGGTCAAGCCACCGCCACCGTTGAAATCCCCATCATCAACAACACGGAGTTTCGGGGAGACCGGATGTTTACGGTCAGTCTTTCCAATCCCTCGAACGGAACCGCCATCGGTATCCCGGGATCCGCGACGGTGACGATCGGCGAAGATGACGAACCCGGGCAATTCACTTTCACCAACAACGAGGTCTCCAACATTGGCACGATTCCCGGGGCCGCCGACGGCACGCCGCTCGCTTCGTCCGTCTATCCGATGACCCTGAACGTTGAGGGCGTTTCCGGGGAAGTGATTGACGTTTCCGTGGACCTCATCGACTTCAGCCATGGATTCCCCCGGGACGTGGAGATGCTTCTCGTTGGTCCGAGCGGGCAATCCGTGATGCTCCTTTCCGACGCCGGTGGCACGGATAGCGATGCCCTTTCCGATGCTGAACTGACCTTTGAGGACGGGGGGATCGTCCTGACCAACCGGGCAACGGGGCTCATTCCCGGACAGACCTATCAACCGGTCAATCTCGACCCCGTGGGAGATGTGCTTCTGGCTCCGGCTCCGAACAGCCCGTTTGGCACGGCACTCTCCGCTTTTTCAGGCTCTTCTCCAAATGGAACCTGGTCACTTTTTTTCATGGACGACTGGGCATCCGTGGACTCCGGCAGCCTCGGCGGTTTCTCCCTCCGGTTCACCACAACGGAAGGGGCGTCCCTTCCCGTTTCCGTGGAGATCACCGAGTTGCAAGTGAATGGTGCCAACGTGATCCTGACTTTCACGACGACGGGGGCCACGTCGCTGACCTTACAGCGCAGCGACGATCTCAGCCGCTGGCAGACGATCGCCTCCGGTGTTTCCGCGACCGCGGGGAACGCTGAAGTGGGAGACACGCCGCCTTCCACGAGCGACCGCTGGTATTACCGGGCGATCGCCGAGTAACCGTTGATCGTTCACTCCGCAAAATCGAGTTCCAGCGTCGCTCGCTCAAAGTCATCGGCCTCAAGGAGGGGTTGCCGTGGGAAGCCGCAGAGTCTGCCGACGAGAGACTCCGGAAAGACTTCAAGTTGCGTGTTCCACGCCGTGGCGATGTCATTTAAATAGCTTCGGGCGAGGGCGATACGCTGCTCCGTTTCGCTCAACTGGCGCTGGAGCTTGAGAAAGGACTCATTGGATTTCAGGTCCGGGTATTTTTCCTCAAGGACACGCACGCTTCCGGACACGCCACTTGGATCCACACCGGGTAACCCGGGTGCCGTGGCCTGCGCTTCCGCACGCAGTTTTGCCATCGACTCAAGCACTTCCCGTTCGTGGGAGGCGGTTTTCTCCACAACCGCCACCAGGTTCGGGAGAAGGCTCCGCCGGCGTTCCAACTGCACGTCGATCTGCGAGAAACCCTGTTTCATGCGGTTCCGCGTATCGATCAGCGAATTATAGACCAGAACAAGCCAACCGAAGCCGGACAGGAGCAGATAGACGCCCGCACCCGCCACCGCGCCGATCCAGCTCGTCTCGTTTTCCCCGCCTCCAGCGAACAGGAACCCGCCGACGCCAAAGAGGATAATTCCTAACAACTGCCACAAAATGGAACCCGTGCCGAAGCGGCGCTTCACCTCATCTTCGCTCTCGGCGGTGACAAGGAAGAGAGGCACGGCCTTGTTCGCGGCGATCTCGGCCGCGATGATGTCTTGCCGTTCACGGGCCCGGCCGACGATGTAGAGATCCTCGTGCAGGACGACGGCGGTTTCGTGGAAATGCCGCCGATGGGTGGAATTCATGACGGATTGCCGCGGGCCCTTGCCGTAGTAGAGAGGGTTCCCGCGTCCGCAGTACTCGTTGAAGACACCGACCCCACGCACGTCGGCGCCCTCGGGACGGACGAGGATGGCCCCGGTTTCGTCGGCGAGGTAAAAGGGCTGGGAATCGCCGCCGGAAGCAACCGTCGACCAGCCGCTTTCCCGCCGCTGGCGCGTCCGCATGCGCCCCTTCTCATCGGTGTAGGTCTCCGTGACCCAACGTTCCCAGTGTTCGGAAACCGACCACCGGTAGTAGACAGCCTGGCATTCGGCGAGGTATGTGCGGAGCGGCGCTTCGCTTTCGGCCGTTCCCTTGACCTCGACAAGCCCGATGAAGACCCCCTGCGTCGCCGAGGTGGGAAGGGCTTCAAGGAGGCGGCGCTTCCGATTCGAACGGTAGCTCGCGACAAGGCAGCCGAAACCGCCAAGAGCGATGAGGACGATCACGATCAGCGGCGGCATCGCTCTAACGACTCAGCGAGCGTGGCTCTCGCCCTAACAGGACAATAAATGGCGCAACTATCCAGAACGGCACATTGCCGAGAAAGATCATGCACACGTCGATGTTCTGTTCAAAGTGCAAGAGCATCAACCATTCGTTGCACTTGTGGAAGAGAATGAGGGCAAGCCCGAAGGCCAGCGCCCAGGCACGGTTGACGAGAAGGAGGAAGGCAAACAGCTCGAGGAGGAGGCCTCCCGTCAGCATGCCGCGTGTCAGCCAGGGGTGTGCCGCCATCCATTCCGCGTAAGGCATCCCCATGTCCGCAAGCCTGGGGTCGAGGTATTCATAAAACTTCTGGCCCCGCGTTTTGACCAATTGGACGGAGATATAGGGCGAATCGGCGATCCAATGGAGCCCCGAGCGCAACGTCTTCGCCACCCCGGCGAGGACGTAGGCGGCTGCGATCATGAGCTGCGTGGCATAGACGAAGAGATCCCGCATGTGCTGCCCTTCGGGCAGGGTGAATTCCTTTTTCCTCAGCCGCGCGATCCAAGGCAGCCAGACGACGACGAGTTGCGCCAGCAAGGGAAGGGTGATGATCTGGTAGCCGTGATGAATCGCGCCCTGCGAATTGTTCAACGTGAAGACGGCATTGTGAATGAGGAAGACCGCGAGCGTGGAAACCGGCAGGAGGAAGCCGCTGACGTAAACGACTAAAGCCACGACAAGCACCCAACGCAGGACATCAGCCACCCCTTCGTTGGCCATCCATGTCAGGTCGAAGATCCAGGCAAGACCCGTGGGGTGCTTCTGCATGTGGTTCTTCAGGATCTCCGGCGGCTTGCTCTCGCCCGCGCCGACGAGCATGAACTGGAGCGAGTAGTAGATGGTCACCGCGAAGAGCAGGCGCATGAGGAAGACTTCCCACGCGTAGTGACGGTAGGGCCGCATGGGAAACCGCTTTGCCAGCCAATAGACCGCGAAGAGAAACCCGCCGTTCGCGAGGAGCACCCCCAGGAATTCAAGAACCTTGTCCATTCAGTCGGTCACGATCTCCAGGTCTTCCGTGAGGAACTTCCCGTCCACGAATTCAATGTTCTTCCGCATGACGGTGATGGGTTTACCGAGGACTTCGGCATACTTCTCCTTCTGCGTCGTCGTTTCCCGCAGGTAGGCGAGCAGCATTTTAGCCGCCTCGCGCTCAATCACGTCATCTTTCGCGTCCTCCCTCGCATCCTCCACCTCATCCTTGTAGTTCCCCATCAACTTCTTGCTCCGGGGAATCGACGTCTTGAAGATCCGCTTCGCTTCAATCGGCTCACCATCCTGCTCGAAGTAGTAGAAATAAGTCCGGTCGCTGAACCCGGAATACATGGGGAAATGCGAGAACGGATAATTTTCCTTCACCGCGATCGAAAAAAGGACGACCCAGGCAAGCCAGGAAGCCGGGTGCCGAAGGAATGCTTTCACCTCCGGGCGCGCAGCCAATTGCTTCAGTTTCTCCACGAAACGCATCTCCTTTGATTTCTTCCGGAGTAGCGTGGATGTCAAACTCCCGCTGGGGACCATCCGAAACGCCATGAAAGAGAAGACTGACCCGCCCGAAGAGAAAAAAACCGAGATCACGACTCTCCTCGAGCAGACGGAACCGGAGGAACTCGCGAAAGCCCTGACTGAACTCGAACCCTCGGACCAGCGGCGCGTCTTCTCCATTCTCGATACCGAGAACCGGGTGAACGCCATTGAAACACTGGTGCCGGAAGACGCGGCGGAAGTCCTCGATCACCTCCCGGAGTCGCAGGCCGCCGACATCCTTGAGGAGCTTCCGGCCATCGATGCCGCCCAAATCATCGACGTCCTCCCGGCCTCGACAGGATCCGAAATCCTTCGGGAAATGGACGAACCGGAGCGCTCCGCCATCCTCGACAATTTTACCGATGAAGAGGAAAAGCAGGACCTGGAAGAGCACCTCGCCTATCCCGCCGATTCGGCGGGCGCCCTGATGTCGGACCGGGTGCTGCGAATTGACGCCACCCAGAATGTCCGGGATGCCCTCGAGTTGCTCTCTGAAAAGGCGGAGAGGTTTTCCGACCGGGACATCCAGTACGCCTACGTCGTAAAGGAGGAGAAGCTCGTGGGCGTCCTGCCGCTCCGAAGGCTGGCGCTTTCCGCTCGAACCCAGACCGCCGGCGACTTGATGATCCCCGATCCTGAAGCGATCAACGCAACGGCGGAACTCGCCGAACTTGCGAACTTCTTCGACGGTCACGGTTATCTCGGGGCGCCGGTTGTCGACGACGCGAGCCGCCTCCTCGGGGTGGTTTCGCGGGACGTCGTGCGTGAGGCGCAAACGGATTCCCAGGCCGGCGACTTCCTGCGAGCGAGCGGGATTACTTCCGGGGAGGAGTTGCGAAGCCTGCCCCTGCGGACCCGAAGTTTCCGCCGCCTTTGCTGGCTGGTTCCTAACATTTTACTCAATCTCCTTGCCGCCAGCGTCATCATGGCCTTCCAGGGGACACTGGAGGCCGTCATCGTCCTCGCCGCCTTCCTTCCCATCGTCTCCGACATGAGCGGATGCTCGGGAAACCAGGCCGTGGCGGTCAGCATCCGCGAGCTTTCCCTCGGCATCCTGCGGCCCGGAGACTTTCTGCGAATCTTTGTCAAAGAGGGGCTGGTGGGGATCATCAACGGCACCGCCGTGGGCATCGTCCTGGGACTCATCGCCGCCACCTGGACGGGCAAGCCGCTCGTCGGACTCGTCGTCGGCGGCGCGCTGTTCCTGAACACGATTCTCTCCGTGCTCATCGGGGGACTCGTTCCCCTCCTCCTCAAGCGGTTCAAGGTCGATCCCGCGCTCGCCTCGAGTCCCATCCTCACCACCTGCACGGACATGTGCGGATTCTTTCTCGTCCTCGGGTTTGCGAGCGTGGTCTTACTCTAAGTGTCTGACCGCCTTCACGGGGCGAAGCGTTTCGTGCGCAAGGTGCGGATGGCGTGCAGGTCGTCGAGATGGACGCCATCCCTCGCCGCGGAGGAGGGATTCCGCTTGGCATAGTCGACGAGATACTGGTTCCGCGGGTCCATGTAGCGTTCAATCAAGCTGCTTCCGCGCCACTCGCCGGCCACAGCGTCGCTTTCTTCATCGAAAATGGCGGGGTCACCGAAGCGCGCTTTCTGGATGAGCTGGGCCCGAACATGGACGCGGTAGGTGTTCGATCGTGTGGTAAGGCGGGGATAGACCATGGCGTATGGTTTTTCCCGGACGTTGTCCCCGCTCAAGGCGGTCTTTTCCGGATCGTCCCAGAACTCGCGCAGGGCATCTTCGTCGTAGTCGTTGAAGCCCTGGTTTTGCGGGACGAGGAATATCTCGCAGATCTCGGAGGGAAACCGGAAGAGGTCACCGGCGTCAAAGCGCTGACGAATGCCTTCGACCGTGAGTTCGATGTCGACCGGAACCCGGAAGTTCGTCCGGAGGAACTGGGGCTGGCTGGCCACGGCGGTGCGCTTGTAGTTGTTGAAATTCCGGTAGCGATTCCCGGCCGGAACGACCGTGACACGCTGACCGGCGAGCACGGCATGCAGTCCGGTGTCACGTCGCACAAAATCGAAGGGTAGAATCTGGCTATTCAGGTTCACCCGACCCGCCGTCGAGAAGGGCTCGCTGATGGCGTAGGGCTCCACGACCGGCATCTGGAAGAATTCGAGGAGCATGTGATCGGGAACCGCTTCCTCGTCGCGCAGGGAAAAATGATCGTCGCCCGCCGCCGGGCCGGGATTGAAGAGCAGGGTTTCCCAGGGCCGATCTGAAAACACCCCTGTCGGCAACGAGCCGAACATGACCGCTGAAGGCATGATGCGATTCGGGGAAAAGACCGCAGGCAGCGAGGTCTCGTCCTGCGACCAGCCGTAGTAGAAGCCCCAATGCTTGTCTCCACCTCCGCCCGAGATCATGCCATCGTCCGCCTTGTTGATGAAGGGGCCATCCTTGCTGTGTCCCGTCCCGTTGTCCCAGTCACCGTTCACCCCCTCGCTCGTTTCCGCCCACGTGTAGAGGTCGGAAAAATTGGGCCGCTTGTTATAGCTCCAGTACTCGAAGGCGTAATTGCCGTGGACGAAATACCGGTCGTCGCGCCTGTAGCGATTGGAAAACTCCGACTTTCCTGCGAAATAATACATGTCCCGCCCCGCCGGATCAGCCAGTCCACCAAAGGCCGCCGGGAGGTTCTGCATGGGATAGTAGCGGTTCAGGCTCGTTTCGAAACTATGCAGGGAGTTGTAGTTGCTCCCGTAGTCGGACCGCGGGGCAAAAACCTCCCCGCCAGGGTTCGCGGAACTTTGCACAAGCGAGTGGACGGCATGGTGCCTCAAGTCGCCGGCATGTCTTTCCACATGAAGCGTCCTCACCGTGTCGTAGATCTGGATCAGTTCATGCCAGCGACCGCCTTCGTGGCTGTCCTGAATCCGGGTATTGAAATTCCGGTATCCGTTGATCCGCGCGTTCCCCTCGCCGCGCAGCTTTGGGACCGGCACCTTGGCCCCCCGCGGATTCCCCAAGCTGGGCAGTTCAAAGTCATACGTCCCCAGCGCCAACTCCCCGTTCTCCCCTTTCAATTCCAAGCGCGCCGGACCCGTCATCGATATCCGCATCGCTCGTTCGCTGATGTTAAGAGGCCAATCGACGAAGAATTTCCTGCTCGCGAAGGGATAAACATCATCCCCGGTCGTCGAGCCGGCACCTGATGAAGGGATCGACTTGAGTTGCCACCGGTCGTAAAAGAACTGCGAAACGGGGGACATGCTTCCGCCCCAGTTCCGGTTGTGCCAGCCCGCGCCCATTGAACCGGTTTGCGTCGAAGAGGCCCGTTCGGGAAACTCGACACTGAACGGTTCCTCGTTGTTGGGTCGGCCGTTGACATAGATGGGAAGCGCCTGGCCTCCAATTGCGGGCGCATTCTCAATGCTCACCCGGATGTTGGAGAGGCCGGAAATCTCGGCGAGGTGGTTCTGGATATAACCGGTGAATCCCTGCGAGAGGTTGTTTCCCTCCCAAAGGAATACGGCCCGGTACCACTTCCGTTCGTACTTCTCCGGCTCGGGAACGACGCTTCCGAAATCCGCGCCGCTGACGGTCAGGGAACGACCGGTGTCCTCCGTCGTCTCAATAAACTGCACGCCGACTTCCGAAACCGTCTCAAAGCGGCCGAAGCCGGCGGTGGGATAGATCCCTGCGTCCAGAACAGTGGGATAGACAACGCCATTCTCCGAAAAAGGAACCACCTCCCCGGTCGATCCGTCACGCAGGTTCGTGCACCGAATGTAATCGTAGATCGAAGTCAGGATCTGCAGGGTGTCGTGGTCCCCGAACTTGTCGCCGAAGGAGGCGTCGTATCCGGGAATGCGCGAGAGGACCATCTCGACCAGGTATTCGTAAAGCTCCTCATTCCTCCCCGCGAAATCTGCAAGGGGATCCAGCGGATCCGAGCGCGTGAAATGGAACGGCATGACGTCTCCACCCTCCGGCTGATACTCGGTGCACAAGGCAATCAAGTCATCGAAGGGCGTTCGGTGACTCGATCCTGTCTCCTTGTGAATCGGCCAGGCGGAAACCCGCGGGGTGCCGAAGGGAGTCTGGTCCGGGGAACGGCTGTTCGCGGTGAGGAAGAAGCGAGCGGATTCGAGACGTTCGCGGTTGATCGTCCTTTGCTCCGTGCGGTCCGGGCGGAAGATCAACTCATCGACGGTGGCGTAGAGGCGGTCGCGATCCGTTTCCAGGACTTGCAAGGCGGACATTCCACTCTTGCTCAGGCGAACCGTCCCTCCTTTCGTCCCTCCCCACTGGAACCGGGGAAGGATCTCCCCGAGTTGCTCACCCGTGGCACCGGGAAAGACCGCACTGAGGTAGGTCGTTGCCGGATGACCGGGATATCGCTGGAATTCATTGCGGAAAGGCTGGCCGAGATCGAGGGCCCCGTACTCAAACTGCGTGGAAAAACGGGGCGTGTCATGGAAAGTCCCGGCGTGGTCGTTGCTTGCGAATTCACCCTCGGGCCAAACGTCGCCTCCTGCTGTGTTGACATTGACCTTTGAACTCTCGTCGTCGGTCCAAAACGCGATACGACCCACAATGGGGTTGCTCGCCGATGCTCCGGGAACGGTAACTGAACCCGATCCGTTCCCGGCACCTGCTGCCATCGTACCGTCTTGTAAGACGTAGAGCCATTTGACGGGCATGGCGATACTCTCTTCTTCTTCATCGTAAAAGGATGCTTCTCCTTCTCCGGTCAGGCTTAACCCCGAGACTGCATCGTCATTCCCCGGAAGACTTGCCGGATCGAGAATCGGGAAACTCCCGTTGACCTCTTCATTCAGATCCGCGAAAAGATTCGACTGATTGTCCCAGTTCGCGGCCTCCTGCATGTCGACGGCGGCATCAAAGGAGGCGCCGGCAACCATCATGTCCTCATCGGAATACAGCTTGAAGACCTCTCCGGGCGATCCATCCAGTTCAAATGTTCGGATCGCACCCGGTTGACTGGCCCAGATTCGGCCCTCACGATTTCCCTCGCCGCTGTCCTTCGACGTCGTCCCCTCCCGCAACTGCGCGATCGCCAGGTCAATGGCCGCCTGCGCCAGCCAATCCACCTTTCTCCCCTTCTCATAAAGCGACGAGGATTCGTACTCCGACTGTGAGGTGGCAAAAAAGCTGATCGCGACCACCGACACGAGGGTCAGCATCAAGAGCACGAAGATCACGGCCACGCCGCGACTTCGCCGGCGGGAGACCGGAACTCTGGGAATCGAGGGATTCATGCCGTCGCAGGAAAACTACCATGCCTTCAAATGACTTTACAACGTAAATACATCGCTAAAACGCCAAGAAAACGCCCGATTCCCGGGGTGGGCCGGAAATCGGGCGGGACCAGGACACGAAGTCCGCAATCTCAGCCGAGGCTAGAGAAGGTAATCGAGGTTCGCGTTCGCAAGCGGATCACTGGGATCGTAGGTCGATTGGAAGGGATTCGCGAAGCGTTCGAGATTCGGGAATATCGTCGCCATTTCCGAGCCAGGGATGGAACCACCGGCACCGGTATCGATTCCGAGCCAGCTCGCAAGCGGCGCGGAGAACTGGTCGACGGAGGTTGTCGGAATCCAACGACCCCGCGATCCAGCGATGTTGTTGACGTCAAACTGACCCGTTACCTGGAGGTCGTGGTAGTAGCCGTAAACGTTCCCGCCTTTGACACCTCCACCCATGACGATGTGATGACCACCCCAACCGTGGTCGCTTCCGGATGAACCTGCGACGTTTCCGTTCGGCGTGAAAGTCCGGTTGAAGTCGGAGTGCGTCGCGAGGAGGAAGTCGTCGTAGTTGAAGTTCGGGTCTGCACCACCGAGGGCCTGCATGCACTCGTTGAACGACGCGAGGGCGTTGTTCAAATCGGTGAGGTTGTCATCGAGGTCTCCAGCCACCAGGTTCGTGCCGTCAAATCCACCCTGGTCCTGGTGAGTGTCGTAACCTCCCTGGCTGCAGAAGAAGAGTTGGCGACGGTTGCCGAGGCAATCACGACCCGCAATCATCTTCGCGATCGTCAAGAGCTGCTGCGAGACGCTGGGCAGGTTGTCGATGCTTCCGACGCCATGTTGGGTCGTGAAGATGTTGTCAAAATCGAGGCCCAGGTTCGTCAGGATGGTCGGATCCAAGGCGTTTCCGACAAACCCTTCGTTCACACGCGCGCGCTTCACAACGGTGTTGTAGGAGTCTTCCATGAGGTTCGCATGGGAGTAATCCATGATCTTCTGGAAGGCCTCGAGCCGGCGACTGGTCGACGTGGGCGGGTTCTTGTAACTGTAGATGTTCGAAGGATCATCCAGCGCGTTCACATAGTTTGCGCCATAGCCATTGAGACTGATGGCTCCGTCCGTCGTGACCGAATACTGGATGGGCGCCCCCGGAACACTGACGAGCAAGCTGTTCAATCCTGACAACGTCACCGACATCGAGATTTTCGAGTTCGGATTGCTCATGTTGTTCATGTCCGAGAGGATGTCAGCCACCCGGCCGGCCCATCCCGAGGTGAAGGGCTGGTCCGGGACGGAACTTTGCCACTGCACCTGCTGGTCGGAGTGGGAGAACAACTGCGGCGGGACCGGCACGTTGAACTGCAGGTCTCCCGTCTTGATCGTCGGCTCAATAAGCGTTCCGACGTTCGCGACGAAGGAGAGGTTGCCCGCACCTCCCGTGTTGTTGAAGATGTTCTGCACATCCGGCATCGTGGGATGGAGGCCGAACGACTCTTCACCACCGGAGAGGTTTCCGGCCGTGATGGGCAGTTGGTTGCCGGTGGGAATGGCAAGGACACCACGGTAGTTATCGTAGTTGGCCCGCCCCGGGTGACTGGCCCCGGGCATGAGCATGTTATCCGTGT
Source organism: Verrucomicrobiota bacterium (assembly GCA_038745205.1). Classification (GTDB taxonomy): domain Bacteria; phylum Verrucomicrobiota; class Verrucomicrobiia; order Verrucomicrobiales; family DEV007; genus JBCCWV01. Next base: position 25,443 of record JBCDLR010000002.1, read on the forward strand.
TCACTCCCCCGAAGAGGAAGAGGACGATCAAGGCCTTGTAATCGGTGATTTCCTCGGCGGACGAGGCGAGAGCAGCCTGCATGAGGCGCATGTTGGTGATCGTGCTGACCACTCCGGTCAGGCCCGCCGCGCTCGCGGCGCTGCGGGACATGAACTGACGTCGGCTTTGTTCTTCCTGGCGAAGGCTTTTTTTCATATCTTTGTTTCCCTTCTTGGTTTGTTAGGTCGTCTTGATGACTTGGGGGTTTCTGTTTTTTGTTTCGTCGGCGATGACCTATCTTTGGATGATATAAGCCGGCGTGGTGGTGATAAGGTAAAAAGCGGTCCGAACCTTGTTCAGGACGCCGTTGGTTCCGGTTCCAAAGGAATCGGTGAGGACGTTGATGAGGACCTCGCGGGGGTTCTCAAACTCCCCATTGGGCCCGTCATCGGCGGGATCGACCACATAGGTGGCCTTCAAGACTCCCCCCGTGAGAAGCAGATCGAGTTCATCGACCAAGGCCTGGTCTCTCTCTGATTCCGTTCCCGTCGAGGCATCATACTTGTCGATCCACGCCTGGCGGTCCACGATGATGTTCTCGCCATTGGCGGTGAAGCCGAGATCGAGTTGTGGCGTAAACGGAGGGGTGACGTTGGCATTGTTGACCGAGCCCAACACATTCACTCCCTGTCCGGCATTCTGCCAGGTGACCGTCCAGAAGTAATTGACCGCCTGGATGACGGAAGTCTCCGTCGTGATCTGGAACTCGGGCGCGACAAGCGCCGCATTTGAGATCGGCCCGTCCGGCCGGAAGTCCGGGAGGAACCAGTTGAAGACCGTCGGCGCGGCGAGCGGCGACTGCTGCAGGTTCGGTGTCGTGTCACCGTAGCGGTAGCGCGATCCCGGGTTGTTGTTCGCGACGTTGAACGGATCCACGGAATTGTAGTCGATGGTTCCGAGGAAGTTATCCGCCTGGCTGGCAGGGTAGCCATACTCGGTCAAGGCGGCGCCCGGATGCGAAGGATCGTTTCCGACCAAGAGCTCGCTTCCGGCATTCAATCCGCGCAGGGCCTGGATGTAACGAAGCAGCGGCTCCTTCATCTTCCCGTAGTTCGGATCGTCGAGGAGCTCGAGCGACCGTGCCTCGTAGTCGAGGAGGATCGCCTTCGTCACCTCACCGAGATCGCCGTTGGTGTCGTTGAAGACCTGGGCGACGCGATAGACGTAGCCGTTGCTCGGGTTGCTCGTCACCAAGCGCTGAATGAGGCGGTAGCTGATGAACGGCGGTGTGCTTTCATGACCGTCGTAGGTCGCACTGCCTTCGCTGCCGCCGAGCCAGTCATGCATGTCGGCGATGTCGAGTGTCCCCTGCGCGGTCGCGTCAGGCGCGCTCGTGTTGTCGATGACGCGGCCGCCGACGATCGTCTTGACACTCGTGTCGTGGCGATCACCGAACATCTTCATCGGATACTCGTAGCGGGCACCGTAGTACTTGTTCCCGTCGTTGATGTCGAAGTTGGTATTGTTCGCGGGGTCGTCCCAGCGATCCTTGTTTCCAGACTGGAGGCTGAAGCTCAAACCGGTCAGGACCTTCGCCAACTCCGTGATGTCGTTGTTGTCGTAAGTCTGGAGGACGATGCCCGTGCTCGGATCGAGGCGGAGCGTGCCATCCTGCCAGAGCTCAACAAGACCGATGGAGAAGAGCTGCATGATTTCGCGGGCGTAGTTCTCATCGGGCGGAACCCCGGTGTAGGCCTCGCTCGCGTTGCGCAGATGGCTCAGGTACTTGCCCATAATCGGGCTGTAAGTCACGTCCTCGAGCATCTCACGGAAGTTGTCGTCCGCGTTCTCCGCCAGCATGTCGATCCAGCGTGCGGCGCCGGCGTGCCGTTGGCGGATCGTGTTCAAGGCCTCCGAGGTGACCATGATTTCCTGCCAAGCAAATCCCATGCGCTGGCGAAGCTGGTCATGGGCATTGGCCCAGATCGTGAACGAGGCGCGACGCCGGTGGTTGTGATTCACCTCGCCGAGGTCGGGCGTAAACTGGTTCCCGATGTTGGTTTGCGCCCCGGTCAGCGGATAGGAGTCGCTGGGGAATCGCCACGTCGCCTGATTCAGTGAATCAAAGGTCGAGAGATCCGGCCCGGTATAGATGGGCCAACTTGCGGGCTTCGCCGGCGCTGTCGGCATCGTGCCCCCGCCCGTGTAGTAGGCGGCGGGGTAGCCTTCGGGTTGGAAGTGCTTTCTCAGGACCCACTCCTGCCAATCGGCGGCAATCGTGTAGTCGAGGTGCAGGGTCTGGTCGAGAGCGAACTGGCTGTCGATCCATTGCTCGTAGACCGTGATGCGATCATCCGTGGGATGCGCATCGACGAGTTGGTAGAGTTCCTCCACCGTCTGCTGCGTGGGGCCAAAGGTCGCCTGGGTAAGGAATCGGGCGACATCGCGTCGCAGGTCCTCCTGCCCTTGGGCCGTGCTCAGATCAAACTGCGTGATCGTCGGCGGACTCGGCGGCGATGGCGGTTCCGTCGATCCCTCGGCCTCGCTCAAGAGCGCCCAGATCTCGCCGGAGCCATAGGTGACCGAGTGGACGTTCACGTAGAGCCGGCTTTCCCCAAACTGGTTGTAGAGCGAATCAATGATCGTTTTCACGGAGATCGTTCCCGCCGCCGCGGCCTCGATGTCCCAGACGTAATTTTGGATCTGGCCAAGAAGCGGAGCACCCGATTCCGTGCCGTCGACCGTGATCGACTCAACGATCGTGCCGCTGGACGGACCGGGATTCGCCTTGTGCACGTGGGAGTTGGTCTGCGGGGTGGTCAATCCGGTGAAGGAGTTGTTGATCCGTGCCTGGGTGTTGGAACCGTTCAGGATGACGGTCGTGATCCCGGAAGCACTCGTCACGGCCGGCCCTTCGGACGCATAGAAGCCAACAAAGAGCGTTTCGTTCGCCGCAATGTCCGTGGCGTCCGCGATGTCCACATCCGCCTGCCCGGATCCACCGGCCACGTAATCCGCCGAGGACGTGATGTTCAGCCTCACCAGTTCGGGGTACTCGTGGATTGCGTCCGTTTCCGGATCGATGAAGACCTCCGCACTGTGAATGAATCGCGGCAAGGTCACAAATCCGGCAAGCGCTCCTCCTCCCGCATCCACCTCCTTGAAGTCAACCGATTCCGTCGCTTCTGGCTGCGAGGCGGAACCGCCCCCACCGAAGGTGTAGTAGACGGTTACCGGTTCGAGCGAGCCAGTCCGCGTGATGTTGAAGCTGGCATTCGTGTCGTCGAGTTCGTAAGCACGACTGACACCGGAGGATACGGCAATGGTCGTGACATCCGCGACATTGGGGTCGCTGTTGTAGAGGAATTCATCGAGGTTGCTGATGCCGTCGCTGTCTGCATCACCCGTCGGACTCGTCACGCTGTTCGCCAGCTCCCAGCTGTCCGGGAGCTCGTCACCATCCGAGTCGGTATAAGTCGCGATGAGGGCATAACCCACGACCTCATTGGTGTGGTCGACTTCGAGATCTTCCGATTGCTCCTCCTCGACACGAATCGAAAAGCCGGAAGTGCTCAGTGAATTGTAACGGAGTGCCGAAGGGTCTCCCCCATTTTCCGTCTGCATTTCCGCGAGGAGAAACGGGAGGGCGTCATAGGTGCGGGGTGCGGAAACGGCTTCATACTGGAAATCAATTCCATTGGCCGCGACCTGGGCCTCGTTGTTCGCACCCTCGTCACTGATGGTATTTCCGGTGTTCGCAACATCGAAAAGGAGCATTTGGCCGCCCCTGGAGTATACCGCAGGACCCGGCTGCATCGCTATGTAGTGAACGTCTTCAGCGGCGTGGTCATCCGGACCGAGTTGCTCCTCGTCCAAGCCAACCCGGAACGAGGAACTCGTGATGTCCCGAAGCCGGGGAGAAACCGCACTTGCTTCATTCGTGGTCGCGACTTGCGCCATGATCGTCGGCGAAACCGGCTGGGCGTCGGCGAGATTCACCGTGCTGATCGCATTCGTGATTCCACTTGCGACGCCTGCCTCCCAACGCAGCCCGCCAATCTCATAAACGCCGGCTTCCATGACCATGTAGTGCTGTGTCGTTTCAATGTGGCCGCCCGGATCCTTGTAATCCCATTCATCAAGCTGCCACTCGAAACTGTTCGCTGTAACATTCTGCACCCGCAAGACGGACGGATCAGCCCCGTGTTGCGAAACGGGCCCGAGGACAACCACCGGGTTCGTGTAGGTGTTCTGCAAGTTGACCGTGTACCAGGTCGTCCCGTTGCTTTGCGCCTGCACAAGGGCGCCAACTTCGATTTTTGCGTCGTCCGGGCCCCGAGGCTCACCGATCAGGACAAATCCAATGTCCTCGGTCGCCGAATGATTGAGGTCACCCAGTCCATCGGAATCCTCTTCCTCCAAGTAGAGGGAGACCTGGTTGGAAGTGAGATCGCTGTAACGGAGCGCACAGGGATCGCCACCGTCGGCCGTCTGAATGGCTCCGAGCATGACGGCGTTCGCATAGGTGTCCGGAAAGCTCTGCAAGTAGGGCTCGATTCGACCGTTTCCATCGGAATCGTTACTCGTAACGACGTTGCCGGTCCGCGTTATGAGGAGAGGCTGGCCGTTGATCCATCCCGATCCCTCTTCCACGGCGATGAAGCCAACGTCTTCGCCAACCGGCGCGGTGGTGGACGCTTCCTCATCGTTGATGCGCACCTGGAAACTTGCTCCCGATACATTCTGCAGGCGGCTAACCAACCCCTCGGGATCATCTCCACTCTGTACGTTGTTCGTACTTTCAATTTGCGCCATGACGACAGGCGTCGTGCCCAGCCCCGCGCTCAGGCTCACCGTTTGCCAGCCTTGATTCACACCCGAAGTGCGACCTGCCTCCCAAGTAAGTCCACCAATGGTGTGAATTCCCGGCTCCAGGGCGAAGTAACTGAAACTCTCCGACGCGTGCGTGCCATCCAGGTAATCCCACTCATCCATCTTATATTGGAAACCAGTCGTAGTTACATTCCGCACGCGAAGGGTTGTCGGGTTGACCCCATTGTATTGCAAAGGCCCCAGGACGACGACCGGAGCGGAATCAAACGATGTGCTGAAAGTGGCATCATACCACTGATCAGCCGGACTTTGGTTCGTTGTAAGTATGCCAGCCTCATAGGACTGACCGACAACCAACCCGTGAGCAAGGGCGCTTGTTAGAAAAACAAGCGCAACGCGCGACACATGCGCGACGAAAGAACGCTTCATGGCTTTCTCTTAAATGGGGGTTCACCACGACCACCGGCACACGGAACAAAACACCCGTGAGAGAAAAACAGGACGCCGACAGTCGCGTATATTTGTTAGGGGTTTTTCTCTGCGGCAACGCTAATCGGTCAGCGGCCAAAGTGACAAGAAGAATCGAAGAAAAAGCCATCGTTTATTTGCATGCCCTATGAATTTTGAGACTTAAAATGCCGCGTTAGGGCGCTTTCAGTGTTCTTTTGTAAAGACTTCTCGTTCATGGGAACAGTAGTCCCGCTTGAGCCCCGAAAATTAAATCGTCATTTTACGGCATTCAACACCACGATGGGATTTTGTTAGGGGTAATTCCCGTCTCTTCTCCAATCGAGAAGAAGGCTTGATTAAGAGCGTTCCTTCCGGAATGATAGGGGTCTTCTCCCCCGATTAATGCAGGACAAATCCCGAAAAATCCTCCTGGGCTTCAGCCTGATTGTCATTGCCGCGGTGCTGACACCGGTGGTGATTCTGCTCACCCACGAGGCCCCGGAGCATGAGCCGCCAGCATCCCCGGAAGGCCCGGCCAAGGTATCCACGTCTTTCCGGCCCGAACCTCGCCTCCCGGGCCGCATTCCCGATCCGGCAACCAGCCAGGGTTTCGGCGCAAAGACGCCCACGACGGATGAAGAATTGAAGACGTATTCAATCTCCTCCCATGCGGTGAAACCACTGCAGCTGGACTTTACCAAGGGTCCGTTCGAACGACGGCCCGATGGATTCATTCACAAGCGAGATACACAGAAAAGAGCGATCGAGTTGAATAAGCCGGACCAGCCTCCGGAGGAGGACCTCGCCATCGTCGACAGCATCATTAATCAATACCGGCGCATCTTTGGCGAGAATCCCCTTGCGGGCGAGAACCGGGAGATCGTAAGTGCGTTGACAGGTAAGAACCCCCACAATCTCGCCTTCATCGATCCTTCCCATCCCGCCATCAATGAACGCGGCGAACTTACTGATCGCTGGGGCACGCCGTTTTCCTTTCACGCCGTCTCCTCGAAGGAGCCGGTCGAGATAGCCTCCGCGGGTCCCGATGGACTTATTGGTTCCAACGACGATGTTCGCATCGATGAGCCTCGAGTCATCGGTCCCGAGTAATTGCAAGAAGCGGATTTGGTGACTCCCAACCTCCATGTGGCGTCAGTTTATATTTCGACGGCGCGCTTTCTGCTGGGAAGGACCCGCTTGTTGAACTAAGTAGTGCCGACCTGCTGATCGCTGTTCATGGATTCCCTCTCCAAGATTCACACCCTGGACATCACCGTTGACGAGTCCGCCATCGACATGAATGGCCACGTCAACAACGTCGCCTATGTGCAATGGATGCAGGACGTGGCGATCTCGCACTATGAAGCCCTGGATTGGAAGGAGAAGACACAGGAACTCGGCGCGACCTGGGTCGCGCACTCTCATTGCATCGAATACAAGCGGCCCGCCTTCGCCGGGGATGAACTCACCATCCGCACCTGGATTGCGACGATGGAACGCGCGAAGACGACAAGGCGATATGAGATCTGGAAGGAAGACCTCCTCATCGCCGAGGGTCACACAATCTGGGTTTTCGTCGACGCGACGACCGGTCGCCCCAAGCGCTTCCCGAGCGGATTCCATGATCTCGCCGCTGCCCCCGACGATTCTGCGGATTCCACGACTGCGGCATAAGGAAACCGGCATCGTGGCCGTTTACTGCTCGATTCCCCAACTCAAACCCCGGTAAACTCCCCGCATGAAATCCCCGCTACGACTCTTCGCATTTTTCTCTCTACTCCTCGCGTTCGGCACAACGCTTCACGCTGCCGAAAGGCCGAACATCATGGTCTTCCTCATCGACGACATGGGCGTCATGGACACCTCGGTGCCTTTCCTCACTGACGAGGCGGGCGAACCCAAGCGCTACCCGCTCAATGACTACTACCGCACCCCCGGTATGGAGCGGCTCGCCGAGCGCGGCGTCCGCTTCAATCAATTCTATGCCATGAGCGTGTGTTCGCCGACGCGCATCTCGATCATGACCGGGCAGAATGCGGCCCGCCACCGCGCGACCAACTGGATCAATCCCCGCGAGAACAACGCCGGTCCCCAGGGGCCACCGGAGTGGAATTGGAAAGGGTTGGAAAGCGGAGACGTCACCCTCCCCGGCGTCTTGCGGAAGGCTGGCTACAAGACGATTCACGTTGGCAAGGGCCACTTTGGTCCGAACGAAACCGAGGGCGAAAACCCCGCGAACCTCGGCTTCGACGTCAACATCGGCGGTTCTTCCTTTGGAGCCCCCGGCAGTTACTATGGCGAAGAAGGCTACGGCGCGAAACGCGGTCGCCACGCCGTCCCACACCTCGACCACTACCACGGCACCGACACGTTTCTTTCCGAAGCCCTCACCATGGAAACGAGGAAAGAGATCGCCAAGACGGTGAAGGAAGGCAAGCAGCCCTTCTATCTCTACTTCTCCCACTACGCCGTCCACGCCCCGTTTCATTCGGATCCCCGTTTCGCCGCCCATTATGCCGATTCCGGAAAACCTGAAAAGGCCAACGCCTTTGCCACCCTCATCGAGGGCATGGACAAGTCTCTCGACGACATGCTCGACCAATTCGAAGAACTTGGCATCGCCGAAAACACGGTTGTCTTCTTCCTCGGCGACAACGGTTCCGACGCTCCGCTCGGACACCAACACGAGGTCGCCTGCTCCGCCCCGCTTCGCGGAAAAAAGGGCGCCCACTACGAGGGTGGCATGCGCATCCCCTTCATCGCCGCCTGGGTGAAACCGGACCCTGACAATCCCCATCAAAAACAACTTCCCATCGCCACCGGTACGATCCAGGGCCAGGTCGCGAACGTCACCGACCTCTACCCCACCCTTCTCGCCATCGCAGGCGCGGAAGACCATTCGCCCGGCGAGCACGAAGTTGATGGCCATCGCCTCGACAAGCTCCTCACCGGCCAACGCGACAACTCGCGGCCCGAACAGTTTCTCATGCACTACCCGCACTCGCCGCACCGCAGCGTCTACTACACCGTCTGGCGCGACGGCGATTGGAAGGTTGTTTACCACGCCCTCCCGCAGGTCAAGGCCAAGGAAAACCGCTCCCAATCCGACGGTTCCCACTACCAGCTCTTCAATCTGAAAGACGACCCCTTCGAGCAAAACGACCTCGCCAAATCCAAGCCGGACAAGCTCAAGAAGATGATGGCCGGACTCATTGAGAATCTCGAAGCCCACAATCCGCTCTACCCCGTCCGCGACGACGGAAACCCGTTGAAACCGACGGCACCCCGGTAGCCGAACGTCCCCGGCAAGGGCGAAGCTTCCTCGCTCTCCGTGACATAATCGGAGTTCCGGTTCGTCAGGAGGGAGCTATGAAAGCTCTCTCCCTCTTCGGAATTGCCATCGGCTTTGCCTTGGCGCCCATCAGCACCGCCCGCGCGAATAACGTCGTCAATGAAACCGGCAACCTCCAGCAATACCTGGAGTCCATCTTCATTCCGCCCGCCGCCACCAGTGTCTTTCGCCTTCCTACCCACAACGAACGCCTCGCCTTTCGCGATGCCCTTGAGCACGTTCTCGACGGGGATCTCGTCGATGCCTGCGACGATGCGGTCCTTGCCAATTACGATGTTGTTTCCTACGACGACACCATCACGAGCGACACCTTCACCATCCTGCGGGAGAAAAACACGAACCAGCATTGGGGCGGGTTGTTCATCGTCGATCCCACGCCGGAGCGAACTCTCGTCGTCGAAAGCCCGCATCCGCTCTTCGACGGTGTCCGCGTGCCGGCCATCGACTTGTTCTTCGAAGCCAACGCCGTCGCTTTCTTTCAAGCGGGCACGCACCGCAACAACTCCCTCACGGAGATCAACTGCGACAACTCCGGCACCCCCTACCGCATTTCCGACGTCGCCCACTCCCCGGAAAGCCTTTTCCAAGTCGCCCACGAAGTCGTCGAGGCGCACTTCGAACGCACTGTCAGCCTGAGTTTTCACGGCATGGCCGAGGACAGCGATCCCACCGACGTCGTCGTCAGCAACGGGACCGGTCATCAATTCCTTGGGCACTCCCTCTCGCGCGACCTCGCCACGCGCATGAACGAAATCCTCACCGACGCCAACGACTCACGCGTCGCCGTCAGCCACCAGGAACCTGGCGAAAACCCGAGCCTCGCCGGCAGCACGAACACGCAGGGCCGCGCGACCAACGGATCGGCAATTCCCTGCACCGTCCCCGCGCCGACCGCCATTTTCCCGGAACGCTTCATCCACCTCGAATGCGACCCCGATGTGCGCAGCGGTGATCCCTCGAACTGGGCCTTCGTCGTTGAAGCCGTCACCGATCTCGTCCCCGATTTTTCCGACAGCACGACCACACTCCCCACCGGCGACCTCGTCATCACCGAACTCATGACCAATCCCGGTCAAGTCGGCGACGGCACCGGCGAGTTTATCGAGTTGTTCAACCACACCGGCGCGCCCATCACGATGAATGACTGGACCATCGCCGACCGCCAGGGCAACGCCGCGACCTTCAGCGGCGTCATCCAACCCGGCGACCTCTTCGTTGTCGGCGGGAGCGGTGACGTCAATGGCGGCGCGGACGGCGGGGTGCCGGACGCCGTCTGGTCCGACTCCGTGGGCACGCTTTTTCTGACCGATACCGGCGACACGATCAGCGTCCTCGACGACTCGGGATATCTTGTTGCGTCCGTCACTTACGGCGAAGACCCGTTCGGCGTCGGGGTCGCCCTCGAGATCGACGTCGCCAATACCCACCTCAACGGGCAGACCGAGGAAAACGACTACGTCGCTTCCACCACCGCGTTCGGCGCCGACCTTGCCTCTCCCGGCACACGTGGCGAAAGCCATTACCCGCTGCACGAAACGCAGCTCACCTTCGGCCCCGACAACGGTGCCCCCGACATGGTCCTTGAATTCCCCTCGGCCCGCGCCGTCACCTATCGCCTCTGGAAGAGCCACAACCTCGCCAGCACTTCCCTCATTGGCGGCCTCGCTCCCGTCATCGGCGATGGCGAGACCGCTGCCTTCACCTTTCCGGTTCCGCTCGCCACGCGCGAGTTCTATCAACTGCACTACGACTACGCTGCACCGGAGTAGCAGCGACAGGCTCCCTAGAGTTCGCCGATGAGAATGTTATCAATGCCGATCTCGTCCGCAAGGTTGGCGAGATTGCTCGCGTCGAAACGAATGGTGATCGTCGATCCCTGGATCGGCGACGAGGTGAAGTCGAAGCGCGTGGAAGCCTCCTTCGAGATGACGACATCGGTCGCGTCGAAGACCGCAAAACCCGATCCATCCCGCACGGACACCTCATCGATCGCCGGGTCTTCGGCAAAAACACTCGTCGCCGCCATGTCGAAACGGAAGAGGCGGACTTGCTTGCCGGCATCGGCCCTGAACGTGATCTCGAGAATGCCGTTGAAGTTGCCATTGCCGTCATAGACGACGTCGTTCAAGTCGCCAAAGTCTCTCGGCCAAAGCCGGGGAGCCGCCGCCGACGGGCCGTACTCGATCTCCACTCCGGGCGTGAATTGCCCCGCCCCGAGGTAAGAGAAATTCCCTTCAACCGCCGCAGAAACCCGATTCCCATACGCCGGATCGACCGCCGTCCCAAAACCGGCACCCGCCTGTTCGAAAACCAACTCCGTCGCATTCCCGTACCCACCTCGGAACGCCTGGCAGAAGCGAACGTTGTCGAGAGCGATCTCGTCGCGCAGACCCGTCCCGAGATTGGTCGAATCCGTCCGAATCTCCAACTCCTCCCCGATCAACGGACTCGCCGTGAAATCAAGACTCGTGCGCGTCGTCCGCGAGACGACAATGTTGGCCTGGGAAAACAGAACATTCCCCGCGCCGTCAACGACCTCGAGAGAATCGATTGTCGGATCGGAACCGAATGATCCCGTGAACGCCGCGAGATCCAAGTGCTCCAGCACGATCACGTATCCCGGATCCGCCTTCAATTGAATGCGAATCTCGCCCTCGAGGCTGTAAAGGACATTCGTGAGGTCTCCATACCCGCTCACCCAGGGCCTCGGGCGCGGTTCGGGATAGTTGGTAACAACGTTCGGCGTGAAGGTCGTCGTTCCCCCGTAAGTGAAGCCCCCGACGGTCGTGCCCGTCACGCGGTCGCCGTAGGCCAACGAGACGGGGTTCCCTGACCCGGTGAAGATCAACTCCGTGCAGCCGCTCACCGCCTGCAGGCCGACAAAGCCAAAGTCGCCGTTCGCCACCAGGCGGTAATAGGCCGCCGGGTTGGCCGAGACATCGACGAACAATTCGTAGTAGGAGCCGCCGTCGGAGTAGTCGATCAACTTCGGGTCGCTCAACGAAGGCGCGCCATTCAAGGTGAACCACGTCTGCCAGCCGCCACCCGAGGTGCTCATCTCCTGGATCTCCGCCGTCACTCCGCTGAGCGTGCTCGAGACGCGAACGACCAGGACCGGTTGCTCCGTCCCGTTCACTTCCATCCTCTCCACCCGCGGACGGTGGCCCGGCTCCGCAACACGCGGAAGTCCCGCCGTGACATACTCCATGGCAAGGTTCAGTTGGTCAAAGTCCGTATCACTCTCCGGGTCCCCCTCTTCAGGGTCCGCGAACTGCGCCGGGTTGAGCACTTTTGCCTTCCATTCGATCAACGTCTCCGGCGAAAAGAAGTCGCCGACCCGCACTTCGCTTGTCGCACTCAGACCCATGTAAGTCACCGTCACGTCAACGTCGCCAACCCCCACCGCTTCCCACGCAAGCGGATTGGTCACGTCGAGCACCGAACTATTGGCGGCCACCGTGAGGTCGGCCGCCGGGATGAACTTCGTGAAGTTCGAACCCCCGCTGTAGGTCGCGACAACGTCGGGGCGGACCACTTCCCTCACCGCAAGGTCGATCGTTGTCGGCTGCAACTCAATGCTGCTCAACGTTTCTCCCGGGGCCAGACAGGTTGTCACCAAGAGCGGCTCCGCCCATCCGGTTTTGTCACCAGAGGTTTCATAGGCGCAATGAAGGACGACATCCCCGACCACCGTTCCTGACACATTCACCGTCACCTTTTTCGCATCGCTTGGATTGACGATCAGGCTCACCCCATCTGTTGTGATTCCATCCGGCGCATAGATCTCCGCAAACCAATTCACTTCCCCGGTGACCGGCGCTGCCAACGGCGGAATGAGTTCGTAGTCGAAGGTATGTAATCCACCAGTGGTGAGCAATTGTATCGGCGAATTACCAAGGATATCGATGACCGTCGCCACCTCGCTGGCCACCGAGTCGACAGCCTCCTGGCGAATGCGCTCCAACTCCAATTCTGTCGGGAGTGGAGGCACGATAAAACGTTGAAACTTGGATGCATCATCAATGGTGTTTCGAATCACCACGGCCACCGCCGGCGACTCCAGCTGGACGGACTGGCTGGGAGGCCCACCCAAATCGAAATGGGCGATATCTCCCGCCACCTCCTGCCCTCCCCCGACAAGCATGCTGTTTAAATCGACTAAACCATCGGAACCCGCCGGGAGAACCCGGCTCAGCCTCGTTCCTCTCAAGCCGAGGCCTTTGTACAACGCGTCCGTATCGCCGATGGTGGTCCCAATGAACGCGAATCGAGCCGCCGGATCATGGGGAAAACGGAGATTCTGCAGTGTCGCTTCACGAGGCTCGAGATTGAAGAACCCATTCATCGCGTTGGCAACAACACTGAAGTTGCTTGAGCCGCTGAAGAGTCGGGGCAGTTCACGAAAGGAATTCAATGACCGGATGTACGTCGAAAGCAGGCTTCCATTGTGGGGAGCCCCTACGGAGACAATCCGACGCCAATACCCTCGATAGAAGTTTTCCGCGTTTCGATAACCCGAAATGCCGGAGCCTGACGCCTCGCTCTCCATTCGAGCCCGAAGCGCGTTGCGTCCGTGCACCACGATGTCATGCCGCGTGATCGCCCATGTGTTCTTGAATCTGTCATTATTTTTTCCGAGTGCGGAGAACTCGGATGACCGCCCAATCTCGACGAATCCTGCCGGTCGGATCATTTCCAATTCATTCATCACAGTCTGCGACCACTCCCCTGCCCAGAGATCGGGAAGCAACACCACCGGGGGCGGCCGCAACTTGAAGTCCAGGTTCCCGACATCTCCACCGGTCGTGTCCGCCGTGAGGGTCACATCGACTTCGGAGTCGCTGGTAAATTGCACATCGGAGGTATCCAAAGCCTGAAGATACAGGAAGCCTTCCACCACCCCCGCCTCGCTGCCGGTCTCCAGCGTGAGCGCTCCCGTGGCCGCCACCCAGAGGCCGTTCTGAAGTTGAAACATCTTGTTCTCGACGCCGCCTGTCACGGAGCCGCGCAGTTCTGTCGACGCCCAACTCACGTTCACCGGCGTCGCGCTCTCAGCTTGGATGCGAAATAGTAGCGGCGTCACTCCATCCGTGACCAATCCTGCGACTCGCACATTGTTGCTGTCTTCCGGAGCCAGAAGAATAGGCTGCGTCCGCAATACCGCGGGATCGACTGAAGGCAGAAGCGCTGGCGGTGTGTCAGAGTCAAGCCCTGCCATCAAGCTGCTCGGCCGCACCCCACTCGCTTCCAGCCGATGCATCGTAATCAGCAGCGGCGGCAAACTGCTCGAGATCGCCCCCACGGCATCGATGTCCGCACCCACCGTGCCGCCCACCGTGTTCCCTTCCAGCGGGTCATCGGTCAGGCGCACGAAGCGAAACTGGTCGGCCGCCCCAAAACCAAACGCATCGATATCGACGGAGTCGGTCGAACCCGTCACCTTCCCGACATACTCCCAAACGATTCCATCCTTGCTGATTTCGACATCGGTGTCCTCAACGTCGCCACCCACTTCGAAGATGTGGAGATCACCGCAGTTGTCGCCACTGCCGGTCAGGACGTTGTCGACGAATTCCAGGGTGATCGATCCGCCCACCCCGAGCGTCGCATGGTTCGCCGTGCTGGAGGCACCCTGAGGAATTCCCAAGGCCGCATTCGGGTTTTGCCCCTGGTTCGGTTCACCACCAATGATCACCGGGTCGAAGGAGACGACGACGTCCGCGAAGGAAACCGCGCCGTCCGGAAACGTGATCCCGCCATAATCCGTGCCCGTCGTGGCATCCGCCATCAAGGCTCCCGGCGCCCACATGGCAATCATCAGTATGGCAAGTGTCCTCGATCCCATAAAAATCCTGATTGTAGTTATTCGCCGCTTTTACGGAATCCGGCCCCGGTCGTCAAGCTTCCAACCCCTTCATTTTTCCGCGTTTAGTCCGCTTTTGCTACCACGGCACAGGCCCCGATTCCTTGCCTCACGACCGCATCGCAATCAGACTCCTTCATCATGACCGGCTGTTTCACCGCCTTCCTTCTTGTCTGCACCCTCACTTCCTTCACCGCCGCGTCGCTTTGGTGATGCGGCTTGACAAGAGAATGTCGAAATCAAGCCAAGGACTGCGATGAATCCCGAGCCTCCCACGACCGACAACACCGGTTCCTCCACGTGGCCCTTTTGGAAAAAGGTCATCGTCTGCATTCTCGCCATCGAGATTCTCGGAAGTGTCGGCGGTCTCATCACGGCGACGTCGATCGGTGACTGGTATGCCGCGCTCAAACGACCACCCGGGACCCCGCCGAACTCGGTCTTTGGTCCCGTCTGGACCACCCTCTTCGCCATGATGGGCTTCGCCCTCGCCCTCGTCTGGCATGCCAAGGTAGAGAAGTCGTGCAAGCAGTGTGCCTTCTGCTGGTTCGCCATCCAGTTCATTCTCAACCTCGCCTGGACCCCTCTCTTCTTCGGACTCCATCGCCCCGACATCGCCCTCGTCGTCATCCTCATGCTCCTCGCCGCCATCGTCGCGACGATCGTGGCTTTCAAAAAAGTCCATACTCTCGCCGCTTGGCTTCTCGTCCCCTACCTCCTTTGGACTACCTACGCAACCTACCTCAACGCGGGCTTCTGGTGGCTGAATCGCTAGAAGTTATCGTCGACCTCCTGAGTGGAAGTGACTTGCGAACCTCTTCCCCGAAAAACTTATTCACAAACGCAGAAAGTGGCAACATGCGTGCACACTCCGCGAAATCATTGTATATCGTGAGGCGAATCAGAGAGGGAAAATCAATTCCTCGTTCGCCTGTTTTTCATGTCCGCCTCCAGAACAGTTTCGCAATTAGCCGCTCGTCACTTTTTTCCTGTTCTGCTTCCTGTTCTTGCCTTTTCATTGTGGGGCTGCGATCAGATCGCGAAGTCGAAGGCCGAGGACACAGACGTCGTCCTTCGCATCAACTGCGGAGGTCCGGAAATCGACGGGTGGATGGAGGATGAAAAATACTCCGACGGGACCGGCCGCCCGACGGGAATCGTGAGAGGCACGGATTTCACGAATGCGATCGATCCCGGTCCGCCGAGCATCTACCAAACCGTGCGCAGCCAAAGTCACCGTTACAGCATTCCTTTGCCCAACGGTCGCTATCGCGTGCGACTGCATTTCGTCGATACCCAACGCTCGGCGGAACGGGCCATGGACTACCGCGTCAACGGCACACTCGTCATCGATAACCTTTGCGTGGAGGAAGCCGCCGGCGGCACGAAGCGCGCCGTTGTTCTCGAAGTCGTCGCCGAGGTCAAGGACAACGAACCTCTCCTCATTGATGCTTACGAAGATCAAGGCACCGGCGTCTTCCAGGCGGGCATCGAAATCGTGCGCGCTTCGCACAACGAACCCCTCACTACCGAGCCACTCGACCTCGAAACCATCAGCGCCAACGCTGCCATGGCGCAGGGCAACCCATCGAGGGAAATTCGCGCCATGACCGGCGCTCCGACGAGGGTCGTGTGGCTGGAAGCGGAGAAATGGATGATTTTCACCAAGAATACCAGCCGTGTACGCCTGATGGGTCTCGATACCGAGGACGGCGCGGGGCCACGCGACCTGATCGGACGAGAGCTGCCACTATCGAAACCGCTCATCACGCCTGACGGCGAGGGCGTCATCGTCTCGGACCGCTACGCGCAACGCATCCTCCACGTCGATTGGGACTCCGGAGAGGTGCGCGATCTTGCGGAAGGCTGGGCTTCGGACGTTTGGGCCGACCCGAAGTCAGGTCGCTCCTGGGTCTACCACCGGTCCGGCAAAGGGCATCTAAACTGCCCGATTCGCCGTTTCCCCCTCGACGACCCCAACGCTGAAGAGAACGTTTGGACCCAAACCGAAACCGGCCACGAAGGCGCTCCCTGGTTCCAAATCTCCGGAGACGGCCTTTACTTCGTCGATAGCTTTCCCTGGCCGAACTGCGGATGGGGAAACCTCGAAAAGGACAACTGGGAAGAGTCCACGAGAGGATGCTGGCCCGGAATCTCGCCGGACAACAGCTACCGGAAATTTGTCCTGAAGAAAGACCACCGCGAATTGACGATCTTCGATGGCAACCATCCGGAAGGCCACACGTTTGATATCACGAACATCCCCGGACAAGAGGGCCAGAAAATCTACCACCCCCAATGGAGCAACCATCCCCGGTACCTCAGCCTGACCTCCCCCCAACGCAGCGACCGCAACGAAATCTACCTCGGCCGCTTCGACACCGGCTGGAAGAGCGTCGACAAATGGGTCCGCATCACCTACAACGACCGCTCCGAAAGCTTCAGCGATGTCTGGGTCAGCGGCGGGTAGAGGGGACGGTTTTTCGCGGCTGCATCAATGCGAAGCGGCGACTAGAAAGCGAGCCTCAAGACACCTGCTCCCACTTCCCCCTTCAGGATTCTTCATTCGACCTTCCGCCCTTCCACCTCCGGCTCCTCCCCTCGTCGAACCCAACGAGAAACCCTTTCGCCATTTTCGCGCCTTTCGTGGTTCCCCCTCTAAGCTCTCTGCTCCCCACGAGCCCCAGAAGGCGATTTGCTTCGAAGATCAGTGCAGCCTATCGTCTCAGAGATGGCTGCTGCCATTATCGAGAAAGAGGCGTAGCAATTGCCGGACGCAGAACGCTCCCTCCTCGACGCCCCACGCTCTTGGCTCACCTCCTCCCCCTTCAAGATTCCTTTTTCGATATTCGCCCTTCCTCCCCGACTCCTCCCCTCGTCGAACCAATCTGAAGAATCCCTTCGCCCTTTTCGCGCCTTTCGTGGTTCCCTCTGATCCTTGTTATCTCTTCCCTGATACCTGCTTCACCACTTCCCGCGCCAGGCGCTCGCTGTAGGCATTCACCTTCCAATGCCCCGGACTCCAGCCCTTGAGGAAGCGATGAAAGTCCGTCCATGCGACGGGAAAGAGCGGGCGCCATTCGGCCTCGACGACAGCCGCGTCGATCTCCGATTGCATCGACCCTAACGCTTTCGCTAATTCCGCGAAGTAGACGTCGAGCCACGCCGACTCCTGTTCCTCGCACGCCGATTCATCGAGGCAACTCCCGAGGAAATACGCCACGTCCTTCATCCCGCACCCGCCGCCCACATACTGAAAATCCACCGCCGCCACTCCGACCCTGACTCCGACCCTGACTCCGACCCCGGAGACACCCTGCGTCGAATCACCGCCGTCATCGTTCTGGTCATCGGCGCTCGCCTCCGCCACCGAAAAACAAAAGTTCGCCAACTTCGCATCGCCATGCACGAGCGTCCGAAACGTCACCGCACTCAATGCCGCATCGATCGCCCCCGCCGCCGCCGCCAATTCCGGATCCTCCCCTTCCAACACCGCCAACTCCTCACTCCGCGTCGCCAAATGCCAATACGTCCCCGTCTCCCACAATCCCTCCGGCCACCCCACATCGCACATCTCACTCCCTGCTCTAAGCTCCACGCCCCCTGCATCTTGCTCGACGCCTCCCCTCTTAAAATCCTTTTCTCCACTTTCGCGTCTTTCGCAGTTCCCCAAATCCGACCGCATAAACGTCGCATGAAAATTCGCCAACCACCGCAAACAAGCCGCGACATGCTCCCCCTCCACCGATTCCGGCGTCAACCGCCCCGCATACCCCGCCGCATCCAAATCCTCCATCACCAGCAGCACTTCCCCCTCCTCCTCCGCCACCCCCAACAACCGCGGCACTCGACACCCCGCACCACACCGCCCACTCCAATCCCGATACCAGGCCACCTCCACCGCATAAGACCGCACCTTCCGCGCATGCGAAAGATCGGTGTTCCAACCACGGGGATGCTGCCGCGACCCCGCCCCCGGGCCCGGCAACCGCACATGCTTCACGACCACCGTTTTCGTTGAATCACCCTCACCTCCATCCACCGAGATCCGCAACAACGCCCCATACCCGCTCCAGAGTTCTTGGATCCGTTCTTCAACCTCAAAAGCCACCCCTCCGGTCTTTGCCAAGATGAAGGATTGAAACTCGGGACTCAGTGAGTAGCGCATTATTCAGCGGTCCCACTCTCCGTGCTTCCGGAAAGAATGTCACGAATCTGATCCGACAATTCCTTCGGATGATAACTCCGTGCCGCCTTCACATGGAGAATCGGAATCCCCGCCGCCGCGAACGCCTGGTCGACGAACTCATCCCGCTCTCGCCGGCTTGATCGTTGATGCGACGCATCATCCAACTCAATCACCAGAATCGGATTCATCGTCTTGGCGTGACAAACCACAAAGTCCACATGCTTCCGATCAATCTTGTTCCGCGCACCCCTATTCTCATTGGGCCGCTTCACGTATAAGAGATCGCCAAGACGAACCTTGCAGAGAACATGTTGATCGCTGGTAACCAAAGATTTGAGCACATGAAAAAACGAAACTTCCGCGGCACTTAAGAAGTGGTCACGCTTTCCGTAAGGGAGTTCATTGACACGAGAAGGTTTGTCATCGCCGGGGCCTCCGTCCAGCAGACGAAAAAGGATCCCCAAACAGCCTCCCTTCTGATTCTCTTCGATCTCTCCCATCTTATTCTATCACAAATCCATTGAAACC
>JBCDLR010000003.1:0-32536 GCA_038745205.1 Verrucomicrobiota bacterium
AGCGACTTTTGGCGGATCAACTCGATCAACTGACTCGTCGCCACCGGTCCACTTACTTCGCCTGCAACCGCGTAATACCAGTGATTCATTTTTGTAAAGGTTAGTGCATATCCGTATTTACTCAATCAATTAATTATGGAAAGTATAGATTCAAGGTATGGTGGAAGGATTCGCGAAGGCCTTTTAAACCCTTGATTACAAGGAATTTATCTTGGAATCTGCTGGACCACTCATTGCGAGAACCCGCTTCTGTGGAACCTTTGGCGGGCGTGCCGATGTCTCTCCGATTGCTTCCCATTTTGCTCCTTGGGTCCCTCCTCTTGCCCGTTTCGGGGCTTGCGCAGGAGGATTTCCAGCTCACTCCAGAACAAGAGGACCGTCTGCTGAGGTATCTCCCCATGTCCTACCCGAAGTTGGACCGGGGAATCCCCATCCACGTGGTGGCCATTGGCGACTCCATCACGCGAAACCTTCGCCACGACGAACTCATGAACAGTTCGCACCACGCCTACCACGGCGTCTTTCTCCAGGAATTGGCGAAGACCTTCTTTTATCCGGGCGGGGTGCGCGACATCCGACCCTGGCGAGACCTCCCGCAGAAGATCACCCCCATGCGCGGAACCGAGATCACGATGGAGAACATGGGAATGAACGGCCGCGTCGCCCTGCATGCGCTGTCACGGATCACCGCCGACGCCTTCCTCAACGACCCCGACCTCGTCCTCATCAATTTCGGCGTCAACGAAGCCGTCCTCGGTTACACCCTCCGGGGATACCGCGAATCCCTCGAGCTTGTCGTGCAAGCCTGCAAGGCGCGGGGAACTGATGTGATTCTGTTAGGGCCCTCTATCATTCACCTCGATGAAGACGGACAATCCCTTTTCGGGGCGACCCGACCCTTTGCCTCCGTCATGCGCGAGGTGGCGGCGGAGTTCGGCGTCCTCTATGTCGATTTCGGCAAGGTCACGGCAAGGGTTTCCGGCGCTCCGGTCGGCAGCACGGTAGAGGAGATCGAACACAAGCTCGACGTCGAGGAGCGCATCATCTTCGACCATCCGGGGGACGAACTCATCAAGGACGACCTCCATCCGGGTGAGCAGGGACACCTCATCATGGGCCGGGCCGTCATCGAACAGCTTCTCAACGGTGCCCCGACTCCCCGCTACCGCCTCACCGGCCATGTCGTGCTTGACGACAAGGGCCACCTCACCCTCCACGGGAAGGTCAAGGACCTGACCGGGGAAGGGGGAAAATGCGAGGTCGTCTTCCGCGAGTGGGGCGGTTGGATCCCGGACAATCCGCTCACCGAGTTGGAACTTCGACCTGGAAAGGGAGAGGAATTCCAGGTTCACCTGACCGGAAAAACCAAGGATTACTCACTTGCCGGAAGCGAACCCTACTTCCGCTTTCCCGCCATCATCTCCGATCCAACCGAAATCCAGGTCTATGACATCCAGGCGCCGGTCCTGCCCGTCGTTCCCGTCTGGGATCTGGGTTTGCTCGGCGGTCACGAGGGCTTTCGCGACGCCTTCGAGGTCAAGGGTGACCTCGTCAACATGAATGTCGAACCGGTCTCCGGTTCCTGGGAAGCCGCCTGGAACGCGCAAACCGTTCGCGGCGACTTCACCCTGGACGCCGGCGGAAGCCAACCGCTCGTCGCCCGATTTTCACTCCCGTTCCGACCGGGAACGACCCGGGCGCAATCACAACTGCGCTTCAAGGTCACCACGGGCGGAAGGACGATCGAGTTCGTTCGAAATATCGAAGCGACCCGGAACATCGCCGCCGCCGGACAGGTGGTGCCGCTCTCGCGGGGCGATCTGCAAGCGATTCCGGCCGAAGGCCCCAGCGCTACCCTGCAGACTCTCGCCGACCGTGATGGCCTCTTCTTCATCTTCAGCGGCAAGGACGTTGAAGCTGCGTTCAGCGAAGCGAATCCGTCGGTCAGCGTGGAGTTTTTCTTCGATGCCCGGCCCTTTGCCGTCCCTGACGCCCCGCCCGAACTGGTCAATCCCGGCCGACGCACCTTTGGCTATGTCGATTACATCCGCGTCGGCCTTCAGCGCGACAGCGAGGAAATCAAGATCGACACCATTCGGCCGGCCGTCTTCGGTCACGGCTACAACCTCGGGCTTGACCGCGGGGCGATCAAGGTCAGCCGCGAATTCGGCAACGACGGATCGAGCCGCGTCGTCATCGGTTTCCCACGGAGCTTCTTCTACCGCCACGAGTGGGCGCTCGGAAATCCCAACAGCCTCCTCGGCCTGCAAGCCCACATCCGTTACCTGCAGAAGAATGCCGGAGCGCCCGATGGCCTTTTTCC
The DNA here is from genome assembly GCA_038745205.1 of Verrucomicrobiota bacterium. Taxonomy (GTDB): domain Bacteria; phylum Verrucomicrobiota; class Verrucomicrobiia; order Verrucomicrobiales; family DEV007; genus JBCCWV01. Next base: position 2,324 of record JBCDLR010000003.1, read on the forward strand.
GGAAAACACGCACTTCATGCTCACGACCAACCGGATCGAAGCGTTCAACGCCGAATCTCTCTCCGTCCTTGAGCTGGCGCCGGAACCATCCGGCCGCTGGTCGGTTCGCCTTTGGTAAGATTGTTAGGCCAAGCGGGCCGCAATCGAGTCAACATGGAAGAGCCCTTTGCGGGTGAGAACGAGCCGTCCATTCTCCATCCGGGCGAAGCCCTCACCGGACAATTCGTCGACGACTATTCGGGACTCAGCGGTCAGATACTTCTCCTCCAACCCCTCGCGCGTGCGCAGATCCAGTCCGAGTCGCTCCAGACGAAAGGCCTCGTCCCCGATCTCCTCAACCTCTCGCGGACAGTCCTGAGGCCGCCCGGAGAGCATCGAATCAATGTATCCCGCCGTGTCCTTCAAGTTGGTCCATCGACGTCCTTCCACCGTTGAAACCGCTCCCGGGCCCAGGCCGAGGTAGTCCTCACCCCGCCAGTAGGCACGGTTGTGCACGGATTCCTTTCCGGGCCGGGCGTAGTTGGAGATCTCGTATTGTTGGAGGCCGGCCGTGCCGAGCACATCGATGGCCTGACTGAACATTTCCGCGTCACGGTCTTCATCAGGCAGGAGGACGCCCTCCGCCATTTGCGTGAAGAACGGCGTGTCCTCCTCGTAGGTCAGGTTGTAGGCCGAGACATGATCGGGCTGCCAGAAGGCAACCCCTTCCAGCGTTTCCCGCCAGGAGTCCATGGATTGCCCGGGAACGGAAAACATGAGATCCACACTCACTACCGGAAACTCCAGTTCTCGAAGCAGGTCAAAGGACTCCCGTGCACCCATTGCGTCGTGGTCACGCCCTAACAAACTTAGAATTTTCGCGTCCAGCGATTGCACGCCCAGGCTCATGCGCGTCACTCCCCCGTCCCGCACCACCTGCATCTTTTCCTTTCCAAACGTCGACGGGTTGGCTTCCATCGTCCACTCAACCGTCCGGTCCAAACCCGTCTCCTTCCGGAGTCCGGCGAGAAGCCGCTCCATGACGGGGGTCGAAAACAGGCTCGGTGTTCCGCCGCCGAAGTAGATTGTCTCGCAATCGACCTCCATCGACTCCCGGCGCATGCGCCATTCCGCAAGGATCGCGTCGACAAACCTCCGCATGTTCACGCCGCCGGGCTGGTGCTTGAAAAAGCTGCAGTAGGGGCAAATGCGATGACAAAAGGGAATGTGGACGTAAAGATGGCGGACCATGCGGGGCCAGACGATTCACCCGGAAGCCGCCCGATACGAGCGCGAACTCGGTCGCGGGCTCCTCGCGTCGGTCTCGCGGTCGTTTTACCTTTCCCTCCGTGTCCTGCCTGCGCCTGTACGGGGTCCCATGAGCCTTTCTTACCTGCTCGCCCGCGCCAGTGACACCATCGCCGACGCATCGGAGGCCGTGGCCGACCCCAAGGCGCGCATCGAATTGCTCGATCGGCTGGGCACGGTCGTCAACGGCAATGCGGATGGCCGCTTTTTTGAAGAAGCCGCGGCGATGCTCGGCACCCGACACGACCATGCGGGAGAAACCGCTCTCATGCACCGGCTCCGCGATTGCCACGATTGGTTATCCCTCCTCGACGACGGCACCCAAAAGCTTGTCCGCGAAGTACTTCGCCTGATCTTCGAGGGACAACGGCTCGATCTGGAACGGTTCGAGGTGCCTACGCAGAAACCGCAAGCGCTTTCCTCCGCTGCGGAATTGGACGAATACACTTATCTTGTGGCCGGCTCGGTCGGCGAATTCTGGACCGCGATTTGCCAGTTGCTCCTCGATCGCCCCTATTCCCGGGACCAACAGGAAATGCTCGGGCTCGCCATTGAGTTTGGAAAGGGCCTGCAACTCATCAACATCATTCGCGACTGTCCGAAGGACCTGTCCACGGGGCGCTGCTATCTCCCCGTCGGCGATACCGTCACGAAATTGGACGGTCCCGCCTTTCAGCCCTTCCTTGAGACCACGCTTCAAACTGCACGCCAACGCCTTGAGGCCGGCAAGCGCTATGTCGAAGCGACCAACAATCTGCGCCTCCGCTTCGCCGCCGCGCTGCCGCTCGCCCTCGCTTTGAAGACTTCGACCGCGCTGGAGGGCGCGAACTGGGCCGTTCTCGAAAAAGGAGTGAAGGTTTCCCGTCCGGAAGTGAAGTCCCTTTTGGTGCAATTGGCGTGGCGCTCGCTGCGCCGCAACTGGATCGGCGGATTCCTCGAACGATTGGCCTCTTGATTGAATTCCTTGCCCGTCGACCGAGGCAATGCTTCTTTCCCAAGTCCTGCCGTGAACAATGGAAACCGACCCGAAACAACTCCTGGAATTGCGCCGCAAACAGCCGCACATGAAATCGAAGAATTTCTGGGATCAGGTCAAGGCGCAGCTCGGCGACGATTTACCTATCACGACCAGTGCCAGTTGCTCATCGACTGGGCCCGCGCCACTCAAAGAATCCTCGACGCCGACAAGTGGCTGAATCCGGCGAAGTTCGGCGGCAAGGAACACCACATCTGGTTCCACGAAACGAGCCAGCACGTCATCAAGACGACACACTCCGAGGCCTTCGGACGTTTTCCCGAGGCCGGCCACAATTCGATCCGCCTTCGCGAGGGGAATATCCGCGAGTATTTCCATCGGCTTACGCTTTCGAACTGGCTCTTCGGCGACTCCATGTTCATCGTGGGTATTGCCCTCGACGAATGGGGCCATCCCCGCATCATCACCGCGCAGCCGGCCATCTGCGGGACGCGCCCCGGCGATGGACGCGTTGAGGAGTACTTTGACGCCCTCGGGTTCGAACCGACCGAGTCGCCGACAATTTTCTACCGGGCCAAGGATCGCCTCGGGGCCTTTGACGCCCATCCCGGGAATCTCATCGAGAGCCACTGCCGGACGCAGGTCTATGCCATCGACGTCGTGGTCGATGAAGTTGGGGATGAACTCGCCCGTGCGCTGGAGACCAGCGTGAAGGAAGCCCGGCGAGGCTGAGATTGCAGTGGAAATCGGACGCAATTTTCCTAGCGTGACGATGTGATTTCCCCTTTCTCAGTCTCCTCGCTCCTCGCCGCGGAATCCACGCGGGACAACGTCACCGTCCGCGGATGGGTACGGACGAAACGGGATTCCAAAGGCTTCTCTTTCCTCGCCCTCAACGACGGGACCTGCCTCGACAGCCTGCAGGTTGTCATCGATGCCGGAATCCCCGGCTTTGAAGACTTGGCGAAGACACAAACCGGCGCCTCCGTCGAGGTCGAGGGAAAGCTCGTTGCTTCACAGGGAGAGGGCCAATCGTGGGAAATGCAGGCGACGAGGTTCACGCTCGTGGGTGCCGCGGACGAGGACTACCCATTGCAGAAAAAGCGCCACGGCGTCGACTTCCTCCGCACGATCGGACACCTCCGCCCCCGGACCAACCTTTTCGGCGCGGTCTTTCGCGTCCGCAGCCGCATGGCCTACGCCATCCACCGGTTCTTCCATGAGCGTGGATTCGTCTACGTCCACACCCCCATCATCACGGCCAGCGATTGCGAAGGCGCGGGGGAACTCTTCCGCGTTACCACGCTCGATGGGAAGCAAATGACCGCCGACCCCACCGGCGCGACCGACTTCTTTGAAAAGCCTACCTACCTCACTGTAAGCGGGCAACTCGAGGGCGAAACGTTCGCCTGCGCCCTGTCGAACATCTACACCTTCGGCCCGACGTTTCGTGCGGAGAATTCCAACACGGCCCGCCACGCCGCCGAATTTTGGATGGTCGAACCGGAAATGGCCTTCTGTGACCTTGAAGGCGATATGCAGACCGGGGAGGAAATGATGAAATTCCTCATCAATGACGCGCTTGAGAACTGCGCTGCCGACCTCGGCTTCTTCAACCAATTCGTCGACAAGCAATTGCTTGAGCGGTTGAAATTTGTCGTCGAGAAGCCATTTCAACGCGTGAGCTACACCGAGGCCGTCAAGATTCTCCGGGATTCCGGAGAGTCCTTCGACTACCCGGTCGAATGGGGAATCAACCTGCAAACCGAGCACGAGCGCTTCCTTTCGGAGGAACACTTCAGGACCCCGGTGACCGTATTTGATTATCCGAAAGACCTGAAGCCCTTCTACATGCGTACGAACGACGATGACAAGACCGTCCGCGCCATGGACATGCTTGTGCCGGGCATCGGCGAAATCATCGGCGGCAGCCAGCGCGAGGAACGCCTTGATGTCCTCCGCGAGAACATGAGGGCCCACGACCTCAGCGAGAAGGACTACGGCTGGTATGTCGACCTGCGACGCTACGGCACCGTCCCGCACGCGGGCTTCGGACTCGGTTTCGAGCGCCTCCTCATGTTTGTCACCGGGGTCGCCAACATCCGCGATGTCATTCCCTTCCCGCGCACGCCCGGCCACGCGGATTTTTGAACTCATGAAGAAAACGACTTCCATTCTCGGACTCCTTCTACTCTCCTTTTGTTCAGCATGGGCGGATCTGCAGCGGGATCAACACGTGCGGTATGAGCTCCTGAGCGAAACCCCTTCCATTGCGCCAGGCACCACATTCACGATCGGGCTTCGCATCCTCCACGACGAGGGTTGGCACACCTACTGGAAGCAGCCTGGCATCGCCGGCATCCCGACACAACTCGACTGGGATCTTCCCGATGGTTTCGAAGCCAGCCCCATTCAATGGCAACAGCCCCAAACGACGAAGATGGCTGTCTACACGGTCTACGGATACGAGGGAGAGGCGATCCTCCTGACCGAGATCTCCGCTCCCGACAGCCTCCCCGTGGGCCCGGACGTGACATTGAAGACCAGGATCACCTGGATGATGTGCGCCAAACAGTGCGTGCCCAGCACCACGGAGGCTGAAATCACCCTGAAAACCGCGGCGAACCCTTCCATCGACGAAAAAGTGAAGGCTGAACTCGACAAGATTCGGGCCGGATTCCCCCGCCCCAGTGATCACTGGAAAGGCACTGCCTGGCTCACGGAAAACATGGTGACTCTCCGGCTTGCGACGGAAGAAGACGACCACTCTCCCCCAATCACCCCGCTGTCACCTCCCTACTTTTTCTGTGCCGATGGCGTCGTTCACTCGGACGCGGATCAGAAGGTGACGAAATCCGGAAACTCCATCCTCGAACTCACGCTGGAACGTTCCAGGTTCGCACCCGAGGACCCCGCCAGACTGCGGGGAGAAGTGGTTCTCACATCCGGATCCTGGGACCCGGATGATCCGGACTTCACATCGCTGGCTATCGACGTCCCTTTGGAATCACGTTAGTCTCCCGGGACTTACGCGGTCAGATCCTTCACTCCCGACTCGGGAGCATTCTTCTTCACCGAGTCGATCCCCGTCTGCATCGTCCGCGGAGTCTTGTACATCTGGCTACTGCCGATGATCTCTCCGTTCCGTGCCGTGAGGTTGAAATGAAACTTCCCATTCTTGCCCTCCTTCGTTTTGAACCTGTCGTCGGACTGGGAGTTCTTTCGCACGGATTCAATCCCGGTCAGGCAGCTCTTCTTCGAGGTGTAGCCTTCGCTGGTGAGAATGATCTGACCGTTTCCGGCCTTGAGACGGAAACGGAAATCCTTGGATTTGCCTTGGAATATTTCGAACATGATGTGGTGATGGAGATTTTCGGTTCTTTTCTTATCCGAAATCATCGGTCAAAGTCAATCAACACCGTCAATTTTGCTCCCGAAGTGCGCCCTCCAATAGCTTGATGAGTTTCCTGCGTTACCCACCCACCGAAAAGTCGCGGTCGTGCCGGGTCATCGGCATGATCCATCTTCCCCCCCTTCCAGGCACGCCTTCCGCGAACGGCTCTGGAATCGCGAATCTCGTTGAACATGTTGAAACTGAAGCGGCCATCTACCGGGAAGCGGGTGTCGATGCCGTCATGATCGAAAACATGCATGACCGGCCCTACCTCAAGGGAGCCGTCGGGCCGGAAATCATCTCGGCGATGACGTTGGCGGCCATCGCCGTGAAACAGGAGTTCGACGGCCCTTGCGGTGTCCAGGTGCTCGCCGCTGCCAATCGCGAAGCCCTCGCCATCGCCTACGCGGCCGGTCTCGATTTCATCCGGGCGGAGGGATTTGTTTTCGCACACGTCGCAGACGAGGGGTTGATCGAAAGCGAGGCCGGAACGCTTTTGCGGTATCGCCGCGAGATCGGCGCGGAGAAGGTCGCGGTCCTCGCCGACATCAAGAAGAAGCACAGTTCACACACGCTCACGGCGGATATCGACCTCGCGGGCACCGCCGAGGCGGCGGAGTTCTTCCTCGCTGATGGGGTCATCGTCACGGGCGCTTCCACCGGCCATGCGCCCGCCGAAGCCGATCTCTCCGACGTCCGCAATGCGGTTGAGATTCCGGTTCTCGTCGGCTCTGGTGTGACCGCGGACAATATCTCCGCCTTCGCTTCGCACTGCGATGCGGTTATCGTCGGCTCCTCACTCAAGGAGGACGGGAAGTGGACCGGGATACTCTCTCCGGAAAAGATTCGCCTTTTGCTGGACGGATTGCGTCAGCCGAAATAGCTCGGCGCGTTCCCCGCCTTCCACTTGATGTTGCATCCGCTGCTCGGCAACTGCGGCTCGATCGGCAACTCTCCACGCACCGTGCGTGCGACCGCTTCCCGCAGATCACTCCCGCTGACGGGCTTGCCATTACTCGGTCGGGAGTCGTCAAACTGGCCGCAATAGGTCAATTCGAGCCCGGCGTCAAAGACGTAAAAATCCGGCGTGCAGGCCGCGAAGTAGGCTCGCGCGACTTCCTGCGTCTCATCATAAAGGTAGGGAAAGTTCCAGCCGTTCGCGGTCGCAAACTCCACCATCTTCTCCGGTGAATCCTGCGGGTAGTTCTCCACGTCATTCGAGCTGATCGCGACGAAGCCAACGCCGTCCGCCTCCAACTCCGAGGCCACCTCCCCGATCGCCTTCCCCAGATGCACCACGAAGGGACAATGGTTGCAGACGAAAGCGACAACGAGCGCCTTTCGCCCCGAGAAATCGACCAGGGAATGAACCTTCCCGTTTCCGTCCGGCAGGGAGAAGTCGGGGGCCGATTCCCCTGCCTGGAGTGTCATCGTCGAGGGAACTTCTGCCATGACGCCAGCGATACGCTCTCGCCCCGTCCTGTCAATCCCCCGTCGCTCCCGCATCCATCTGTGGCGATATCTTTACAGAAATTATAATTATTGTTGTTTTTTACTTCAATTAGATTAGATTCCTTGGAGTTTCTATTTTTCATAATATTAAGAAATATTAACAATAGGCGTCCACACCGCCTGTAACTCATTGAAAAAGAGATGAATATTCACATTGTTCGCAACCACGGAGTCCTCGCGGCCACGTCGATCGCCGTTTTGGCGTTATCGAGTTGTTCGCTTCCCCGCTTGGCGGACTCGGACGCGCCCGAGAGCCTTTCTCCAGCAAATTTGGAAGCCCTTGCCCCGATGGAGGCCGCGGTCCCCGAAATGAAAGTCCATACATCGGAACTTCCGGAAGCGCTCCTCGTCGCGGGCCCCGCCTATGACGGCGAGCCGTATTCCCCGTGGGACATGCCTGCCGACGAGTTCGTCACCTTGATCGAGCGCGCGGAAGAACAGCCAGGCGATGAATCGCTCCTGGCCCACGGCGACCTCCTTGCCTATGCCGCGTCCGTCCTTCAAGAATCGCGAGGAAAGACAGATGCAACCGAAGAAATTTCCGAAGGGAGCGAACTTGAGGACGACCTTGTCGCCACGCCAGCTCAAGATGTCGTTTCCTCTTCGGCCAGCATCGCGGAACTCGCCTTCGGCGCGATTGCTCCCATCGCTGCGGAGACGGCGGCGCTTCCCGTCAACGAACTTGACGAGCCCGGTCCAGAGTCAACACCGGCGATGGAGCCTGCCGATTCAGATTCTGAAGATCCCGCCGTCGAAGGAATCATCACATCCCGCGGCAACTTCACCATCGCCGGAGCCATCACTCGCGCAGAAGAGCAGGAGACCGCCGCCCTTCCCCGCATGCCGGTGAACGTACACGAGCGCTTCGTCACCGTGGCCTCAACCGCTCGTTTTCAAGTGAACGAGATGCACACCAACGACCCTGAACGCACGGCGCTGGGTTCCGGTGTACAGACCGGAATCGTCCGCAGCGCGTCCGCAGACTGGTCCAAGTTTCCCGTGGGCACCCGCTTTCGTCTCGTCGGTGATCCCGCTCAGCAGGAGTATGTGATCGACGACTTCTCCGCAGAGCTTGTCGGATCGAATAGCGTCGAACTCGCTCTTCCCTCTGAAAAAGACTCTGAGACCTGGGGAAGCCGCAACATCGTCCTTGAGATTCTCAACTGGGGCTCCTTCGAGAAGAGCCTCACCATTATCCAGGCTTCCGAGGAGCGCATGGAGCAGGCGCATGTGCTGCAAATGGTGGCGCGTATCCAGCACCGATTCGAATCCCAAACCAAGGCATCCCGTGGCGTTCGTCCTGAGAACGGGCTCCTGGGCAAGATCTCCAGCCGCCGCAGCGATTGAACAATGACCAACGCGGAATCCAGCTTTCCCGCATGGACGAGGGGAATCCCCGCACTTGCCGCCACCCTCACGATGGCGGCACTTTGCGTTCTTCCGCTTGGGGCTTCCCCGAAGGAAGAGGGTGTCGTCAGGATTGGGTTCCAACTCATCGAGGATGACCAGTCCATCCGGGCCCGGTTCGAAGGTGCTCTCGACCGCTGGCAGGAGGAAATGAACTCCCTCGGACAAACACCCGAGGTCGAAGCAGTCGTATTCGACCGCAACGACAACCTCGAAAAGGCCCTTCAAACCGTGCGCGTGGAAGCAGCCGTCATCTACTCGCATTCGCTCCTTGAGCTTCTTGAATCCGTTCGACTTGAAATAGGATGCGCCGTGGGGAAGGACCGCGGGGGAAACTTCCGATTCATCGTCCTCGGGCGCAAGGACGGGCCCATCCGGAGCATCGAAGACCTCGACGGCGCCACGCTTGACGCCGTTGGCTCACGCTTCAGCCACCTCCCCCTCATGTGGCTCGAACAGTCCATTTCCAATTCCGGGATGGTGGTCGGTCCCCGGGTCTCCAAAGCCGAGTCCGCCTTCGACGCGATCGTGCGCACCTACTTCGGCCAATCGGACGCGGCTCTTGTCACCCGCGAGGACTTCCAGGCCAACGTGAAGCTCAACTCGCTCCTCGCCCTCGACCTCGCCATCCTCGCCGAGTCACCGCCACTCCCGTCAAGGTTCCTCGTTTTTCCCATCCAGACGCCAACCTCGATTCGGCGCAACCTGATCAACCGGACCCTCAACGCCCAGCTCCAGATCAAGGACCACCCCTTCCTTCCCATCCTCATTGAGGAATTCCATGAATACAAAGAGGAAGACTCGGTCGCCCTCCTCGAGATCCTCCGTGACCACGGGAAGCTCGTGCACGAAAACGAAGCCGGCTCCCGCAATTCGGTCGCCGGGGAACCAGACGCCGCCGGCGATTGATGAGAACGAATGAATGCTTCTCTCGCCATCAATTCTTCGACTTCCTCCCGAACACGTCCGGGAATTCTTCGGCGTTTCATGCTGATCACCACCTTCGTGGCCGCCCTTACCATCGGCACCTTTGCCCTCGTCATGGTGCTCTACCAGAAGCACACGATTCGCAATGATCTGGAAACCACGGCTACCGGTCTCGCCTCCTACCTCGACCAGACCGTTTCCGATTCCTTCTCCCGCAATGACTACACGGACGTCGTGAAGGACAGCCTGCGCTTCGTTAGCGAACGCCCCGACATGCTCTACGCCGTCATCACACGGCGCGAGGACGGCTTCTCCCTTGTCAACACGGCGCAAGGCTGGCATGCCGCGCAACTGGGCGACGAATGGAACCCGAAGAGTGGGGGAGAACCGGTGAGCGAAATGAAATCCACACCCTTCGCGGCGGAACAAGCCCTCACCCTGACCCGTCGCGCCGACGCGAGCGGTATCGATTGGGGCTGGATCCACATCGGCCTTTCCCTCGAGAACTACCACAAGAGCATCAACGCCGTCTACAGCCTGACCGGAATCGTCGCCGTCATCATCTTCTCCATCGGATCCCTCATCGCCTTCGTTTTTGCCCGGCAGATCACCCGGCCCGTCGCCGCCCTTCGCCGCTACGCCCACGAGGTCGCGGCAGGCGCCCTCGACCAACGTGTTGAGATCAAGAGCCAGGACGAAATCGGCGACCTTGCGGAGTCCATCAACAAGATGGTCCACACGCTCATGCATTCGCAGAGCAAGCTGAAGGACTCGATCCAGCAAACAGCCTCTCTCCGGGAAAAGGAAATCCTCCTCCGCGAGATTCACCACCGTGTGAAGAACAACATGCAGATCCTTTCGAGCCTCTTCCGACTCCAGGCCCGACGTGCTGACAACGACGAAATGCGCACGGTTCTCACCGAATCGGAATCCCGCATTCGCTCCATGGGTCTCCTCCACGAGAAGCTTTACAAGTCCGAGAGCATCTCCCGCATCAACCTTCAGGACTATCTGCGCTCGCTCACGAATGAAATCATGCGCATGAGCACCGGCCGCCCCCAACCCGTCAATCTTCAACTCAACGCCAACAACGTGACCCTGGGCCTCGATACGGCCCTGCCCTGCGGTTTGATCGTGACCGAGCTTGTCTCCAATTCTCTCAAGTATGCCTTTCCAAACCGCGACCGTCCCGGGAACATCATCGTCAGCGTGAACAAGACGGATGCAGGCGTCTACAGCCTGCTCGTTTGGGACGACGGCATCGGACTCCCCGAAAACTTCGACGTCACCCAGTGCAAGTCCTTGGGGATGAGACTCGTGACCATGCTTACCGACCAGCTCCACGGCGAGTACTCCATCAATGGCAGGGAAGGCACTCGCACCGAAATCACCTTTCAGGAAAGCCAGTACAAGAACCGATTCTAACATTCTCTAAAATCCATGGACAACGCCGCTTCCATTGCCAATCACCGCGCCCGCGTTCTCGTCGTCGACGACGAGCGAATCGTCGCACAGGACGTGAGCGAGTGCCTGGAGAACATGGACTGCCTCGTTGTCGAAACCGCCCTCAGCGGGCCCGAAGCCATCCAGAAAGCACGCGATCTTCGCCCCGACCTCATCATGATGGATGTCGTCCTCCAGGGCGACATGGATGGAATTCAAGCCGCCGGCATCATCCGCGAGGAACTTGACACCTCGTGTGTCTTCCTCACTGCCTACTCGGACCCGGAGATGCTTGACCGGGCGAAGTTCACCAACCCTGCCGGGTACATCGTGAAGCCCTTTGAGGAAGCAAGTCTGCGGGCAACGGTGGAGATCGCCCTCTACAAGGTGGCCGCGGAGAAGGAACTGCGCGAACACCGCCACCGGCTTGAGGATCTCGTCCGGCAGCGCACGGGAGAAATCCAGCAACGCAACGAACAGCTGCGCGGCGAGGTTTCGACCCGCCGCAAGACCGAGAAGGCTCTCGAGTACCGGGCGAACATGCAGGACCTCGTCAGCCGGATTTCCGGGGAGTTCCTGACCCACAAGCCGGCCGCCATGGGGGTGGCCCTCGACAAGGCCCTCGCCCATCTCGCGGACTTCTTCAGCGCGGACAGCGCCTTTGCCTTCGAGTGCACCGAAGACGGGAAAGCCCTATCATTGACCTCCCTTCTCTGCCGGGAAGACAGCGCGCAACGCCTCATGCGCCAGACCTTCAGGGAGCTGCACACGGCGAGTTACCCGTGGGTGAAGTACCAACTCAACGCCTCCGAAGTCCTCTACATCGAGAGCCCGGAGAAGCTACCTCCCGAAGCATTGAACGAACGCGAGCTTCTCCTGAAACACGGCTTGAAGACCATTCTCGCCGTGCCCATCAAGGAGGGTGGTCGCGTCGCGGGATGCCTCGGATTACATGTCCTCAGCCCCGCACGCCCGTGGGTAAGGGAAGACATCACCTGCCTCCAAATGTGCTCCGACGTGGTTCTCAACGCCATGAACCGCATGCACTCGGAATCCGAAAAAGAGAACCTTCAGGAGCAGCTTGCGCAGTCGCAAAAGATGGAAGCAGTCGGAAAGCTCTCCGGTGGCATTGCCCACGACTTCAACAACATGCTCCTCCCCATCATCGGTTACACGGACATGCTCCTCACAACGATGGAGGAGAACGACCCACGTAACCACGACCTTGAGGAAATCCGCAAAGCCGCGGAACGTGCAGCCTCTCTCACCCGACAGCTTCTCGCCTTCTCGAAGAAGCAAGTCATCGCCAAGACTGTCTTCAACCTGAACGAGGCCATCACCTCGATGGAGAACATGCTCACGCGCTTGATCGGGGAGGATGTCAATTTCCAGATCCAACTCGACGACTCGCTGCGCACCGTCCGTGCCGACCGCGGTCAAATCGAACAGGTCCTGCTCAATCTCGTCGTCAACGCTCGGGACGCCATGCCTCAAGGAGGCGGAATCACCGTGCGGACGGGGAACATCGAGGCGGACAACGCCCGGCTCAGCCTCATTTCGGAGGACAACCCGCGCGGTAACTACGTCTACATCGAAGTGGCCGACACCGGCTGCGGCATGGACCAGGAATTGATGCAAAGCATCTTCGATCCGTTCTACACGACAAAGGGTCTCGACGGAACCGGTCTCGGACTTTCCGTTGTCTATGGCATCCTTGAGCAGCACAACGGCGGCGTCGTCGTCGACAGCGTGATCGGCAACGGATCCGTTTTCACCGTTTTCCTGCCCGCCACCGCCGAGTCCGTGGCGCCGGAGCCGGACCAGCAGAATTCCATGGCCCTGACCGCACCCACCCGCTCCACCTCCGCCCGCGACCTGCGCCGGGGAGAGGGTGAGCGCATTCTCCTCGTCGAAGACGAGGCCGGGGTCTCGAGGTTCGTCTCCGAGGCGCTTCGCAAGAACGGGTACAATGTCCTCACAGCCATGAATCTCCGCGAAGCCCGCAGCGTCTTCCATGCCGAGGGCGGAAACTTCGACATGGTGTTCTCCGACGCCGTCCTGCCCGACGGCAACGGTCTGCAGCTTCTTGACGAAGTCCTGAACTCCCATCCCCACATCCGGACGCTCCTGAGCAGCGGTTACACCGACAAGCACGCCGTCCTCGAAATATTGAAACAGCGTCCGGTGTCCTTCCTGCAAAAGCCTTACTCACTGCCGAAACTCATCAGCACCGTGAGCAGTCTCCTGCAGAACGAAGAGAGGGAACCCCTGGTCCTCACGGCGGAGGATTAAAGGAGATCGCCCCCGTGAGGCCGCGGACTTGGCCCAGAAAGACACCCACGCCGAACGGGCACGGTCACCCACCTCGAAGAATTTCCGTTTTCGCTGAATAGCGACAGCCGCGCTGCGTCCATAGACAAAAGACCGGCACGCTGCCGCTTTCCAGGAAAACCAATCAGTAGACATCTGTCGACCCACGCTATGAAGAAGAAACAGAAAATCCTTGCTGCCGGCGCGGCCGGCGTCGCCGCCACCGCCATCCTCGTTCCCTTGATTCTCACCGGCAATGAACCGGTCTCCGCCGGAAACAACCTAGAGTCACACCTGAAAATGGACCGCAAGCCCGTCGAACGCGAAGGCGGCATTGCGAAAAGCTACGCCGGCATCGTCGAACGTGTGAGCCCCGCCGTCGTCAGCGTCTACACGACCAAGGCCATCGCCGACCCCTACCGCGGACTTCCACGCAACCTCCGCTATTTCTACGGCCTCCCCGACTATGACCCGCGCAATGCTCCGAAGCAGTCAGGCGTGGGATCGGGTGTCATCATTTCCAAGGACGGATTTGTCCTGACCAACCATCACGTCGCCGCCGAGGTCGACGAAATCCGTGTCTACCATTCCGGTCACGACAAGTCTTACGAGGCCAAGCTCATCGGGAGCGACAAGTCCACCGACGTCGCCATCATCAGGATCGTGGCTGAACGGGAGTTCGATCCCATCACGGTCGGCGACAGCGACCTGGTTCGCGCCGGTGACGTCGCCCTCGCCTTCGGCAGCCCGTTCGGGCTCGACAGCACTGTCTCCATGGGGATTGTCAGTGCGGTGGGGAGGAAGAACGTCGGCCTTGTCGACTACGGGAACTTCATTCAAACCGACGCATCGATCAACCGCGGCAACTCCGGAGGAGCGCTTGTCGATGCGGACGGGCGCCTCATCGGAATCAATACCGCGATTTTTTCCGCCTCCGGCGGCAATAACGGAATTGGATTCGCCATTCCCGTCAATCTCGCCGTCGACGTGGCATCGCAGCTCATGGACGGCGGCGAAGTCGAGCGCGGATACCTGGGTATTCTAATGCAGGACGTGACTCCCGAACTGGCCGACTACTTCGGACGGGAAGAAGACCGAGGCGTCGTCGTCGCCCGCGTCGAGGAAGGCTCCCCCGCTGACAGAGCCGGACTTCGCTCCGAGGATCTGATCGTCGCAATCAACGGCGAAGCGGTCAGAAACTCCGAAACGCTCAAGGTGGATATCGGCACGAAGCGCTCCGGCACGGAGGTCAAATTCACCGTCATCCGCGACGGGAAGGAAAGACTACTCACGGCCGTTCTCGACGGAGCCAACCGCGAGCGTCTCACGCGCCTCCCCGAACGCTGGCGCCAAGGCCAGCCCTCCATGGCCAATCGCTCAAGCACGGAGCTCGTGGAGGGAGTCACCGTGGAAGACCTCACCCCGCGCACCCGCGCCGCCTTCCGCGTCGATCCCCAGACTACGGGCGTGGTCGTGACGGCCGTCGAGGCATCTTCCCCGGAGTCGAATCGTCGCCTGCGTGTTGGCGACGTCATTTTTGAAATCGAGCGTGAAACGGTCGCCTCGATCGCCGACACCGAGCGCGCAAAAGGAGAGGCCGACGATCGCGGCCTTCTCGTGCGCGTCCGCAGCTTTGACGGCAGCGTGCGTCTGCTCGTGCTCAAGTAAGTGACGGTCGGTCGTAACGCCTTCGAGAAGGTCACCATTTTTTCGGGCGGCCAAACCGGTGTCGACCGGGCTGCCCTTGAGTTCGCCCTCGAAGCGGACATCCCCCACGGTGGGTGGTGTCCGCACGGGCGGGCCGCCGAGGACGGCTCGATCTCTCCCAAGTTCCAGCTTCGCGAAACAGAGTCTGCGGATCCCGCCGTCCGCAGCCGACTCAACGTCCTCGACACAGACGCGACCCTCATCTTCTCGAATGCAGAGGTCGAGTGTCCGGGCACCAAACTGACCCGTTGGTTCGCCACGATTCTCCGGCGGCCGCTTCTGGTTTTCGATAAAGCCGAGAGCAGCTGTGATGCGGAATTCGCCGGGACCCTTCAGCGGTGGCTTCTCGACGACCAACAACCTCGCCTCTTGAACGTGGCCGGGCCCCGTGCTTCCGCGGATCCCGACATCCGCGACTTTTCCCTCCGTGTCCTCCGCGCGTGCCAGCGCGATGACGGATGAAGTCTCCGGCTACTCTGCGCCACCCATCATCTGCGAGGCCATGTTCATCTGCATCTTGAGCATTTCACGGAAGCTTCCCTGGTTGGTCTCGAAAAGTGGGAGCTGTTCCGGGCTGAGGATCTCCCCGGCCTTCTGAAGAATGCCCTCCTGCATCGCAGCCATCTGCTCAAAGTGCCTTTCAAGGTTCTTAGAATTCAATTGGTTCATCTCAAACTCGGGATCGCCCTCCTCGAAATTGTGGTCGAAGTCGAAATTCTTCCGTTCCTCATGCATCATGGTCACCAAGGCGGATTCCTGCTCGGCAGAAAGGGGGTGCCCCGCCTTGTTGGCGGACTGGCTGAGTGAATCGAGTTCCATGCGCTCCGCCTGTGTCTTCGTGTAGAACTCGTATTTCTCATAATCCTCCTCGCTGTTGAGGAACTCGCGGATCTTTTCCTTGTAGGCGTCCTGATACTCGACGATTTGCTCCCGGAGCGCCGTTGCCTCCTCCTTGTTTCCCTTCGCCTTCATCATTCTCATCCCGAGTTGGGCCACCGTCATCTGTTGCTCGATCAGCAATTCCTTGAACATCTCGAGGTCCTCGCCCTCCAGCTGAAACTCGTCGTAGAGGTCCCCGAACATCATGTCCACCTGGCCTTGCATCTGCGCGCGGATCATCTTGCGCATGTCCTCGTTCTCGAACATCTCGCCGATCGCCTCCATGGGGTTGTTGTTCTTCTTTCCCGCCTCCGCCGTCTTCTCCGCCACTTCCGTCTCGAGAGCATTCACACGGTCAGCGAGCGTTTTCACCCGGTTCTTCGAGGCGGCCAGTTCCTCCGCGGTCGCCGCCACTTCATCCTTGAGAACCTCCTCCGCCTCGGCGACCGCAGCCGCCTGCGCGTCCTCCAATTTCGAGAGTTTGTTGAATTGATACACGTTGAACGCAAGCGATGCGATCAACCCCAACCCGATCAGTGCAGTTAGCGCTTTCATGATCCGCCGAGGCTAGCGGATCCTTGGTAACGAGGGAATTACAATCAGCCCCTTTTTTTGGAACGAGCCGTCATTCGGCTGCGAATCCGCCCGAGCATCGCGGGCTGACGCGCCAATTCCTCCTGCAGGGCGCGAAACGCTTCGAGCGTGGACTCGCTGATGTGGTGCTCCATCCCTTCGACATCGTCGTAGATTGTCTCGTCATCGAGACCAAAGAGTTCGAGGAACCGGGTGAGGGTCTCATGACGGTCCGTGATGGCCCTCGCAATATCGAGCCCCGCCTCGGTCAAGACCACCCCGCGATACTTCTCATAGTCGACCAGACCGTCGGCATCGAGACGCTGGATCATGTTCGTCACGCTCGCCTGCGCGATGCCCAGGTTCTGCGCAAGATCAACCACCCGCGCATACCCTTTCCCCTCGATCAGTTTGTGAATCTGCTCAAGATAGTCCTCGCGGGCGCGGGAGGCGGTCAGCGGGGGCGTCGCGGGCATGTCGATGTATCGCATGGAAGCGGTGTTTGAACAAATAAAAAAATCATGACAGCATAATAAAATTAGGCATGGCTAATTTTAGCGCTTGACCCAATCTTTGACCTGTGGCCTTTTTCGAATGATGAATCAGCGATCCAACCCTGGCCAACTTGCCTCCCTCGTTCTCGCCACCCTCTTCGGTTGCGTTGTCCTGACCGGATGTGGTGTTCGCGACGGGAAAGACGCGGATTCAACGGGCGATGACCGCCTCTATGTCGTGGCAACGACCACCATGGTCGCGGATGCGGCGGCCCGAATCGGAGGTGAGCATATCCGTCTCAACCCCCTGATGAAGCCGGGCGTGGATCCCCATCTCTACGAGCCGACGCCGAAAGACGGGATCGCCCTCAGGGAAGCCGATCTCGTTTTATACAACGGGCATTTTCTGGAAGGTCAGATGGAGAAGGCCCTGCAGGCGCTCGGGAAAAAGTCTTATGCCGTCGCCGAAGCGATCCCCGAAAGGGAGCTGCTTCAGGATGTCGAATCCAGCCATGCGGATCCGCACGTTTGGGGAGACGTCGAACTCTGGATCCAGTCCCTCGAAGTGGTGGGAGAGGCCCTGGCGACAACGGACAAGGACAACGCCGAGGTCTATCGGATCCGCACGCAAGAGGCCGTGGCCGAACTGAAGGAACTTGATGTCTGGGTGAAGGGCCGTATTTCCGAAATTCCGGAGGCCCAGCGCATCCTGATCACGAGTCACGACGCCTTCGGCTACTTCGGGGAGGCCTACGGTTTACAGGTTCTCGGCCTGCAAGGCATTTCAACCGTGGGAGAGGTAGGCCTCGCCGAACGCGTGGCGATGGTCGATTTCATCAAGGATAAAGGCGTGAAGGCGATCTTTGTCGAAAGCAGCGTCAACCCCGCCGTGATTGAAAGTGTGAGCCAAGACGCCGGAGTACGGATCGGCGGCGAGTTGTTTTCCGATGCCCTGGGACAAGGCGGTCAGATGGAGGAAATGAATGGCGAGAGCTATGACGTCGGAACCTACATCGGCATGATCAAGCACAACGTCAATGCCGTGGTCGAGGCCTTGAAGTAAGCATGCACGAACTGCGGACAGAAAGCGAAGCGGAAACAGCACCGGCGGCTCAAACCGAAGCGGTACCCGCCCTTGAGGCGCACGATTTAACCGTCGCCTACCGCAAAAAACCGGCCCTTTACGGTGTCGACGTCCGCTTTCCCCAAGGTCATCTCGTCGGTATCGTCGGACCGAACGGTGCGGGAAAATCCACCTTCATCAAGGCCGTGCTCGGCATCGTGCGCCCCGAAGGCGGGTGGGTCAAGGTCTTCGGCGAACCAGTGGAGACCAGCCAGCGACGCATCGGCTATGTGCCGCAGCGGGAGAGCGTGGACTGGGACTTTCCGGTCACCGTCTGGGACGTGGTCATGATGGGACGGTTCGGGAGCATGGGCCTGTTTCGCCGCCCGAAAAAAGCGGACCGGGAGATCGTCGCCGAGTGTCTTGAGAAAGTGAAACTCGGAAGCCTCGCGAGGCGACAGATCGGGAACCTCAGCGGCGGCCAGCAGCAACGGGTTTTCCTGGCGCGCGCTCTGGCGCAGGAGGCCGACGTCTATCTCATGGACGAGCCTTTCGCCGGGGTCGATGCCGCGACGGAGTCCGCCATCATCACCCTCCTCAAGGGGATGCGCGATGCGGGCAAGACGGTAATCGTCGTCCACCACGACCTTTCGACAGCGCGGGACTATTTCGATTCGCTCCTCCTCCTGAACATGCGACTCGTCGCCTTTGGCCCCGTTGAGGAAGTCTTCACGCCCGAGCTCCTGCAAAAGACCTACGGCGGGCGCCTCACCATCCTGAGCGAGATGGCGTTGAAATCCGCCCGCGGAAAAGGAGAGGTCCGGGAATGAACACGGCAGCACGCGCCCTCCTTCTGGGGCTGACCGGGCTCGCCCTCGGCGCCCCGCCCGCTTTCGCGGAGCGCATCGGCGACATCGTGGCTACCGACCCCGGTGCCCAGTTCGTTAAATTCCTCACCTTCAACGATCCCGGAGTTCGCTGGACCGTCCTTGCTGCCGTGCTTCTCGGGGCCGCATGCGGGCTCGTCGGAAGCTTCATCGTGGTGCGGAAAATGGCACTGCTGGGCGATGCGATATCCCACGCCGTCTTGCCGGGCGTGGCCCTCGGCTTCGCGTGGAACATGGAAAAGGACGCCTTTGCCATTCTGTTTGGCGCCACCGTGGCGGGCATGGTCGGGGCGCTGACCATCGGTGCCATCCGCCGCACGACGAGGGTGAAGGAAGACGCGGCGCTGGGGATCGTGCTGGCCTCCTTCTTCGCCATCGGAATATGCGCCCTGAAAAGCATCGAGAACACCGGGCGCGCCGGAAACATCTCGGGCGTGAAGCATTTCCTTTTTGGCCAGGCGGGCGCGCTCAACCAGGTGGACGTCGTCGTTCTTGCCGTCGTTTTTGCGCTCGTTTGCCTCTTCCTCGCTCTCTTCTACCGTCAACTTCTCGCTGCCAGTTTCAATGGCGAGTATGCGGGAATCCTCGGCCTCCCGGTGCGCTGGCTCGACAACGCCCTCCTCCTCCTGCTCACCATGGTCATTGTCGTCTCGCTCCAGGCAGTGGGAGTGGTGCTGGTCTCCGCCATGCTGGTCACACCCGCGGCCACGGCCTACCTCATGACCGATCGCTTTCATCGCATGCTCGGCTATGCGGTCCTCTTCGGGGTCCTGTCAGCGTGGTCCGGCGCGTTGCTCTCGTTCCTCCGCACGGACCTGCCAACGGGTCCATTCATGGCCCTTTCGGCCAGCGCGATGTTCGGGGTCGCGTATCTCTTTGCCCCCCGCCAGGGAACCGTTCTCCGCTGGCTGCGGAGGCTTCGGCGCGAGCGACGGGTGAAGGAAGAAAACACGTTGAAAGCCATCTACAAGGTCCTCGAAAACCGCGAGTTCGATGGGGAGTCGGTGCGCTTTGAAGAACTCGCGGAAATCCGCCGGGAACCGGTCGAGACGGCACGGAAAAGAACCGAATTCCTCGTCCGGACCGGGGAAGCGACCGTCGACGGCGGCGTCATCCACCTCACTCCGCCCGGCCTGCAGCGCGCCCGCGAAGTCGTGCGCAATCACCGGCTCTGGGAACTCTATCTCACGAGCGAGGCCGACTATGCCCCAGACCACGTGCACGAGGACGCCGAGAAGATCGAGCACATCCTCGGCGAAGAAGCCGTTCGCGAACTGGAGCGCCAGCTCGATTTCCCGGAAACCGACCCGCACGGAAAACCCATCCCCAGCGTGTAAGGACGACGGTCATGATCGCAACTTCCTACCTCGAGATGCTCTTCAAGTACCCGCAACAGCTGGGCTGGCCGGTCCTGATGGGTTTGTTCGTGTCCTCCGCCTGCGCCCTCGTTGGTTGTTTCCTCATGCTTCGCCGCATGGCGCTTGTCGGCGACGCCATCAGCCACAGCGTGCTGCCCGGCGTGGTAATCGCCTTCCTCATTTCCAAGAGCCGGGACTCGGTCTGGATCTTTCTCGGCGCACTCTTCGCCGGCATCCTCACCACCGTTCTCATCGAGGTCATCCACGCCAGAACCCGCGTGAAGGAGGACGCCGCCATCGGCATCACTTTCACGACCCTGTTCTCCATCGGCGTCATTCTCGTTTCGCTCTACGGCGGACGCGTGGATCTCGATCTCGACTGCGTCCTTTACGGCAAACTGGACATCGCCTTCGCCGCTACCGACTCCGACACCTGGCTTCCGCCCCGGATTTTCTTCATGCTCATGGTCACTCTCGCCGTTGGCGCTTTGCTTCTCGCCTTCTTCAAGGAATTGGTCGTCTGCGCTTTCGACGATGGTCTCGCGGCTTCCCTTGGATTCAGTCCCGGGCTCTTCCACCTCGGCACGATGTGTGCCCTCTCCCTCACGGTTGTGGCGGGCTTCGAAGCAGTGGGCGCGGTCCTCGTGGTCGCGATGTTGATTCTTCCGGGAGCGACCGCTCTCCTCCTCGTCGATCGGATCCCGCCCATGCTCGGACTCAGCCTGGTGCATGCCCTGCTCTCCACCCTCGGCGGGTCCGTCCTCGCCTTTCACCTCAACTGGCCCAGCGCTGCCGCCATGGTCGTCGTCGGAAGCGGGCTCTTCGCCCTCGCCTGGCTCGCTTCCCCTCACGACGGGTTGATCCGCTACTGGCTGTCCAAAGCCCGAGGGTCGGCCCCCGGCGCCCCCGGTTCGTATTCCAAAATGGAAGCGGATTTGTAATTCTCTCCCGCCTTTTTGCCATTTAGCCTTCTTTCAATCACGGAATCGGGAGGTCGCGTAAGAAATTTCGCAAAGGTTCCGTTTCAACAATAACCTTGACGCGGAGAAGTCCGCAGCGCGACAATCGCGCAAACCTGATTAAGCCACTATGAAGATTCGACCCTTGTTTCTCGCCATCGCCTTCCCTTTGCTTGCAGCGGGAACGACCCAAGCCCAGGAGGGCGCCGCCGTCCTCGACGCCCGGGCTCAAGCCTACGGATTCGCCTCGCGGCTCACCGCCGACACCGACATGGCCCTCGGAGTAAGGAATCTGAAATCGATCCTCGACGAGGTCGGGAAGAGCAATTTCTGGAAGCGCTTCGTCGGCGTCCTCGAGGACTTCGGTTCGGCCGACTTCGTGAAACAGGACGGTGTGGAAATCCGGGCGATTGTCGACCAGACGATGGGCACCGACGCCTTCGTCGCCTTTTCCGAGGGATCGACCGCGGAAATCGCCCGGCTCATGGAAGGTTACAATTTCTACAACATGGTAACCTACCGCTCGCTCTTTGCGGGAATGAGGTCCGGCATGATGGGCGCGGACCTCGACATGGAAAGCATCATCGCCGAAGCGCTGACGATGGAGGATGGACGTCTTCTCAAGATCCTTCAGGAAGTGCAGATGCCTCCGATGATCGCAGGCTGCAGGGTCGATGAAGGCGCCGATGAAATCCTTCAACAACTCGACGCCCTCACCCAGACCGCACCTCCTTTCCTCATCGTGGAGACGGTCGAGGTTCCCGGCGCGGGGGCCTTCAAGTCTTGGCAGTTCGCCGCCAAGGACGCCTTTGATGACGGAAGCCGCCAGGAACTGCGCGACAACCTGAACAATGAGGAAATCGCGCGTAAGATCGAGGCCGCCATCGACAACAAGGTGTTCGAATTCTGCTACGGCAAGGTCGGGAATTACCTGATCTTCTCCTTCGGAAAGGACCGCGCCCACCTTAAGTTTGCCGCCGCCCCGGGTGGATCACTGATCTCGCGCGAGGAATTCGCCTTCGCCGACAAATTCCTGCAAAAGCAACTCGTCGCCTGGTCGTTTGCTGAGGAAGAACTCGTGAAGATGAACACGGCACCGGAGTCCGTGACCACGCTTTTTGGCGGCATGGCTGAGGGACTTACGGCCAAGGGATTGGGTGGCCCGGACTTCTCGGCCACGGCCGCAGCCCTGCAAAAGTTCGGCGGTGCGCTCGGAAAACTGATGTCCAAGATCACGGCCACGAACCGCTTTGGGATTGTCTACGCGGAGAACGGACTGCATGGAGAGGCGATTGGCGGCCAGAGCGCCTACGGCTACGACCTCGACAAGGAACTCACGATGATCGACGCCTTGCCGGAAGACGCCTTCATGAAGTTTGCCGGAGTCGAAACTCTCGAAGTGAGAGAGGATGGCATCGCGATCATGGAATCCTTCGCGGAGGTTGTTGACGAAGGATTGAAAGTCGTGGCCAAGATGGAAGGCGGAGAAATGGCCGAATTCGGGGCCATGTACCAGCAGTTCGCGCCGGTCCTCCGGCCCAAACTCACGAGCCTCTGGGACATCACGAAGAACTCCTTCCTCCCGGCCTTCGGCACCGAAGGCGCCTTTGCCATCGATCTCAAGGGAACCATGCCACAGTTGAAGGGCATCGCTCCTGTCCCGCCGGTCTTTATCGATGAAGGCCGCATGCCGCGCATCGTCTCCGTGGCCGAAGTGAAGGACCGTGAAAAGCTGGGCGAGAGCTGGGCCAAACTCGTCCCTCTCATCAACGAAACCATCGCCACCTTTGTCGGCGGAGCAGGCCCGCAGGGAGCACCCACGGTCCCGGAACCGATGAATTCCGAAGCCAACGGTCTCAAGACCTACTTCTTCATGATTCCGTTCCTGAGCAACGACTTCCTCCCCTCGGTCTCCGTCTCGGACAAGCTGTTCTTCCTCAGCACGTCGAAAACGCTCAGCGAGGAAATCGCCGCCAAGGTGAAACCCTCCGGCAAGAAAGGCGCTTACTTCGAAATGAACTTCGAGCAGCTTCGGGACTTCGGAACCCATTGGCTCAAACTCGTCAATGACAACGCGAAGGAAATGTTCGGAGGCGACGAGTTCGCCGCGGAAGACTTCACCATCTCCCTTGGGCCCGCGCAACTTGCCCTCGATTTCGCCGACGCCCTCGATTCCCTTGAGATTGCCATCACCAAGGAAGGCGACGATTTGCGGACATCGTGGCATCTCGCTCTCGAAGACATCGATGCCTCCGTCGACTGAGCGAACTGCCCAATTTTAAAACACTTAAGAGCGCGGATTCTTCAAGGTTTCCGCGCTTTTTTCTTTTCCCGACCGTCGGGAATCGGTAACTTGGTCGAAGTTCAGGTTGAGGATGTTGCCACCGACCAACCGTGACTTCCAGATGCCTGGGCGAAAACACATCGCTGGATACATGACTACATCTGGAAATACCCCCGAAGAGAAATTCGACTCGCTGCAAAGCCAGATCGATTCCCTGCTCGCTCGCGTCTCTGCTCTTGAGTCCGAGGTTGAGCACGAACATGAGGACCTTGAGCGCCTCAAGGAAGAGCACCGCACGGCTGCCACGGTGCCGCCCCCGACCGCGGCGCCGGTGGGACTCTAACAAAGTCCCTCGTCCTTTATTCAAAATTCGAAGGCACCCGTCAATCGTGGGTGCCCAGCCAGTCCTCGCTTTCGATGGCGAGGATTTCGACTTCTTCGCGTTTTCGACGGTCCTTCGGCCAATCGAGTGAGACGATCAGCGGCACCCGCCATCCGTCCCGGATCAGCGTCTCAAGCCGGGAGAAGCCGGGCGAGGAACGTTTCATGAAAGCCAGCGTGTCGAGCTTCTCAAGGGGGAAGTGAAGGACAAACCCCTGGTAGTCTCCCTCGGAGAAGTATGTGGAAACGCGGTCGCTCAGGCTGGCCTGCACGCGGAACTTCGCAGGCTCACCCGTTGATTGCGCCAAGGCCTCTCCGTAGGTCAACTTGTTGAAACCGACGAAGGAGGGCCAGTCGATGCGAAACTCGCCCTCCCGCCCCTCGACCGGTTCGAGAAACGCGATCTGGTTCTTGTCGTTGGAGAGGATTTCCGTCACATACCACGACTGCCGGTTGATGTCGGTTGTCTCGATCTTGACGAAAAGCCTCACCGTCTCCGCCCGGAGTTTGGCCTGGCCTGTGCCGTAGAACTTCTCCATGAGGGGCCGGATCCGGTCCGGCTCGCGGACATGCTTCAACTTCCCTTCAATCGTCTCCGCACTGAGGAAGTCCCGTACGGTTTGCTTCACCAGTTCGACCATGATGCGAGCCCGTTCCTCCTCGGTTTGACGAACGGCGGCGCCTTCGGCCAGCGTCGGGTCCTCGCGCTCGTCAGTATTGCTCACCAATTGAATGATGGTCCCGATGACCAAGCCCGCAATCAAGGCGACGGCGACGCGGACAAGCCAGGATGAAAAGAGCATCGACATCACCTTCCCCAGACCGACCGGCTCCTGCGCCTTTCTCACGGCCTCGTCATCCGCATCCCGGTAAACGTCGCGCGCGTCCGTGTCCGGCGCGGGAAGAAAGACCTTGGATCCGCGGCGTTGGAGTTTCCGCGGCTGGGTCGGCTCCGACACCAGCGGCATCGACCACCCTTCGCCAACCGGCCCCTCCGCTGCCGGAAGGACCGCTTGGTCATCGTCGATTCCGTGAAAAAGCTGTTTCACGTAGAGATAGAAGTCAGGCAAGACCTCCGTCTGCGGCACGAGGTCCGTTCCGACGAACGACTCCGGGGTCTCCCGCGGCCGGTGACGCTTCACCTCGCGGGCGTAGGCCGCCAACTCCCAGACTTCCTGCACTCCCGCGAGCCAGAACAACTGCAACTCATCATCGAGTGACCCGGACTGCGCTTCGTTCGCCGTCACCTTCACGATCAACCACGGGACCACGCGGATCTCGAGAGCCTCGTCGGAGCCCTCACCTTCCTCGCTCTCGAAGGGGTGGAAAGCCGCGTCGGCCGTGGGGAACTTCGTCACGTGCCTCCCGGTCGGAATGACGACGACATTGAAGTCCAGATACTGCCCGAGTCGTTTCCGCACGATGAAGTCCCCGAGCGTGTTTCGGAGATTCTGTTTGAGAATTCGGGGAGAAAACTGCGTGACGCCTTCAGGCATTTCCGGGTGAGCACACGAATGACAACCTCGCGTGGTAAGCCGCTTCTCCAGTTTATGCAAGCCCCGTCGACCCCTCCCCTCCCCGAAACTCCGGTGCTTTCCCCAATTGCCCGCAAAATCCGCTCCGAATCCGGAAGGCCACGCTTGCATGGACCGGCGGATTCTCCATGCTTGACGGCACCAACCACCCCTCCAACCACCTTTGCTCCAGCCGACCTCACAACCCGCCATTCTCGCTCTCGAAGACGGGCGCTCCTTCGAGGGATTTGCCTTCGGCGCCACCACCACCGCGACGGGTGAAGCCTGTTTCAACACCTCCATGACCGGTTACCAGGAGGTCCTCACCGACCCCTCCTACCGTGGACAGATCGTCGCCATGACGTATCCGATGATCGGAAATTACGGGGTAAACGACCACGACGAGGAAAGCCACGAACCGCACGTGCGGGGCTTCGTCATTGAGGAGCTTTGCGGCCAGCCGAGCAACTGGCGCGCCGACGGATCGCTTGATGCCTACCTGAAGGACGCGAGCATTCCCGGCATCATGGGCGTCGATACCCGCGCCCTGACAAAACACCTCCGCACGCGCGGAGCCATGCGCGCCGTCATCTCCACCGAGGGCCTCAGCCCTGATGAAGCCGTCCGTCTGGCGGCCGATTCTCCCGGCATGGAAGGGAGCGACTTTGTCCGCGAGGTCACCACCGGGGAGCCGTACCACTGGGACCCCGAAGACACGCTGAGCCGCACCTGGACCATCACCTCCGCCAACGAAACCGGTGCCGTGGCCGACGAGGATGGTGAACACTTTCTGCCCCTGGCACCCGTCAAACACCGCATCGTTGCCTACGACTTCGGAATCAAGCGCAACATCCTGCGCCAGCTTCGCCAGCATGGCTTCCAGGTCGATGTCGTCCCCGCCCGCACTCCCGCGTCCGCGGTCATGGCACGGAACCCGGACGGCGTTTTCCTTTCCAACGGCCCGGGCGACCCGGCGGCCCTCGACGACATCCATGGAGAGATTCGCGCGCTTGTCGGGAAATTCCCCATGTTCGGGATTTGCCTCGGACACCAGGTCCTCGGCCACGCGCTCGGTGGCAAGACCTTCAAGTTGAAATTCGGCCACCGCGGCGGCAACCAGCCGGTCAAGGATCTGCGCTCGGGAAAAATATCTATCACCTCGCAGAACCACGGCTTCGCCATCGACGGAGATTCCTTCTCCGGAGAAGTCGAGGTCACCCATATTAACCTCAACGACGATACCGTGGAAGGTTTTCGCCACCGCTCCGAGCCGGTCTTCAGCGTCCAATACCACCCGGAAGCCGCTCCCGGTCCGCACGACGCGGACTATTTCTTCGAAGAATTCGCCCAACTCATCGACGCGAGCGCCTGAAGACGGGCAAAATCCATTGAAGAATCCGGCGAAACCCGCTACTCTCGCCCCCCTATGGCCACTCTGACCGTGACCACCTCTGACGGTGATGAACTGAGCTTCGACGTTTCCGACGCGAAGACGACCATTGGTCGTGGACCTTCCAACCGGATTGTGATTCCCGACAGCTCTCTCTCGACGCGTCACGCCGAAATCACGAACGAGAACGGAGCCTTCGCCATCTCCGATTCCGGTTCCACCAACGGCATAAAGGTCAACGGAGCGAAAGTCGATTCCTCGCCGCTCAACGACGGCGATCACTTGATGCTTGGCCATGTCAGTGGCAATTTCACCATTTCACCTGCCGGATCCAAACCAATGCCTGAAGAAACCTCCATCGAGTCCGCTGCAACCAGCGCCCGCCCCTCCGCCGCCTTTGGCAAAAAGGTGAAGGAAAAAGATTCCAAAGCTCAGGCGCTCCTCTCACTGGGCATCGTCGCCATCCTTGTTGCCGTGGCAGGAATCGCCTGCTCCATGATCATGACGGCCTGAGGGGCCACCTCTTCCCGGCAAAGTTCATCCTTTTCCGCACCTCCGAGGTGCCCGGCTGCCACCGCCCCTGTTCTCCTTCCGACCATTTATGAATACCGTCATCGTTGGTGCCCAGTGGGGTGATGAAGGCAAGGGCAAGATCGTCGATTTCCTCACCGAAGACGCTGATGTCGTCATCCGCGCTCAAGGGGGAAACAATGCCGGACACACTGTCATCGCAAACGGGGAGAAGTATGTTCTCCACCTCGTCCCGTCCGGCATTCTCTGGCCGGACAAGACCAACATCATCGGCAATGGCGTCGTTCTCGATCCTTTCGGGCTCCTCGAGGAACTCGACACGCTACGCGGACAAGGCGTCGTGATCAGCAGCGACAACCTTGCCATCAGCGAGGGCGCCCACCTCGTCCTTCCCTATCACCGTGGACTCGACCGGCGCCGCGAGTCCAATCGCGGCCAGCGCAAGATCGGAACCACCGGCCGCGGTATCGGCCCCTCATATGGCGACAAGGTCGACCGCACCGGCCTTCGCGTCGCCGACTTCAACCAGCCCGATCGCCTCATGGAGAAACTCGCGGCAAAGGTCGAGGAGGCGAACCTCATCTTCGAAAGCGTGGGTGAAGAGAAACTCAACCTGAAGGAGATCGGCGATCAACTGCTCGACGCCGCGGAAAAGCTCTCTCCGCACGTCCGTAACTGCGTCACCTACGCCCACGAGCAAATTCAAGCCGGGAAATCCCTCCTTTTCGAAGGCGCCCAGGGCACCTATCTCGACATCGACCACGGAACCTTCCCCTTTGTCACTTCCTCGAACACCACCGTCGGCGGCGCGATCACGGGATCGGGCGTCCCTCCCAAGTTCATCGACCGCGTCATTGGAGTAACCAAGGCCTACACGACCCGCGTCGGCGAAGGTCCGTTTGTCAGCGAAGACGAGGCCATTTCCGACATGCTGCACGGCATGGGCCGGGAATTTGGCGCCACAACGGGCCGCGCAAGACGCTGCGGTTGGTTCGATTCCGTCCTCGTCTCCTACGCGACCCTCGTCAATGGCATCGACCAACTCGCGCTCACGAACCTCGATGGGCTCGATGGGCTCGACGAAATCAAGATCTGCACCTCTTACAAACTCGGCGGAGAGATGCTCACGGCCCCACCTCCTCATTCACGGGACTGGGATCAATGCGAACCCGTCTACGAATCCCATCCGGGCTGGAAAACCCAGACAACGGAAGCCCGTACTTTCGACGACCTCCCCGCTGCGGCCCGTAAATACCTTGCCCGCATCGAGGAACTCTGCGGCGTGCCCGTTGCCATTCTCGGCGTTGGCCCTGATAGAGCGCAGACTCTCGTGGCGTAGACTATCGAAGTCTTATGCTCGAAGTTCCAGACGGTTTCGCATGTTCAACTTCCAAAATTCACTTGATCCCGTCGTCACCGGGGAACCGGGGCTCGCAGATTCCGAGCATGTCACTATTTCATTTTCGCAACGCGTTCCTCCTCCTCCGCGAATCCTTTTTCGTCCTCACGGCCCTCCCGGCTCCGAAACGTTGCCGCCCATGGAAGAACTTGCTGCCGATGGCGCCAAGATGATCCACCGCGCTCGGTGATCGCGATTCTCCTCGTGAAAGCTCCTCGTCACATCGCCATCATCATGGACGGCAACGGCCGTTGGGCCAGGGAGCGAGGCCTCCCTCGCCGCGACGGCCACCGTGCCGGCGCGGAGGCCGTGCGCGAAGTCGCGGAAGCCTGCCACGAACTCGGTGTCGAATACCTCACGCTCTACGCTTTCTCCTCCGAGAACTGGAAACGACCGAAAACCGAGATCACCGCCCTCATGGCGCTGCTCGAGCGCTTCCTCACCGAGAAGGTCGATGAGATCGCCCAACAGGGGTTCCGTCTGCAGGCAATCGGCCGGTTGACGATGCTGCCGGATAACTGCCAGCAAGCCCTTCATGAAGCCATCGAGCGCACGAAAGACAACACCGGTCTCACCCTCGTCCTCGCACTCAGCTACGGCGCCCGGGAGGAAATCATCGACGGCGTGAAGAGCGTAGTACGCAATGTTCAGGAAGGACACCTTGACATCGCCATGCTGGACCCCGAGAACTTCTCCAAACACCTCTACACCCGATACTATCCCGATCCCGACCTCCTTATTCGCACCTCCGGGGAAATGCGGATTTCCAACTTCCTTCTCTGGCAAATCAGCTACGCAGAGATCCACATCACGCCCAAACTCTGGCCGGACTTCCGAAAGGACGACATTCGCGCCGCCATCGACGACTACGAAAAGCGCTCCCGCCGCTTCGGGGGGCTGTAACTTCCCACCCACTTACCGAAGTCGAGGATCCTCGCCCCGAGGATTCGGCCCACCCGTTGGCTCAAGACCAACATTCTCCTGACCTCGGACGCCGCCCAAGGTGACTTAACCCGACCAGTCGCCCCCTGAAGACGCGCTCACCCTCCATCCCTCCTTCCGCGACTTCATCCGGATCCCGAACTCAGTCCGAAATTCCACAAGAACCCTATTTTTCCGCTTCTCCCGCGCCCATAGGGGCGTAACCTTCCGAACTTCCTGAATCCCCGGTATTTTGGCCGCCTCTACCCAAACTGTTCTCGTCGCAGATCCCGAGTCCGATTTCCTGGACTGGGCTTCCAAGCACTTGGGTACGCCGAAGACGAAAATCATCGGAACGACCAGCGCGCAGGAGGCCGCCGACCTCTACGAGAAGGAGAAACCGGACCTTCTCCTCGCCGAATTCCATCTTCAGCCCTTCAACGGGATGGACCTTCTGAAGCGGGTTCGCCTCAACGACCCGAACGCCATGGTCGTCCTCAATACCGGCTTTCCGCCCACCAGCGCGATCATCGAAGCCATGCGTCTCGGCGCTTTCGATTTCCTTCGCAAGGAGTCCCTGCCGTATGATCTCCGGCCCGTTGTCGAAGAGGTGCTGA
>JBCDLR010000004.1:0-32217 GCA_038745205.1 Verrucomicrobiota bacterium
GGAGCGGGAATCTACGCCGTAAGTGCTGCTTGCGAGTTCCGCAACTGCTTGGTTACCTCTAATATTGCGACTTTCGGCGGAGGGGGCGTATACCTTTCACGGTCTTCCGTAAAGTTCCTACGCTGTAATTTCAGTTTCAATCAGGCCATTGATCGCGGAGGCGGAGTTCACCATAGATCCGATTCCGCTTCGACTTTTGAAGACTGCACATTTCACAACAACGTCACTACTGGACCTGGTGGAGCGCTTTTAGACATAAGTTCGTCAAATGCAAACATCTATCGTTGCACGTTTACTGACAATTCAGCCGAACGGGGCGGGGCTATTCAAATTACCTATTCTTCTCCTGTAATTACCGATTGCCGGTTTATCAGTAATTCCGCCGCAGACGGAGGAGCGGTCCGCACTCTATCCAGCGCATCAGAGCCGGTTTCTGCACCAACTTTCACACGCTGCACTTTTGAGGAAAATCACTCTAAAGACTGTGCCGGAGCGGCCTTGAACGATCAATACTCAGAGGCCACCTATCATTCTTGTTTCTTTCGATCCAACTCATCGAGAAACGGCGGCGCAATTTTCAATTCAGGATTCAATTCTTTTCCCCTATTCGTGAACTGTATCATTCAGGGAAACTACGCAAACTCCTGGGGCGGCGGAGTGTCGAATGCCGGGTTGTCTCCAACTCCGGCTTTTATAAACTGCTCATTTCAAGGAAATAATTCCCCACGCGGTGGAGCAATTAGAAATGTGAATTCGCCAATGCTCTTGCACAACTGTGTCATTTGGAACAATGCAGAGGATGGGGTGCGCAACATTCGAAATGCCTCAGTGCTAGTCGCTGTGGCAAATGGCTCCGAAGAAACCCCCACATTCTTCAACTGTCTGGTGGAGAACTACGCCTCCATCGAGCTTAACTCAAGCGGCTCGGGTGGCTCTTGAAATCTCGATGGTACGACGATCACCAACGACCCATTTTTCGTCTCAACTGTCGACCCACTCTTGGCGCCCATAGTCGGCGGCGATTTACGATTGTTGATCGGGTCACCGGCGATTGATGCCGGAGATAATGCCGCTAATGCAGAGATGAATGATCTCGAAGGCAACACCCGCATCATCGATGGCGACTTTGACAGCTCCGCCGTCATCGACCTCGGCGCCTACGAACGCGAGCCGACGGTTAGTGACGATTTCTTCCTTTGGCCGACCGATAATGATCATGATGGGCTGGCCCACGGAGTGGAAAAGGCCATCGGCAGCGACGCGAGTCTAGCTGACAGGAATGCGAACAAGAGTCTGCAAGCCC
This sequence comes from Verrucomicrobiota bacterium, assembly GCA_038745205.1. Taxonomy (GTDB): domain Bacteria; phylum Verrucomicrobiota; class Verrucomicrobiia; order Verrucomicrobiales; family DEV007; genus JBCCWV01. The sequence goes on from JBCDLR010000004.1 coordinate 1,304, forward strand.
CGGTTTACGATTCCAGCGGAAACGCCACACTCACCTTCGGTTGGGACTCTTCCGCGCCGGCAGGCACGCGTTGGGTGCTTTCGCGGGCGACGGACCTCCACAGCTTTGTGCCGATTTTTCGCTATGACGGGACCAATGTGACACTGGGCTCTACCGCCAACACGACCTTCGATGCCGTGAACGGGACGATTTCCTTCAAGGACACCTCCCCGCCAATAGGCGGAAAGGTGCAATACCGGTTCGAGGCCAAGTACGTTCCGGCCCCGTGAAACCGGCGACTTAGTTATGCCGCACTGGGTCAAGCCAACGTACCGCGGACGTCCGGGGTCCGTCGGGAAGTTACCTTGTTAGGACATTGGACAGGGTTCGCCGTGGTAACGGAGAAAGAATTCCCTGCGAATATCGGGATCTTTCGTTTCGCCGCCAAGTCCGACCCAAACAAGCTCCCGGGCCGTTGCCGCCATGTCGAATCCCATGAGAAGCCGCTCTTCCGGAGTTTTCTTCATCATCTGTTCGAACAAGCGTGCGTTCAACGCGGGCGGAGTGTCTTTCACTCCAAAACCCGTGTCAGCATATCGCTCAGGTTCAACTCGACTGACCATTTGCGAAGATATTCTTCGTCGCATCCTGTGGCAATGAGATTCTCTACATCCGCAAGCTGGCCAGCGCTACCGATCCGGTCAGCATATAATCAATGCCCGCACGCTCCAAGCGATCAGCGATGTCCCTTAGAAGTTGGCGTTCTTCGGTCATTCAGATGAAGACCGATAATGGCTACCCATCTGAAAATCGAGAATCTCCTTCTTCAATCGGCCTAGACTTGGGAAAAGGATTCTTTCCAGCGGTCCGCCGCGTAGTTACTTTGTTAGTTCAATGTCACTGACTGCGGGTCCCCGCCGGCTTGGGCCTCTTCCGCGATGACCGTATCCGGGGTATCTTTACCTGCTTTCACGATGAAGGTTTTTCCGTTGGGCGCGCCGGGAGTGAAGGTCTTCCCGTTGGCGCGGACGGTGTAGAGGATCTCGTTGCTCGTGGCGTCGATGAGTTGAACGACCGGGTCTTCAACGTCGAAAGTGAGTTCGCCGAGTTGGCCCCATGAGGGCGGGTTGTAGTTGTCGAATTGGGAGATCGTGCGCGGCCAGCCGGGATATTGTTCGGTCGCGGGGTCAGTGATGTCGGCGTTGCGCGGCCAGCATTCCATGGTGATTTCGCGGGTCTTCGTGTTGAGACGGACGATGCCAAAGCCGGCGGAGCGGGTGTTGAGGAGATTGCCCGCGGGTTCCTTTTCCGGGTTCGCGGCGGCGAAGTTGGTCACCTTGTTCCCGAATCCGTCGTGGTGGTCGCCGGTGTATTCGGGGGCGCCGTCTTCGCGATTGGCTCCCGGTTCGAGCGGTTCCCACCAGCGGAGGTAGAGGTTCGCGATCGACGGAACGCAGAACGACCAGATGGCGTCGCGGTGCTCGTCGATGCCGTGCTGGAAGATGGTCGCGAGGTGCTGGTCGCCGGCGTAGTGGAAGGCAAAACCCTTGCGCAGCGCGTCAATGGCGCGATTGCGGCCCGACTGCGGCCAGCCGTTGGAATCCATGTCGGCGTGGAGGCGGCCGTTCGCGCTGCCATGAATGTGCGCGCCGCCGCAGAAGATGGTGGCGGACATGGCGACCTTCATTTGCGCGTCGGTCCAGTCCTGCGTCCAGGCGTCGAGAAACTTCAGCTGCCTCTCGCCGAGGAGGACCGCGCCGTCGATGTCGACGGTCGACGGATCGTAGTTCGGATCGTTGATGTGGTCAGGACGCGGGCCTTGCTTCGGGACACGACCGGCGGGGCCGGTCTTGAACTTGCGGTCTTCAAGAATGGCAAAGTCGATGCCGCCCCAGTTGAGGTTCGTGAACCAGACGCCGATGCCTTGCCCGATCTTCCCGGGATCGACGGGATCGGGGAAGTGGCTCGTCTGCGCCCGCTCGACCTCCTGCACGTAGACCCCGGGCCGCGCGTAGCCACCGTCGGACGCACCCTTGAGCGTCGAGACTTTGCCGCTTTCGCCCCAGAGGTTCGGCTGTCCGGCGTCGTGGTCGTCGGGCAGGCAAAGCGTCGGGCGATCCTTGATGATGTCGCCAAAGTCGCGGCCAAATTTCAGCCAGGCGGCATAGTGCTTGAAGTGGTCGTAAACCTGGTCGCCGGAGAAGAAGAGGACATCGGCGTCCACCCTCTTGATGTTTTCGAGGATGTCCCGTTTGGGAATATCGCCTCCGTGGCGCGGCTGGATCGAATTCCCGGTGAATCCGGCGACGACGATCTCGTCCTTGTCGACAGGATTCTTGCGAATGATGCCTTCGTAGGTCGCCTCGGTGCCGTGGGCAACGCGGTAACTGTGCGCTTTTGAGTCGTCCCAATTTTCAACGCGGAACGGTGCCGTCCACCCGGGTTCGATGGCCGTCGTTTTTGCGACCTCGACCCACTCTCCCTCTTTCTCGATCTCGAGCCGGACTTCCTTCGTGTCTCCGCTGGCGATGGGGTAAAGCTGCGCCGTCAGCTTGAGCGCCTTGTCATGGACGGTATAGAGCGCAAAGCAGATGATGTCTTTCTTCGCGACCTCCGGGATGGCGAGCATGGGGCGCTGGTTGCTCTGCGCGTGGACCGGAACGCCCATCAGGAGAACCGTGGAAAAAACGAGGAGGGTTTGGCGAAGATTCATGGCGATTTCTTATCGTTGGGTTCAGGTTTTGTCAGTAAAAAGGTTCACGCCGTCGAGACGAGGTCGGAGGGCCTTGTCTTCATTGCGTCGGATTCGGCCGTCGGTTCGCGCCAGAGGAAAAACAAGTAAAGAGGAACGAGATAATGGGGCGCGCGAAGGACGAATTCATGCAGGTAGAGGTCCGCACCCCAGTAATTGAGGCTCAGGGACATGCCGGCCACTGGCCTCGCGAGGGCGGTAACAAACCCCCAGGCCGCGGCATAAAGTGCACACCACGACCTCACGCGCGGAAGGAAAATCCCCACGCAGACGACGAGATCGAGAAGGCCCGCGACGCGGAGAAAGATCGTCGCCGCCTCATAGTTCAATCCGAGAATGCCCGTCGTCATGGCATGAAAATTCGATGGTGTTGGCCATGGGAACCCAAGTGCGTAGGCACCGTGACCGGTGAAGGTCATGATGAAGGCAATGATGGCCGTGATGACGGTGACGCGGTGACGGACACCGAGCGCGAGCGCCATGACGAGAAGGAGGGGGATCAGCAATTGCCCGCCGTGTTCAACGAACATGGCGAGCTGCCGCTGGGCCCCGACATACTTCGCGTAGAACAAAACCGCGAGAAGCCCGCTGCTTGCGACAAGGGCCGCCATCTGGAAGCGCGTGTTTTTCCGGACAGTCAGGCAGAGGACAGCGCAACCGGCGTAGAGCCATCCAATCCGGCCGATCCATTTCTGTACCACCCCGTCGCTGGCTCCCGTCCCCACGAATTCATCCCAGGTAATTCCAAAGCGTTCCGCAAGTGCGTAGGTGCCATCTTGCCAGAGCAGAATTCCGTAGGGCCCCTCCCAGTAGAGGTGGGTCCACGTCCATCCGGCAAAGCAGAAAAAAGCACCGAGCCGGAGCAACAGGACGAGAAAGTCTTCGGAGGCGAACTTGATCATGCTTCGGAGGTCGAAAAACTCGTTGGGGTTGTTGTCCTTGGCAAGACACGTCATCTGCACATCACGTCGGCGAGACATTGCAGTCTCCCGGTTCACACCCGTTGAAATCACGGGAGATCCACGCTTTGCTGCGCGCGCCGCGCCCGCCTCTTGGCGCGAACTCGCATGAGATCGGAAGACTGCATCGACCGCACCAAGCCCGTGGACTTCTGGGCCGACCGCAACACGATCTTCGTCGCCAACATCCTCAACCTTTTCTTCGGCAACGAGGAAGAGACGCAAATGCTGCGGAACGAAGTCGGCGAACTCCCCTCCTACGGCGGGCGGTTGCTCCCGATGCTCGACCTCGTCTACGCGGGACCGGGGAAGAACCTTCTCGTCCTCGAGCGGGCGCCCGACCCGGCACTAATCGACTACTTCGGGGAAACGATGGGGCTGTCACTCCCGGAGTTCGTCATCGGGCCGCATCCGGAACTCCTTGAATTCGCCGCTTCAGGACGGAAGGATTTTTCGTGGATTGAGCACATTGAGAAGCATGGGCGTCACCGTCTCGACGGATACGTCACGGACGAGGCGCTGGTAAAACTGGCAAAGGCCACCGGCAAACCGGGAACCTTTGCCTCCATGGACGGCAGCCGGGATGGCAACAACAAGGGCCTGCTGCACGACCACTTGGTCGCCGCAGGCCTGCCCACACCGCCCACGGAGAAAGCGGCATCGAGGGAGGAGGTGCGGTCAGCGCTGAAAAGTCTGGCCGCGCAGGGATTCCGCGCGGCGGTGGTGAAAGCGCCGCTGGGCGCCTCGGGCATCGGTCTGATCAAGGTCCGCTCGATTGAGGGCGAGGGCGAGAAGGTGGCGGCGACCGTGCCGAAGCACTTCATGCGCGAAGGGCCGTGCATGGTGCAGGGATGGCTGGAACCGGGCCGGGAGGGCATTGAGAAAATTCACAGTCCGAGCATCCAGTTGTTTCTCGACGATGCTCGCGTCGTGCTTTTTGACGTGACCGAACAGATTCTCAGTCACGACAGCGTGCATGAGGGCAACGAGTCACCGCCGCCCTATTTGCAGGCTCCAGGTGGCGAAGAGCGTTTGTGTGAATTGTCGCGGCAGGCCAAGGCCGCCGGAGCGTGGTTGCACGGTCGCGGATATCGCGGCACGGCCAGCGTGGATTTCCTTCTTGCGGAAAAGGCCGATGAGAAGTTCGAGGCTTACGTTTGCGAAATCAATGCGCGCACCACCGGCGCGACCTATCCCTCCGTGCTCGCCAGGCATCTCCTTCCGGACGGAGCCTGGCTGCTGCGCAACCTGCGGTTTACGGAACCGGCGCGGGGCGTGGAGCTCGTGGGCAGGTTACGGGTTTCCGGACATCTTTTCCGGCGGGGAATCACGGAGCGAGGGGTATTTCCTGTTAATTTCAATGTTGATCCCCAAGGACTTGTGCAAAAAGGTCAGTTCCTCTGCCTCGCGCCCCGCGACGGGGCGAGCCGTACCCTCATGGAGCTGGCAAAACTGGACCTGCCCTGCCTGCCGGACCGCGATTAGAGAGATATGTTAGTCGAAAACGAACAGACCGCCCGCCTGCGTGAACGCCTCATCCAGCTGACGCGCGACCTCGTTCTCATCGAAAGCACCGACGACCGGCCCGGCGAAAGGAAGCGCTGCTTCCAGCTCATTCGCAACCACCTCGATGAGATACCGGGGCTATGTATCGAGTCATTCGAGAAGAACGGCTACGAGTCACTCGTCGTCCTTCCCGAAGGTGTACGGGAACCAGCCGTTCTTTTTTGCGCCCATCTCGATGTCATTCATCACCCCGATCCGGAAAGCTATCGGTCCGAAGTGAGAGACGGGAAGATATTCGGTCCGGGTGCCGGCGACATGAAGGGTCAGCTTGCAATCATCGTCGAGATGTTCCGTTCGTTTGGTCGGCGCGGGTTGTTCCCGGACGGGCTATCCGCGGGCCTTGCCATCACTTCCGACGAGGAACGCGGCGGCGAGAACGGCGTCCGATTCTTGATTGAGGATGTCGGCTTGCGATGCGGGACTGCCATTATTCCGGACGGCGGCTCGCTCGACGAGATCATCATCGCGGAGAAGGGCATCCTGCACCTGCGACTGACCAGTCACGGCATGTCCGCGCACGCCGCCCGTCCCTGGCTTGGCGACAACGCCCTCGACCACCTCCTCTCGGATATCGCGGCCGTGCGTTCGCTCTTCGGCGAGGGCCCGACGGCGGGGCGGAACGAAGCGGAACGTTGGGTCGCGACTTGCACGCCGACGATGCTCTCGACGCCGAACGACAGCCCGAACCGAATCCCAGAGACCGCGAGCGTAACGCTCGACATTCGCCTGGTCCCGCCGCTTGCCACGGAAGAGATGCTCGCCCGGATCCGCCGGTCCGTGTCGCCCCAAACCGAGGTCGAACCGCTCATCACCGCCGAAAGCACCGAGCTTAAGCCCGACAAGGACTTCATCCGCCTTGCGGAGGAGGTCGTCGGCAAGCCTCCGCGACTCACGAAGACCTCGGGTGGCAGCGACGGACGGTTTTTCTGTGCGAAGGGCATCCCCGTCATCATCTCCCGCCCTGATGTTGGCAATCTCCACGGCCACGATGAATGGATTGGCATCGATTCCATGCTCTCCTACCATGAAATCTGTCGGCGCTATGCGATTCTGCGCGGCTCAGAAAAGAGGGGAACCGGGCAATCGTGACGGAGATTGATCGCCAGGTTCCAGCGCCCGGGTTCGAACCAATCGGTCAGGGCGAAAACGATCCCAGCGTGGCCAAAAGACCGCCGAACAACTCATCGAGAGCCTCCATCGGCGTGCATAGCGGCAGCATGAGGACGATCGTGTCGTTGACGGGACGCGTGAGAATTCCATGGCCGCGCAGCTGCTGACAAAAATCGGCGCCGACCCTCTGATGCCGGGGAAACGGCTTCCCTCTCCCGTCGACCAGATCGAATGCACCGATGAAGCCACGGTTCCGCGCATGAACAACGTGAGGAGACTCAGCCTCAAGCGCCCTGAGTCCCTCGGCGAGTCGATCGATTTTCGGGACCAGGCGGGACAGGGTTCGCTCAGGCCCGAAGAGTTCCAGGCTGGCCAGAGCAGACGCACATCCTAACGGGTTCCCACAATAGCTATGCCCGTAGTAGAAAGTGCGGTCTCCGTCGCCTCGAAAGGCATCGAAAACGCGGTCAGTCGTCAGGGTCGCCCCAAGAGGGAGATAACCGCCGGTCAGCCCTTTCGCGAGGGCGATGAAATCCGGAACGACTTCCTCATGCTCGCAGGCGAACACTTTTCCAGTCCGGCCGAAGCCGGTCATGACCTCGTCGAAGATGAGGAGGACACCTGTCCGGTCGCACCAAGCCCGCAGTTCCCGCAACATCCCTTCTGGCCAAAACCGCATCCCGGCCGCACCCTGAATGAGGGGCTCAAGGCACACGGCCGCCACATTTTCGGCCGCAATCAATTCCAGTTCAGCGATTTCTGTAACTCGGCGCACAGGGTAACCGAACTTCGCGAAGCGGTCGTGAAAGGTGGCGATTCCACCCATCGACGACGCCCCGAGCGTGTCCCCGTGATAGGCACCGTCGAACGTAACCACCTCGCAGCGTTCCGGCGATCCTGACAATTGCCAGAATTGGATGCTCATCTTGACGGCACATTCAATCGCCGTCGATCCATCGTCGCTGTAGAAAACGCGGCTCAATGTGTCGTCGGGAAACAGCCCGACCAGTTTCTCCGCAAGTTCGATGGCGGGCTTGTTCGTGGTGCCCAGAAAGGAAGCGTGGGCGAGGACCTCGAGTTGCTTCCTGATCGCCGCGTTGATCACGGGGTGGTTGTGTCCGTGGATGTTTGTCCAAATCGATGAATTCGCGTCGAGGTAGCGGTTACCTTCGGTATCCCAGAGGAAAGCACCGTCGCCGCGATCAATGACCAGCGGATCGTGACGATCATCACACCAGGCATCGACCGGTGTGAACGGGTGCCAAAGGGCGTGCTTGTCCGCGTCGCCCCATTCCTTCGTTGAGCGCTCAGTCATCCTCGTTGAGCGCCTCGATCATCCGGTCGATCTGTTCGACATCTTCCCACGGGCAGCGGCGCCGCTGGTATTTTCGCCACAGGAGATCGCGCAGTACATGGAGGTCGCCGGGGGTGGGCGGCTCGTGGAATTGCCACTCCTCCTCGCTTTTCAGGCGCGAGCGCACCTGCCAACCGCCCCCATGGTGAAGCGCCTGGTAATAACGGGTTTCGCCCTCGGGCGTGGTCTCGCGCCATTCGTGAGTCTTCATGGTCGCCGCGGGCCTGCACCTTTCCCGGCTTGGATGCCGGCCGCAATCCCTCAAACCCAGGGATTTTCGATCCCGTTATTCTCAAAATTCAGAATATTTTTAAAAATTAGTGCCGGAATTGCGAAATTCGTTTAAAATTATTTCCATGCGTTCCTCCTCCCTCTCCTTTCGACGCTCTTTCCTCCTCAGCCTTTTCCTCGTTTGTGCGGCCGCTTTTGCCTCGCACTGGCTGCAACGCACCCCCCTTCAGGCGGTACAGGCTCTCCCCGAATCCCGGTTCGACGTCACGGACAGTGCCGCCGATGAACTCGGCCGCTCCCTCGCCCGAGCCATTGCGGAAAGTGACACCCAGTTGATCCAGATTCTCTTCGACGACGACGCGTTCTACCGCAAAGCGATGAGCGGGCAGTTGATTCCAGTCAGGTCCGAGGAATCGTTTCGCGAGGGTCTTGTGAATGGCGTGCGTAAACGCAGGGGGCTCATTTTTGACAAAGTGTTAGGAGGCCGGGTACGCTATCTCGGTATCCGTGACATTCGAGACGTCGAATGCCCGATGCTCCGCATCCTCAACGAGGACAAGACCGTTGAGTTCGTCGCCGTTCAACCCGTGAAGCACGCGGAAGGCGACGTCCGGGCCGCGGACTTCTTCTCCCTGCAGACTGGCGAATGGTTGAGCGAAATGATCGGCCGCGCCTCACTCCCGACAATCACGGCGATGAAGCGGACGAATCTTGAAAGCCACTTTGCGCGTGAAGACGACATCGAGCAGGCGAAGGACCTCATGGCATTCGACGAAGCAGGACGGCTCCTCGGGTTGGGCGAAGTCGCGGAAGCAATGAAGGCCTTCGAACGCCTCGGACAGATGAAGGAAGACCGCTCCTCGAAGATCCTTTTCCTCCGCATTCTCTCGGCAATGCCCGAGCAGAAGAGGGCATTCGACGCCGCCGTGGCGCAATTCGCGGTGGAAGAGCCCCTGGGCACGAGCGCCCTCATGATGGAAATGAACCAGGCCCTTCGCCTCAATGAACTCGCTGGAAAGACGCAGGTCGTCCGTGACCTCGAAGATCTCATCGGAGCCGATCCGTTTTTTGAATCACTGAAAGCCCGGGTCGCGCTCGCCGATGGCGAGTTCCTCAAGGCCCACATGCTCGCGGGCGAGGTCACTACCGCCGATCCGTCCCTCGAAGACGCGTGGTGGACCCTGGTGGGATCCGGATTGAAGCTTCGCAAATACAAGAGCGTGGCCGACGGCCTCGAGACACTCGACAGCCAGTTCGCCCACAACTTCCACTCTGACGATTTCAAGACACTCAGCGCCTACCGGCCGTTCCTTCGGTCCGAGGTTGGGCTGGAATTTGTCCGCTCGCTCCCCTGATTTTTAACGTTGCCCGGCAGCCCCGAGCAGCGGTGCGGCGAGAGCGGTCACTTCCGCGCCATTGAGAAGGAAGATTTCCGCCCCTCCGTCGACGCGACCGTATGCAAGGCGCGTCCGCCCCAGGGCTCGCAGCGAGTTTTCTTCAGGGTTTGAAGATGCCAGGTCAAGACGGCGAACCACCTTTTCCGTCCCTTCCCCGGTTGTCGGCAACTCCAGTTCGACACTGATTTTCACCGGGGGCTGCTGAAGCGTCCGGTCCGCGATGCTCGTGTCCGTCTGCCATCGGTCGACGCGCAGGTTGGAAAGAGTCTGCACGAAGCGGTTGGCTTCCTTGCGCCTGAGGAATTCCGTCACGTCTTCGCCGTTCAGCTCCGCCCGCATCGGTGCTCCGGGACGATCAAAGATGAGATCGAGCGGAGGCGTGTTCGGGTAATTCACGGTGATACGCCGCAAGTCGATGGGCGAGAAGCGCAAAACGTCGAGCGCCTTCCAAGACACGGGGTACGGGTTGATCGACTCGACGAAATTCGGGTCGAGTTCGTAGACGAACGGCTTGCCCTCGAATTTGGCATAGCGCCCGAAACCAATATCGAGGACCTGGGTCAACTCCTGCAGGACCGGCTTGGCGTCCTCGTCACCGGGATCGCGCACGACGAACCGGCTGGTGAAAGCAAGCTTGAAACCGGGATCGTGCAGGCCGTACTTTTCAAGGTCGGCAACACCATCATCGACGAAGCGCGTCACGCGTTCACTGTTCAGCGCATTGATGAAATTGATGGCGCCTTGGGAATTCGCCGGCACGCGATCGTCTCCGATCTTCACAAACCATCCCTCCCGGTCGCGACGGTCGAGTTCGGTCACCTGGCCGCCGTCTTTCCTCGGAGCTTCGATCTTGATGACCGCGACCGCATCGCGCTGAAGGTTGGCCAGTCTCCGATCACGCACTTCATTGGGATTGATCGAGAAAATGGAGTCAAAGGCATCCTTGGAGATGCGGAAGACAGGAAAACGGTCCTGAACCCGCGCAAGCAATTCACCGCCGTCCTCTTCCCCCGGCACCTCCGCAACATCCATGCGGAGGGCCCCTTTTCTTGAACGCTCGCGCACCTCGACATGGCGCTGGCTGTCGCTGAATGCGCCGCTGACCTCCGAGGAGGGGTCATCGATGAACTCAAGGATCTCGAGGTTCAGGATGGCCGCCACCCGTTCTTCAATCTCGCGCTTGTCGCCACGCGTCTCGAGCGGAATCGAAATGATCCATTCGGGACTCTCGCTGGCGGGGTAGCGGCGGACCATGAGCGAGCTGCTCTCCTTCACAAACTTCAACCGGCGCACCTCGGGCACCGAAAAATCGAAGACTTCGTCGTCCCGCAGTAAATCGGGCTCCTGGTCCACGAGATCGCGAATGGGATCAAAGGCCGTGAAGACCGGCCCTTTTCCCCACTCGTCCTCGCCCTTGATTGAAACCCACCCGTTCGTCGCGATGCGGTCCCCGATGATCACCGAGCCAAGGCTTCGGTCCCCGCGGAAGAACTCCAGCTTGATGTCCTCACCCCCGAAACCCAGCTCGGACGCCTTCAGTTCCTCGTCGCGGATCTCCTTCGCCGTGATCGTATCGAGCTTCTTCAGGGTCGCTGCCGTCTTGATAAGAGCCGCAATCTGTTCCTTGTCCGCCCGGTCTCTCACCGGTTCCCGCAACTCCCACGGCCCGTCCTTTTGCTTCTTCAGGACGATCTTCCCGTAGGGGCCTTCAATGGTAATCCCCGTCGGAGGCTTGCCCTGCTCAAACTCGAAGAACCGCAGCGCCTTTGCACGCGCCGTGATCGTGTCATCCATCCGTCGCTCGACCGTCAATACCCACGTCAGGAGCGCAGCGGTGATGACGAAGAGGGCAATGGTGGTTCGGTAATACATGTCGTTATCGATTCAGGTCCGCCGGGCACTCCACATGACAAGGGCAATGGAAAAGACAATCGCCGGCAGGACAAATACCACGAGGTTAAACATGTTTTGATGCTGCACAGGCGTCAATACGATCTGCCAACTCGTCGCCGTCTTCGGCGGGATGCCGATCAATTCCTCACGATCCAGCGCCCAGTTGATCGCACTGGCGATGAAGGCAGCATTCGTCGCCGTCGCCACATCGGGATCCAGCAGTCGGGAGTTCCCGACAACCACCATGCGGGACGTCTCCAGCCGAAGCCGAAGATCTTCTGTCGCCCCGATCTCCACTGCCGCCGCCACGTAGACCGGGGGCGCCGTGTCCTCGTCATCGAGCATTGGCTGCGGGTCCCCGTAATTGGCTTCCCCCCAGAATCGCGAGCCTGCCTGGAGAAGGGCAATGATGCCGATACCGCGCTTGGTGAGCTCCTCATCATCACCGACTTTCAGACTGGTCGTTATTCCCGGAAGAATGGTCGTGAGGTTCGCGAGATGGCGGTTGACGATCGACCCGGGGAGAAAGGCGCCCTCCACCTCGAAGTTCTTCGTTCCCAGTCCAGTCGCTTCAAGCACCCGGTCCCCCCGCGGGGTCAGCCCGTGTTCGGCAAGGAAGCCGTCGAGGACGGGCGTATCCGACGCCGGATCCAGCAAGACAATCATCGATCCGCGGTCGCTCGCCCAATAATCACGAATCATCTCCAACTCCGGAGCAGTGAGATCCACTTCAAGCCCGAGGAAGAGCAGGGCCGACGCGTCGTCCGGCACCGACCGCACTTCCGATAGAGTGAGATACTCAATCTCGAAAAACTGGCTCTCGCTCACCTCTCCGAGGAGATCAAGGGCCGTCCGATTCCCGAATTGCATCAGCGTCCCCTTCCCCGCGACGACATAGACTTTCTTCGGATCTCCCTCCAGCGCGGCAATCAGCGCCGAGGTCACCGCATCCTCTCCGCGGAAGAACCGCCCTTCCCCGTCCATCATTTCCGACTCGAGGATCGTCTTGATTCGCCCGTCGACCTCGAGGATGAGGGCGTTTTCCGTGAGGCGGAGCTTGTACTTGTTCTCGATCTCGTTCGCCCGGTTGCGATCGCGGGAGGGATCGAGGTCGTCAATCGTGATCATCCCCTGGCTCATCTCACGGTATCGTTCGAGCAGCGCATTCAGGTTGTCGCGGATGACGGAGTTGTTGAGGAAACTCATCGTCACCGCGACCGGGCGATCGACGGACGCAAGGAAGCTCTCCGTTTCCACCGACAGCGAGTATTTCTTGTTCGCGCTCAGGTCTCCACGCTGGAAATGCCTGAAACTGAGATAGTTGACGATCCCGAAAAGAACGATCGCCAGCACGACCTGCGCCACGACGTGGGCCGCGATCGGCCAGCGTGATAGCCCCCGCCGCGCGGGTTTTTTCCCGGGCTTTGGCGGAACGGCCTCGCCCTTCTTCTTGTCGTCTTTGTCAGGCATTGGTCAGGTCAGACTTTCCATTTCCGATACTCGAGGATGTGGTGGGTCAGGAAAAGGATGAGCGCCGCAAAACTGATGTAATAGATGAACGGCTTCGTGTTGACGAGACCGTCGATGAAGAGTCGCACATGCTCGACGGTGGAAATGTAGGAAACAAAGTCCTGGTACTGGGGCGGGACGTCCCGCTTGAAGAAGAGAAGGAGATAGCCGATGAGGAAATGAAGGAGGCAAAGCGTGAAACAGATCATCGCCGCCACAATCTGGTTGGCCGTGACCGAAGAGGCGAGACAACCGATGGCGATATTGAACACGCCGAGGAGAATGATGACGAGGTAGCTCCCGGTAAGGGATCCCAGCACGGTGCCGTCGGTCAGGCACGTCAGGCGGAAGATGACGAAATTCAAGAGGCTCGGAACCCAGATGATGATGTAGAAGACGAGGGCCGCGAAGTACTTCGCGAGGATGACCTGCCACGAATTGACCGGCGCCGTCAAGAGCGTCTCAATCGTACCCAGCTTCTGCTCCTCGGCGAAAAGGCGCATGGTGATGACGGGGAAGACGAAGAAGTAGGCGAGCCAGAAGTGCTGCGAATTGAAGGTGTAGGCCGCCATCGTAACGCTTCTGAGATTGTTCTCGAGATCGGTCATCGCCGAGCTGAAAGAGAAGCCGTTGAGAATCATGACGAGCCCCATGACGACCCACGCGATGGGCGAGAGGAAGAATCCCCGCAGCTCCTTTACTAACAATATCAGAAAGACGCGCATCTCAAATCATCCGGCCCTTTCTGCCTGGGTGAGTTCGACGAAGACATCCTCGAGCGATGCCGTCTGTCGGTGCAGTTCACGCATCGGCCAATCATTCTTCTTTGCCACACCCGCGATGTGCGGTCGCACGTCGTAGCCGCTTTCGACCCTCACCGTGAAGCGCACCCAGCCCTCGTCGTCCTCGCGGTCACGCACAACCTTGCGCACGTGTTCGATCTTCCGCAGCTTGTCCGCCGCGATCTGCGGGTCGGCCCGCACCTCGAGATTGACCGTCCCCGCCGTGCGCATCTGCGCGATCAGGTTCTTCGGCGTGTCACAGGCCTTGATCTTGCCCCGGTCGAGAATGACAACGCGATCGCACGTCACCTCGACCTCGCTCAGGATGTGCGTGGAGACGAGAATGGTGTGGCGCAGGCCGAGTTGCTTGATGAGTTCGCGAACCCGGCGGATTTGATTCGGGTCGAGCCCGTTGGTCGGCTCATCGAGAATGAGCAACTCCGGACGGTGCACGAGGGCGTCGGCGAGCCCGACTCGTTGCCGGTATCCCTTCGAGAGCGCGCCGATCATCTTTCCCCGCATCTCGGTCAATCCGCACGTCTCCATCACTTCACCGACCGACCGCTTCAGGTCGCGCCCGCCCAACCCCTTCAGGCCCGCGCGAAACCGCAGGTATTCCTTGACCCGCATGTCCATGTAGAGCGGGACGTTCTCCGGCATGTAACCAATGCGCTTCCGCACGTCATGCGACTGGCGGGACACATCAAAGCCCGCCACGCTCGCCGTCCCCGAGGTCGGCGGAAGGTAATTGGTCAGAATGCGGATCGTCGTCGTCTTCCCTGCGCCGTTCTGGCCTAGAAAACCAACGATTTCCCCCTTCTCCACCTCGAACGAAATGCCATCCACGGCCGTCCGGCCCACATAGCGTTTCGTCAGGTTCTCTACTTTGATCATTCGGGAAAATCGGGGGCCGGTATCCAAAGGGAGAACGGGGCCGGAAGCAAACCTTTTAAAAAACTAGCGTCCGCGTTTCGATCCCCGGCAACTCTCCCGAAGACCCGCGGTTCACTCCCTTCAACCGTCCCCGGAAGATCGAACCTGCCAAATGATGAAATCTCTGCCCTTCTTTTCCATTCTCCTCGTCGCCGCCGGCCCTCTCCTTGCCCAACAAGCCGGCCTCCTCGAACGCTTCGATCAATTTGATCGCAATTCCGACGGCAAGCTCACCCGCGAGGAAATGCCGCGCGCAGAGATCTTCAACCGTCTCGACGTCAACGGTGACGGTATCATCCAGCGCGAGGAAATCTCCCGGCGCTTCTCTCCGGGCGACCGCGACAAGGGCTACACCATGCCCGAGGAACCGGCCCACAAGAAGCACCTCGACCTCCGCTACCGCGAGATGGATGGCGTCGATCCGAACCTGCACAGCCTCGACCTCTACGTTCCGGCCGAGAAACGGGAAAAACCAAGGCCGGTGATGATCATGATCCACGGCGGCGGTTGGCGCGGCGGCGACAAGGCCAATCCCTCCATCATCGGCGCCAAGATGGCGCACTTCGTCGGCAACGGATACATCTACGCGAGCATCAACTACCGGCTCTCCCCGACGTCTCCCGACCAGGAAGGTCCGCGCCATCCCGCCCACGCCGAAGATTGCGCGGCGGCCATCGCGTGGATCCACGACCACATCACGAAATACGGAAGCGATCCCGGTCAACTGCACCTCATGGGACACTCCGCCGGGGCGCATCTCGCGGGCATTGTCGGGACGAACGAACGCTTCCTGCAAGCCCACGACAAGCCGCTCTCCATTCTCAAGACCAACGTCCTCCTCGACACCGCCGCCATCGACATCCCGGGCTATCTCAAGCAGCTGGACGGACGCGGGATGACGCAGCTCTATCATAACGCCTTCACCGATGACCCTGAAAAGATCCGCGACGCTTCGCCCATGGATCACGTCGAACCCGACAAGGACATTCCGCCCACCATCCTGTTTTTTGGCGGCGACCGCATGGCACTGCACACTTTCGGGCCCGCGTTCGCCAAGGCGCTGACCGAAGCTGGCTCGCCGTCGGCCGCCATCGACACGGTTGATCTCGACCACGGACAGATCAATTCCCACGTCGGCATGATTGGCGATCCGATGACCCCCCTCATCATGCGGCTCCACGCCGGCGACGACGCGAGCCAATTCCCAACATCGTTGAAGGGGAAGAAGGAGAAGAGTTCTCCGCCCGAAACCTGAGTTTCCAGCACAGGAGATGTGGCGAAAAGGTTGAAAAAGGGGAAATTTTCCTCGTTTCCGCGGCATAACGAGCATTGCCTGATCGTCTGACTGGCGTTAATTCACGAAACCACCACCAATCAGACGATCGCCATGGGTAGGAGACGGTCTTTTCTTTCCACATTGTGGGGGGCACCAGCATTTCTCGCAGGGTGTGCCACACCGACAAAACAGGACACCAGTTCGGAAGCGCCGCGAACGACGCGCCCGATGCTTGGACACTCGACGTTCCGGGGCGGATTGACCTCAGCGCCGCAGGTCGTCAATGTCTCCCACTTCGATCCGAAGGAAAGGCAACGTCGAGGAAGCAGCTACTCCCCATCCGACCTCTCCGCCCTCAAGCGCAACGGCGCCCGCGGGCTCATCGCGAGGTGCGGAAAGGGACGCGAGACCGACACGAAGTGCGGTACCTTCCTTCAAGGAACCGATCGCCAAGGCATGTTGCTCGGTTCCTACTACTTCGTCCTGGACGGCGTCGATCCCGTGTGGCAAGCCGATCGTTTCATCAGCCGCTTGCGCTCGATCCAGTCCTCCTACCACATCCGGAGCCGCGAGATCCTTCTCGTCGGCGACTTCGATTCCAAGTCCACGCCGCGCGATCTCGTGCGCTTCATCGACCGCATCGAATCGAAGACGGGAACGCTTCCGATTGTCTATCTCGAAAACAGTCCCAGCCTCATGGCGAGCCTGAGCCGGGCCTCATCCGCGGAAAAGCGACGCATCGCGCAGTGTCCGTACTGGCTCGCACTTTATTCTCCGAGCCAATCCGATCGGAAGACGCCGGAACAACTCATGCGGAAATACGGGATTTGGAATCGCTTTGCCATGTGGCAATACGGCGGCGTGAAATGGGATGCCCGCCGCGGGCGTTCCATCCCGCAATACTATAACTACGGCAGCCGCCGCTCGCCCGCCTACTTCGGCAACCTCGATCGCCCGCTTGAGCGCAACGCCTTCAACGGATCGACGCAGGAGCTCTACGCGTTCTGGAGCCGCTATGCGTGGCGGTGGTAGCCTCCATTGAGCGCCGATTGTGGTCCGATTCCTGTTTCGGAATCCGGGAATTTGACTAGTCTTCCCCCGAAAGATCGCTGACCATGAAACCGACCGCATCCCCGCGCTTCAATGCCGACCTCCTCGACGAGAACTACGCCCTTTGGCTCGACGATCCGGGCGCGGTCGACTCGACATGGTCCGCCTTTTTCGAGGGCTTCGAGCTCGGAATGTCGGAGCTGAAGAAGAAAAACGGCGCCGTCGGAACTTCGCAAACGGTCACCAGTTCCGGCGAGCCCCGGATCACGCAAACAAACGCCTCCTTCCGCGCGCGGCTCGTGAGCATGGTTTACACTTTCCGCACCCTCGGTCACACCGAGGCATTCATTGATCCGCTGAGCAAGGAACCGCCGGTCAATCCACGACTCTCCTTGAATGAATTTGGATTCGAGAAGGGCGACCTCGACCGGGAAGTGGCGACGCAGTTTTTCGCCAACGCGAAGCCGATGAAACTTCGTGAGATGATCGGGCTACTCCGGGAAACCTATTGCGGTTTCACCGGCTATGAATTCATGCACATCTACCAGACTGATGTGCGCAATTGGCTGCGTGACCGCATTGAGGCGCATCATACGGGAACCCCGCCGGACTCGACGCTCCCCAGCCGCGAGGCCGTTTTTCAATGGCTTCTCGAAGCCGAAATCTTCGAAACGTTCCTTCATCGAAAGTATGTCGGGCAAAAACGATTCGGACTGGAAGGCGGAGAGTCGACGCTCGTCGCCCTCAACACGATTCTCAATGCCAGTCCCGGCAAGGGAATTTCCGAAATCGTGATGGGCATGGCCCACCGCGGACGGCTCAGCGTTCTCGCGAATTTCCTCAAGAAGCCGCTTAGCCTCATCTTCCACGAGTTCTCGGAGAACTACGTACCCGACCTCGTCGGCGGCGATGGTGACGTGAAATATCACCTTGGTTTTGATACGGTTAGACCGCTCGACGAAGGTGAGGTTTCGATCATCCTCGCGCCCAACCCGAGCCACCTCGAAGCCGTCAATCCTGTCGTCGAGGGCATGGCCCGCGCCCGCCAGCGGCTTCGCGACGACATGCACGAGCGCGCCTCCGTCCTGCCCATTCTCCTGCACGGAGACGCCGCCTTTGCCGGTCAGGGTTCCGTCGCCGAGGTGCTCAATTTTTCACAGCTTCCCGGTTACCGTACCGGCGGAACCATCCACCTCGTCATCAACAACCAGATCGGCTTCACGACGATGCCCGCCGACGCGCGCTCCTCGGTCTACTGTACCGATGTCGCGAAGATGATCGAAGCGCCGATTTTCCACGTGAACGGCGACTGCCCGATGGAGGTGGCGCGGGTGGCGAAACTGGCCCTCGATTACCGGCAGAAATTCGGTCGCGATGTCGTCATCGACCTCGTCTGCTACCGCCGCTACGGGCACAACGAGGCCGACGAACCCGCCTTCACGCAGCCAAAAATCTACAAGAAGATCCGGAGCAAAGCTTCCACTGCAACGCTCTTTCGTGCTTCGTTAGTTGAAGACGGAGCCATTTCCAACGAACAGGCGGACGCCGTCGCCGGCGAGATCAGCACGCGCATGGAAACAGACTACGAGTCCGTCAAGGCGGACGCCGCCAACGGAATTCGTACCACCGCGGACCACCGACCCAAGAACGAAAGCCAGCCGGAATACACGTTCGATACGGGCAAGACCGCCCTCACGCCGGACTTGCTCCGCGAATACGGGCAGCGGCTTGTCGATGTCCCGGAAGGGTTCAAGGTCAACGACAAGCTCCAGCGCCTCTTCCTCTTCAAGCGAGGCCAAGCCACGGAAAACGGCGGACCGTACGACTGGGCCCACGCGGAAGCGCTCGCCTTCGCCGGGCTTGTCGCGGAAGGACACCCCGTTCGCCTCAGCGGGCAGGACATTCGTCGCGGTACCTTCAGCCATCGCCACGCCGTCCTCTACGACATGGAAACCCGCGAGCGCTGGATGCCGCTGGAGCACATCACCGGCGACCAGGCGAAGTTCCGCGCCTACAATTCCCTTCTTTCCGAAGCGGGGGTGCTGGGATTTGACTACGGCTACTCCCTCATGATCCCTGAAATGCTGATTTGCTGGGAAGCGCAGTTCGGCGACTTCGCGAACGGCGCACAGGTGATCGTCGACCAGTTCATCACCAGTGCCGAGACGAAGTGGGACACCCCCAGCAGCATCACGCTCCTCCTGCCACACGGATACGAAGGCCAGGGGCCGGAACACTCCAGCGGTCGCATCGAGCGGTTTCTCCAGCTTTGCGCCGACAAGAACATGCAGGTGTGCAACCTCACGAAACCCGCGCAGTATTTCCACCTCCTGCGGCGGCAGGTGAAGCGGCCGTTCCGCAAGCCGCTCATCCTTTTCACGCCGAAGAGCCTCCTGCGCAACGAAGCTTGCGTGAGCCACGAAGCCGATTTCACCGGGGATACCCATTTCCACGAAATTATCGACGACGACCAGCTCGTCATGACGCCCGACCGCGTCACCCGCCTCATCTTCTGCAGCGGAAAGGTTTACTACGACCTCCTCAAGTACCGAAACGAGAACAAGCTCAAGAATGCGGCGATCATCCGCATCGAGCAGCTTTACCCGTTCAATGGCAAGCTCTTCGAGGAAATCGTTTCCCGCTACGAACGCGCCAACAAGAAGTGGGTCTGGTGCCAGGAGGAGCCGCTCAACCAGGGCGCGTGGAGCTACATCTGGCCTCGATTAGAGCGCTACACGACGCACATGCAGGTCCGCTACGCCGGCCGCGAGCGCAGCGCCAGCACCGCCACCGGCGCCAAGGCCATACACCTCGCCGAGCAGCGGAAACTGGTGGAAGACGCCTTCAGTGTTTGAGTGAAATTTGACGCCCGAAAGTGTTTCCGAAATTGGATTTAGCGCTTAGGAATTCCCTCCCGTGAGCCTCGAAATCAAAGTCCCTGCCGTCGGTGAATCCGTGACCTCCGGATTGATCGCGCAATGGCACAAGCAAGACGGCGAAGCCGTCGCCAACGGGGATATCCTCTTCACTCTCGAGACTGATAAAGTCTCCACCGAAATCAATGCCGATGGCGATGGCGTCCTCGAGATTCTCGTGAATGAAGGCGAGGAAGTGGAGATAGGAACCGTGGTCGCAAAGATCAACGAAGGCGAAGGGACAGCCGCCCCGGCCTCCGAACCAGCCGTGAAAACCGACAGCGCCCCTGCGGCCGAGGAAGCAACGCCGACTCCCGTTGCGGCCAGCACCAGCAGCGAGGAGAAGACCGTCGAGGTGAAAGTGCCCGCCGTCGGTGAATCCGTGACCAGCGGCGTCCTTGCGCAATGGCACAAGAAGGATGGCGAATCCGTCGCAAAGGACGAGATCCTCTTCACGCTGGAAACCGACAAAGTCTCCACCGAGATCACCGCCGACGATCCCGGCGTTCTGCACACGCTCGTCGCCGAGGGCGATGAAGTGGAAATTGGCGCGGTTGTGGCAACGATTGCCGTCGGCGCCGGAACTCCCGCCGCCACTCCGAAAGCAACCACCGCACCCGCCAAGGCAAAGCCCGCGCCGGCACCAAAAGCGGAAACTGAATCGTCCGCGGAACCAGCTCCCCAACAAGTCGCGGACGAATCCCGCGTCACGCGCAAGAAGCTCTCCCCACTCCGCCGCAAGATCGCGACCCACCTGGTCTCCGCGCAGCAAACCGCCGCCATTCTCACCACCTTCAACGAGGTCGACATGAGCGCTGTCATGCAAATGCGGAAGGACCTGAAGGAAGCCTTCCTCGAACGCCATGGCGTGAAGCTCGGATTCATGTCGTTCTTCATCAAGGCCGTCGTCGAAGCCTTGAAGGAAGTCCCACAGGTCAATGCCCGCATGGACGGCGATGAACTCGTGGTCAACCACTTCTACGATATCGGCGTCGCCGTCGGCACGGAGAAGGGTCTCATCGTCCCCGTCGTCCGCGACTGCGATCAGAAGTCGCCGGCCGAGATTGAAGAAGCCATCATCGAGTACGCCGTCCGCGCCCGCGACGGCAAGATCCAGTATGAAGACCTGCAAGGCGGCGTCTTCACCATTTCCAACGGCGGCGTTTACGGCTCCATGCTCAGCACGCCGATCTTGAATCCACCCCAAAGCGGCATCCTCGGCCTCCATAACATCCAGGAACGTCCCATGGCCGAAAACGGCAAGGTCGTCATCCGGCCGATGATGTATCTCGCCCTCAGCTACGACCACCGCATCGTCGACGGCAAGGAAGCGGTCACGTTCTTGATCAAGGTGAAGGAGTTTATTGAGTCGCCGGTGGGGATGCTGGGCGGAGTCTAAGGAATCTGACCAGAGAAATACTGGATTATTTCCTGTATTGCGTCACAGCGAATGGATAGACTCAGGTCGATTCTTGAGTCCAACTCCGTTCCTGACCGGTCATGAAACTTAGAAGTTTTCTCTTTTTGACGCTCGTCTTTAGCTTTCACGTCATCGCTGCCGATGACAAAAAGAAAGAAGCGCCTCCCAAGGGTCCACTCAACGAAACGGAGAAGGCATTTGTCGGTAAATGGAAGGGCTCGCGTCATAATTTCCACTGGGAAATTGAGAGATTCCCTGACCGAACCTTTGAAATCGTTTTCAAGGAGCCCGACCCGGACCGGTTGTTCCGCTCTTTTAACAACTACGCGATCGGAGTCTGGTGGATCGAGGGTGACGAATACAAATTCGAATGGACGAAGTGGTGGGGCGACGATGGAGACCTCGGCGGGATAACCATGGAGATCATCGAGAAGGTCGAGAAAAATGAGGTGGTGACAATCAGCGATGATGACGAGGGAATTGACCCCAACAACGTCGAAATCCGGGTGGAAAAATTCAAGATGCTGGGGTGGAAGCTCAAGCCTGAAGAGAAGAAGAGGAAAAAGAAAGACGATGGTCCGATAGATGTGTGACAAGCGTTTGACCCTCCTCAAAAAAATCCCCGTTATGCTTAGAAACAGTTCCCTCTATCGTCACGCTTGGTGCCTTCTGACACTCTCTTGTTTCGTAATTTCGTCGGCGAGCGCCTCCGAATCTGAGAAGCCCAACATCATCCTCATCATGGCCGACGACCTCGGGGCGGAGGGCCTCGGATCTTACGGCAGCTCGGTCTATTCCTCACCGAACCTCGATCGCATGGCGACCGAAGGCGCGATGTTTGAAAACGCCTACTCCACACCGCTTTGCACCCCGACACGGGTCATGATCATGTCGGGGCAATACCCGAACCGAACCGGATTCACCGCGCTCATCTCCCGTTCGGACAACACCGTCCGCATGCCAAGGGCGCTGAAGACCATCGGCAATTACTTCCAGGACGACGGCTACCACACCGCCATTGCCGGGAAATGGCAGTTGGGGCAATTCGACGTTTACCCGAATCAACCCGCCGAACACGGCTTTGACCAGTACTGCATGTGGAAGTGGATCTACAACGGAACGAAGACGAGCCGCTTCTACTCCCCCGGCATCTGGCAGGACGGAAAGTCCCATGACGGAGACGAAGACGTCTTCGGTCCCGACGTCTACACCGACTACCTTCTCAATTTCATCGAAGCCAGTGCCGATCAGCCCTATTTCGTCTATTTCCCCATGGCCCTCGTCCACAGTCCGTTCATCGTCCCGCCCGCGCTCAAAGACATGGCCTCGGAAAACTTCCACGACGGGATGAGCAAGAGCGAACGAAACTTCGGCCTCATGATCACCTACATGGACATGCTCATCGGCAAGATCGTGGACAAGGTGGTGGAAACGGGACAGGCCGAAAGGACGCTCATCATTTTCACCGCCGACAACGGCACCCACAAATCCCTTACCAGCCGCCTCGGCGAACTTGAGATCAAGGGCGGCAAAGGCTCCATGACCGAGGCCGGGACACGCGTCCCGCTCATCGCCTACTGGCCGGGGAAGGTTCCCGCCGGAAAGCGAGAACAGCTCTTCTGCTTGGTCGACATCCTTCCCACCCTCAATTCCATAGCCGGCATTGAATACGAGGAAGTCGACGGCATGAATCTCTCCCACAACCTCCTTGGCAACAAGGGCACCGACCGCGACCACATCTTCATGTTCTACAAGAAGAGCGCTTTCGTCCGCGACCACCGCTTCCGCCTGAATGAAGCCGGTGAGTTATTTGATATCCCCGTCACTTCCAACAAAGCGCGCTACAGCGAGACGAAGACCGCGGACCCGGAACACCAAAGCGACGAGGACCGGTTGCAAAAGCTCCTCGACCACTATCTCGCGATTTCGCCAATGGATTTGGTGAAGGGATAGGCAGTCTTGTTGTGTTTCCCACTCGTTGCTTTGCATTCGCAGACAATGGTCTTGATCCGATCAAGAAAATCACCGCGGACCGGAAATGAATCTAAAAGTCGCCACCTATAATATCCTGGATGGCGGATCGGGTCGCGAAGAATCCCTGTCCCGAGTTTTAGATCAAATCGGCGCCGATGTTTTTCTACTTCAGGAGATTTATGACCCTGGATGGCTTGAGACTTACGCACAGCGCAAGGGACTCGATTTCTTCTTCGCAAAAAGCAATACAAAACGAAATACCGGCATTCTCTCGCGGTTTGAAATCGAGAAAGCATGTTCCTTTCGTCCGTTTCCGCCAATTTTGAAATCGGCAGTGATGGCTAAGGTAAAACTGGGAGACAAAACCACCTGCAACTTCATCGGAGTACATTTGGTCCCCTACCCGAATCTGATTTCAGAGACCTGGCGGACCTGGGAAATCAAAACAGTTTTGCGCCGGGTGATGAAACTGAATGAGAAAAAATGGATCCTCGCCGGCGACTTCAATGCCATTGCGCCCAATGATCGGGTTTTCCATCGTCCCAGTTCTCTTTGGCGCCGGGCCTTGGGGAACCTTCAAGCAAGTCACCGTTCTCGATCTACCATTCGGAACGTGCTTGAATTCGGCTTCGTCGATTGTTTTCGCACTCACTCTACAGCAGACGGATTCACTTTCCCCTCCGAAGGACCTGAACGCCGACTGGACTATCTCTTTGTCAGTCCAGCCTTGGTCAAAGGTCTTAGAAGTTGTTTAGTCTTTGGGGAGAGTATAGATGCCCGACGAGCTTCTGACCATTTGCCAGTGGTGGCGGAGTTCGAACTTGCGCCATCGTAAAGTAATTTTGCCGCCAGAGAACTTAAGGCATATTCCAGCGCCTTCCTGGACATCCATCATCTGCAAGCGGGAGTTTCTAACTCGAATTGACGGCTAAATCGACAAGGACGAATTAGGTTTTTCCCGTGACTTACGCCAGACCTTCCAACAGCCGTCCTACCACATAGGCGAGCACGGCGGCGACTCCGCCGATCAAGAGCGTCTCCAACGCGCTTCGGTGGGGATTCTCTTCTTTCGTGACCTTGCCCCGGACAAATCCGATCCCGAGAAAGCAAATAGCGGTCAAGAGACTGCTTTGCAGGAAGACGTCTGTGGCGGAGCCCTTCAGGTTCGCAAAGAGGGGTAACAGCGGCACGCTTCCCGCGAGCAGGAAGGCCACGAAGGTTGTCAGCGCCGCTTTGCGCGGACTTGGGGGATGGAGCTGCAAGCCCCATTCTTCGGTAAGCATGGTGTTGATCCAGCGCTCCCGGTCACTCGTGATGATCCTCACCGCTTCTTCCAGCGCCACGCCTTCAAATCCCTTGTTCCGGAATATGGCCTCGATCTCTTCTCTTTCCGCCTCGGGGACCATGTCGATGTGCATGCTTTCGATTTTTCGAAACCGACTGAGCGTTTCATGATCTGATCGAGCCTTGAGGAAATTGCTCGCCGCCATGCTGACGGCGTCGGCAAGGACGTTCGCAACGCCAAGCACCACAGCGATCCCCGAGCTGAGCCCCGCCCCCGCCGCACCAGCAATGATGGCAAAGGTTGTCACTGTCCCATCCACTGCGCCCAAGACCCCATCCCCGACATAACTGTGTTGCGTATCCGATGCAATTCTCTCGTCGATAGCCTCACGCGTGTGAATCTTTTCGAGGTTCGACGGATCTCCAGGATCGACTTTCACGAGACTCAGTTTGCCACTTCTCGAACTACGTGTCGATCATTCGTGGCGCCGCCAGGCATCAAAAAAAGGCCCCGGCTTTCGCCGGGACCTTTCTGGACAACCATCAGGTGCAGGTTTGAGTGGTGCCTTCTCGGTATGACTCCCTAATCGGCGAGGACGATGTCCAAGCCGGAGGAAGAGGTTGAGATGGTTCCGGTGGCGGCGAGGCCGCCGTCTGCTCCGTCAGCTGTCGGGTCGGTTGTTGGTTTCATTGGTGGCAAAAAGCCAGGCACGAATTGTCTTCCTATTGGCACGCCTCGCATTCCTCCCCGTTGCGCATGGCCTCGATGCTGCAGGCGGCGCGTTCTTCAGCGGAGTATTCCTTTTTCTCGCCATCGCTGGCGTGCCCGCGGACTTCCTTTGTAACTTCGACGGTCGATTTCTCGATGTTCGAGGCGGCGAGCGTGCGGAGATAGTAAGTCGTTTTCAATCCCGTCCGCCACGCGGCGCGATACATGTGCGAAAGCGTCTTTATTTCGGGCTTGGCGAGGAAGAGATTGAGCGACTGGGATTGGTCGATCCACTTTTGGCGCCGGGCGCCGGCGTCGATGAGGTAATTGTAATCGATGGCAAAGGCGGTCGCCTATTTCTCCTTCAAGTTGTCCGGGATCTCCTCGATGTCGTCGAGTTCGCCGTCCGCGCTCTTGATCCGGTTGAGCATGTCGCGGTTCCAGAGTCCGAGTTTCTTCAGGTCGCGGACGAGGTAAGTGTTCAGGACGGTGAAATCGCCGGAGAGGTTGCTCTTCACGAAGAGATTTTTGAAAGCGGGCTCGATGCATGGCGTGCTGCCCATGATGTTCGAGATGGTGGCCGTCGGCGCGATGGCGAGGACGTTCGAGTTGCGCATTCCCTGCGCTTTGATCTTCTGGCGGAGGCCGTCCCAATCCATTTTCCCGCCGCGCGGGACATCGATCTTTTCGCCGCGCTCGAGTTCGAGAAGGTCGAGCGTGTCTGGCGGGAGCAATCCACGGTGCCATTTCGAGCCTTCGTAAGTGGAGTAAGCGCCGCGTTCCTTCGCGAGGTCGGCAGAGGCTTCGTAGGCGTAGTAGGCGATCGCTTCCATGGCCTCGTCGTTGAATTTGAGGGCGGGTTCGGAGGCGAACGGCACTTCGCGGCGGTAGAGGCAATTTTGCAAGCCCATGACGCCGAGTCCGATCGGACGGTGCTTCATGTTCGCGTTTCGCGCGGCATCGGTCGGGTAGAAGTTAATGTCGATGACATTATCCAGGGCACGGACGGCGGTGCGGACGGTTTCGCGAAGCTTGGTGTGATCGATCTCGCCGTTTTCGTCGAGGTGCGAATCGAGGACGACGGAACCGAGGTTGCAGACGGCCGTTTCGTCCTTGCTCGTGTTGAGCGTGATCTCGGTGCAGAGGTTCGAACTGTGGATGACGCCGACGTGGTCCTGCGGGCTGCGGACGTTGCACGGGTCCTTGAAAGTGATCCATGGATGCCCGGTTTCGAAGAGCATGCGGAGCATTTGCTTCCAAAGCTCGATCGCTTCGATCTTCTTCCCGAACATCTCGCCGCGCTCGGCCTTCGCTTCATACTCGAGGTAACGTTCTTCAAACGCACGGCCGTAGAGGTCGTGGAGGTCGGCAGCTTCGTTCGCGCGGAAGAGTGTCCAGGGCTGGCGCGCTTCGAGGCGCTTCATGAACAAGTCCGGCACCCAGTTGGCCGTGTTCATGTCGTGCGTGCGCCTACGGTCGTCGCCGGTGTTCTTCCGCAATTCGAGGAAGTCGGCAATGTCATTGTGCCAGGTCTCAAGGTAGGCGCAACCGGAACCGCGGCGCTTCCCGCCCTGGTTGACGGCGACAAGCTGGTCGTTGTGGAGTTTGAGGAACGGAATGACGCCCTGGCTTTCGCCGTTGGTGCCGTGGATATAACTCCCGGTCCCACGCACGGCGGTCCAACTGCCACCGAGTCCGCCCGCCCACTTGGAAAGGTAGGCGTTTTCGGCGATGCCACGTTGCATGATGGACTCGATGCTGTCGTCGACCTTGTAGAGATAGCAGGACGAGAGCTGGGAGTGCTCGGTGCCGGCGTTGAAGAGCGTGGGCGTGCTTGAGCAGAAGCGCCGGCTCTTGTAGAGATTGTAAAGGGAGATGACTTTCTCCGTCTGATTTTCGAGCTCGCCCTTGAAGAGCCCCATGGCGACGCGCATCCAGAAAAGCTGGGGCGTCTCGATGCGACGGTGCGGCGTCGACTGCTTGTCGATGATGAGGTAGCGGTCGTAGAGCGTCTGGATGCCGAGGTAATCGAAGTCGAGGTCGGCGGCGGGATCGATCGCCTTGGCGAGCTTGTCGAGTTCGAAGTCGCGGAGTTCTCCGTTCAAGCGACCGATCTCGATGCCACGCTGGAGGTTTTTCTTGAACGCCTTGCGGTGCGCTTCGGGCAACTTGTCGATGCCGTCCCTGACAATCTCCCAATCGAGAACCTCCTCGTAGATGTAGGTAAGGAGGATACGACCGGCAAACTTCGCAAAGTCGGCGTCGCGTTCGATGAGGGCCTTGGCATTGAGAATGATCGTCTTCTTGAGGTCGGCGACGGTCATCTCGGGGAAGACCGAGCGGCGAAGTTCCTGCTCGACCTGTTCCTCGGTGAGGATGAGGTCGAGTCCGAGGCAAGCGAACTTGATGCGCTTGCGAAGATCGTGGCCGTCCCAGAGGAAGGACTCACCGTTCTCCCGCTTGACGAGGATGAGCGAGTCCTGATTTGGATCTTCACCGGAAGCGGAAACTTCCGGCGCGTCTTCCCCTTCAAGGACCCGCTGCTTCGCACGGTATTCGCGATAAAGGACATAGCCTGCCGCCACCTTGTAGTGACCCTGGCGCATGAGTTCCTCCTGCACGCGGTCCTGCAGGTCCTCGATGTGAATGAAATCCTGTTCGTAGCTGCGCGCCCACTCGGTGATGGCCGCGGCAATCTCGCGGGAAGGAGCGGGATCCTCGTGCTGGGCGAGGAAGGACTTGCGGACGGCAATCTCGATCTTGCTCTCCGTCCAGGAGACACCACGGCCATTACGACGGATGACTTTCACTCTCGGAAGCGTCTTGTCCACGCTCTCTTCGTCTTCGATCAATTCATCCTGATGACGGATGAGAAGACTGCGGGCGATGTCGTGCGCGTTGTTCTTCACGAGCATCTTTTCCATGGCCCGGATCAACTCTTCCTTCCCGAGTTGCACGCTCTCGGCGCCGCTGCCGTTGCAATGCTTCGCAAGTTCTTCCGCAACCCCGCGCGCGACGTTGCCAACGAGGCGCTTGTTTCCGTCGGTGAAGATGTCTGTCTCCTTGCGCGAGAGGAGGAGGTCGGTGAGGGCGCTCCCGATGGTGTCGGCAATCTTTGCGAGGTTGAAGTCGCTGGTCTTGTGATCGATCTCGACTTTGATGTGAATGGGAGGCTGGGGTGTCAGCTCCGGTTCCTGTGCAGCGAGCGTGTCCGCCCAATTGAAGCGCGGTTTGCTGTCCTCGGGCGTGAGCGCATAGCGCTTCAGCTCGGTGTCTTCCTCAAGGATGTTTTGTCCAATCATCGATGCGTTGTTGTTTTCTGGAGGTTGGTTGGCGGTTGAATGAGAGTGTTGGCAGGCGAATTTCGACGGGCCGCAGCGGCCTGACGATCCATCAAGGCACACGGTTCCTCTGCAAGCGCTTGGTGTTCATTTCACGGTGAAGATCTGTGAATAGCCGTTGGGAAAGGGCGGTAAATCCCCTGCCCCAGGACTAGCTGGTGGAATGGCCGCGTGAAATTTTCGCGAGGGTAAGGCACGAGGAGGAAGCGGTGCGTGCACCGTGACCGACGAGAAACGCCAACATCGCGGAAAAGACATCGAAACCCGCTGTTCTCCGCAAAGCGCAACTATACCGCTCCCTAGTTTATCCATTCGACCAGGTTATCTTGGGGGTTGGGATTACAGCTCGTCGTCGCTCGCCATGGCGAGGGCGCCGGATTTCTGATACTCGGTGACCCGGCCTTCGAAGAAGTTTTGCTCCTTCTTGATGTCCATCAGTTCGGCCAGCCACGGGAAAGGATTCGAGACATCGCCACCGATGGGTTTCAGCCCCACGCCCTGGAGGCGCCGGTCGGCGATGAAGTCGATATAGCGCATGAATTCCTCGGCGCTGAGCCCGATGGAGTTCACGGGCAGGCAATCGGCGATGAATTCCTTTTCGAGGCGGACGGCCTCGCGCATGAGATTGGTGAGTTCGTCGCGGAAATCCTCCGTCCAGATCTCCTGGTTTTCCTCGATGAGGTCCATGAAGAGGTTGCGAAAGACCTCGATGTGGTTGGATTCGTCCCGCAACGTGTAGCGGAACATCTGGCCGATGCCCGGGAACTTGTTCTGGCGGTAGAGGCTCAGGATCATGCCAAAAAGCCCGTAGAACTGCGTACCTTCCATGCACTGGCCGAAGACGAAGATGTTCTTCGCGAGCAACTTCTTGCTCTCGGGATCGTTCATGTCGAGATCACGACGAAGCTCCTTCGAGACGGTCGTAACGAATTCGTTCTTGCGCTTGATCGAATCGATCTGCTCGAACATGGCCTCACACTCGTGGGGATTGATCCCCAGAGAGCTGATCATGTAGAGGAGGCTGTCAGCGTGGATGTTTTCCTCGTGCGCGTGGCGACCCAGGACGAGTTTCAGCTCCGGCGCCGTGACCAACTCACGCACGACGTGAAGGATGTTGTCCCCAACGATGCCTTCCGCCGCCGAGAAATAACCGATGCCCATGCGAATGATCCAGCGCTCGTTGTCCGAAAGCGCGAGGTCGTCCTGCCATTGCTCGATGTCCTTCTGCATCGGGATGTCCTCCGGTTCCCAGTGGTTGGCCTTCATCGTGCGATAGAGTTCGTAGGCCCACTGGTATTTCAAAGGGAGGAGGTTGAAAGTCATCGTTTCCCACCCGTTGATGACGCGCTTCGCGGCGTAGGCCGCTTCCGCTTTGTCTTGGTCCAGTACGAAGGTTTTCTCGCCGATTTGAAAGCTCTTATCCATGGCAGCAGTGTAAGGTTTCTTTAGTGGGTTGGTGGTGGTGGTTGGTCGGTTGTTCGAGCGAGGGAAATGGCAGGTTCTTCGGGGCCAAAAACAGATTTTTACGTGGAAATCATGAAATACCTAAAAATTTAGTTCTTTGGCTCTATCAGGATATGATCGAAGCAGTTTTTGACGGTTTCGTCACGGAAAAAATCAAGAATTTCGAAGAAACCCGTTTTGACAGTCACCACGATATGTGGTGGCAGCATTCTATAGGATACCCAATATGTTGGGGTTGAGCAATAAAAACTTAACATGTCCTAAGTGTTCCACAGTTCCACGTTTGGTTTTCAAGAGGTTACGCAAAGTATTAAATTTCATAATGCTAAAGTATTTCAAAAATTAGAATAACTTCAGAAGATGGCGGTTTTGTCACATGGCAGAAATAAGGCGATTCCGTCACGTTTCGAAAGCCCCAAGAACCCCGGGCCTTCTTGACATGAGCTTTCGATTCCGATGAGGTCTACGTATGAAAACAGGATGGACCTTGGGTCTGGCATTAACGGGGGTTTTGCTCGGGAATCTGATCGCCGCACCACAACTCACGAAGGAAGAAATCAGCGCAGGAATTTCCAAACTGATTGAGGAACTGAACAGGAAAGTCGGGGACGAACAACGGGGCTTCTCGCATGCCTCTTCTTCGGTGACTTCAAACTTCGCAACTTTGGAGGCCGCCATCGCGTCCGGGGAATTCCAGGCCGCCGAGGCAACCCTGACAAGGTTACCGCTGGCCGGGGTAATGAATGGCGAGCAACTGGCGAAGGCGAGAGAGTTCACCGGTGCAATTCAGGAATATATTGCACGGTCAAAACTGAATAAGACCAAAGAACGGGACAAGGAAGTCTCCGCGTTCGCCAATGAAGTTCACGAAAAAGCTCTAAAGGCGAAGTCAGCCGCCGAACTTGAGCCATTGCTCGTGCGCAGCGTCAGTCTCGTCGCCCCAAGAAATCATCAGCATGACGCGTTTTCACAACGCATTGACGAAAAGTTAACCGGGGCCGTTTTCGCTCTTCACA
>JBCDLR010000005.1:0-29481 GCA_038745205.1 Verrucomicrobiota bacterium
ATCCACGCCCGCTTCCTCGAAAAATCCGAAGCCACGCACATCGCCGACTTCGGCAACGAGCACAATTTCGTCTGGAAACACGGCGACACCTTCCTCCACGGCAAGGGCGCGACTCCCGCCTGGCGCCGCGAAGACGGCCATCCCTTGCTTGGGCTCATCCCGCTCAACATGGCGGCGCCGATTCTGATGGTGTTAGGATCCGACAACGCCGACTACCTCTCCTTCTGCCCCCACGGCGCCGGTCGCAACGTCTCGCGCACCGCGACAATGCGCCCCTTCAAGAACAAGGACGGCTCCATGGATGAAGAAGCCATCGTCCGCGAAATCGCTCGTACGACGAAGGACATCGAAGCCCGCTGGTGGCACGGGAAGCCCGACCTCAGCGAATGCCCAATTGGCTACAAAAGCGCCGACCAGGTGAAAGCCCAGATCGCCCAGTTCAACCTCGCCGACATCGTCGCCGAGATCCAACCCCTCGGATCCATCATGGCCGGCGACCCCGGCACCCCACCGTGGAAACGCCGGAAGGAAGAACTCACGCCTAAGCAACTACGGCAGATCGAGCATCGGGCGGAAAGACGGAAGACGCGGCAGAGGATGGGGGAGGGTTTGGTGAACCAAGATGAGTGACCCTGGACCGATTCTTTGATGCTAAAATAGCTAAATTTATTAGCACCAAATCGACTTGATGTTAATGGATGAACCAGGAAATGACTTGCAGTTCATTCAGGGCCTTTAGGTGAGCAGCAACCTATTTTGCGGTTCACGAATTCATAAAGACGCCATTTGATGATCATTTTCTTCAAATTATTGACAAAAAATCGTTTTGTTGATATAATTTTAAGGAAAATGATCATCGATACATCGAATGCTATCCTTTACCACGATGGCGCATTTCCACCCCAAGAATTGGATTATGGGCAGATAATGTCGTCGATGCTCGGCGCCACGGATGCTTTGGCTCGCTATGACCAGATGCTCAGGAATATGCACAACAGCGAGATATTCTTGGCACCACTGCGAAACCAAGAGGCCGTCATTTCGTCACGGATGGAAGGAACCATCAGCACCATGGATGAGATTCTACAGTTAGAAGCCGAATACGGAGAGGAGATTACATCAGCTTCAGATGCCCGCTCTGAAGTTATTGAAACCATCCTCTACCAACGGGCATTGCGGTCAGCTCAACGAGAGATGGAGCAAGGGCGCCCACTTTCCGCATCTCTCCTGAAAAGCATCCATCAACAACTCCTCTCTTTTGGTCGAGGGGCTCAAAAATCACCTGGCGCATTTAAGACGGAACAGAATTACATCGGTGACCGGGGCAGCAAAAGAATCCGCTTCGTCCCCATCGCACCAGAAAAATTAGAAAGCGGGATGGATGCGCTCTTCAATATGATGAGAGACGAAAAACAGCCGATCCTTTTACGCACTGCACTGGCCCACATCGAGCTTGAAGCTCTACACCCCTTTAAGGACGGGAATGGACGCGTCGGTCGAATGCTCATCACCCTGATGCTATGGGCCGGTAAAGCGATCACTGCACCCCACTTTTACATCAGTCGCTATTTCGAGGAAAACAAAGATGAATACATAGCGACCATGCGTGATGTTTCAGAGAAGGGTGCCTGGGGTGATTGGTGCGCCTTCTTTTTCACTGCCGTTCGAGAACAGGCAATCCATAATCTGGACGTGGCAAATAGAATCCAAACTCTGTATGAAGAAATGAAAGGACGATTCTCGCAAATTCTAGCCTCCAAGTGGTCGATATCGGCACTTGATTACATTTTCACCTACCCGGTTTTTGCCAATAACCGTTTCAGGAAGGGGGCTGGGATTCCGTCTCAAACAGCCGGGCGGTTCACGCGACTGCTGACCGAAGAAGACCTCCTTCAAAAGGTTCAGGAATCTTCCGGCCGACGAGCTGCCATCTACCGATTTGAACCCTTGATGGAGCTGTTACGAGTCTAAGAGCTGCACCCGCTCCAAAGACAAAACGCATCGAGGCCATTTGGGTCTGAAAGGTGGTAGGGTTTGGAATAGGTAAGGCACTGGTCAGGCAGTGTTTTTTAACATGACTGCCAGAGTATTCACTGAAATTCACCATCGCAGGAACAAGCCCTACCTCAGACCGAGCGCAACACCACCTCATACCGCACCGTCTGCCCTTTACTCGTGGCGTCACAAAGATTCCGCTCCACCTCCGTCGAGAAGAGTTCCGCCCGCTGGGTGTCGGCGTGGTAAATCAACGAAGTGGGATCAAGGATCCAGAATTGCTCCTCCCAATCGTAGTCGAGTGCCATGCGTCGCCTCCGCCTTCAGGGCCGTAATCGGAATTCATGGATATTTCCCGAGCACTACCCGTTATTGCCGTGGGCGTTATGATCTTCACCAGCAATTGCGCGACGAAGAATTACGTGGCGGAGCCGAAACTTTCCGTGGCGGGGAGCAAGTCGGCGCGTGAGGCGGTGGACATCCTCTTCGGCCAAACGCCGCCTCCATTCACCATCCAGCTCTGCGAAGCCGATCCCTCGATCCGCCGATGCTCCCCTGGAAAAGGTGGCATATCGGCCGCCGGATTGGGCGGAATAGCACTTCCTCTCGTTCTGGATGTCACCGGGATCGAGGTTCTTGAAGTGCAGAAAGACGCGCGAGGGTATTCGTTCACCTCGAGGGTGGATTCCAAGGTGAACAAGATCCCGCCAGTGTGCGGAAAGGTGAAGGGGCGGATCATTGTGAGTGATTCGGGAACAGCCGTGATCAAGTTGTCGAACTTTTACTGCAACTGGGCGGTCATCGGGAACGTGGTCACCAACTTGAAACTCTCGCTCGACAGCATCGATCCAAAGTCGCGGACATTCACCGGCTATTACTCCCTCAAGTTCAATGGAACTGGAAATGCAGCGGGGTCGGGATACTACAGGGCGGTGGTGGGCCGATAGTCGCTTCGCTTTCTTGTCCAGGAGGAGGCGTCGATCCGGCGACATCGAGAGACCGATCATCTGGCCAAACACATCGCGGTACTCGTCTTCCCAAACCAGCGTCGTCTCGTCATGGGATTTTTGGAGGGAAACCGTCCTGAACCGGCAGCCACTCATGCCCCCGACGCGTGTGCGGAAAAGGGCTATTCGATCCAGGCCGAAGGATATGATTGGCAAGGCAGCCCGCGGAACCTAAGATCACGAAGAGTCATGAGCAAAACCTCCCTTCCCCGTTCATTTTCCACCTTCCTTCTTATCGCTGTTTTTGCCGCCATCGTCCCGGGGGCTTCCGCGGTTCCGAGTGAACGACCGAATATCATCTTCCTCCTCACGGACGACCAACGTGACAACACCTTCGGTGCCATGGGACATCCGTTTGCAAAGACGCCGAACTTCGACGCCCTCCTCGCGGAGTCCGTTCGCTTCCGCAACTCCTACGTCGCCGAGCCCGTTTGCTCGCCGAGCCGCGTTTCCTATTTCACCGGAGTGCATGAACGCGCGCACGGAGTCGGGTTCACGTCCTCGTGGCAATTGACGGAGGATCAATGGAGCCATTCTTATCCCGCGCTCCTTCGCAGGGCCGGATACTACACCGGTTTCGTCGGAAAATTCGGGCTCGAGTATTACACCTTCAAGGGAAACGCCGACAAGAAGTTTGACTACTGGTGGGGTCACGACGGATGGACGAAATTTCTCCCAAAGAACTACAAGTCCAACAGCACCCGTCCCTACCATCGCGCCAAGAAAGACTTCATCACGTCCATCATGGGCGAGGCCATGAGCGAGTTCCTTTCCACCTTGCCCGACGGCCGCCCGTTCTGCCTGTCCGTTTCCCTCAACATTCCGCACGGCTCGCAGACGACGAGCATGCATGAAGGCTATGACGATTGGCGCTCCATGACTCGGGCAGCCAACGAGAACGAGCAACTGAAGGGTCACAAGTTCTACGACACGCTCTACCGCGATCTCGGGATTGATCTCCCCGAAGACACGGGCACCGATCCTCATCGGTTCATGCCCCGATCCATCATGGATCAGGACAAGGGCCGCGCCGAGCTTTATAACTACAGCTACACAAAAGAGAAAAGCAGCGAGCACCACATCCGTTACTACCAGACCATCAGCGGCCTCGACAACGAGTTGGGCGAACTTCTTGTACAGCTTGAAGCCAGGGGGCTCCGCGAAAACACGATCATCATTTTCAGCAGCGACCACGGCCTGCTCATGGGCGAATACGGCATGGGTGGGAAGGCACTCCTCTTCGATCTCTCCTCGAAAGTCCCATGCTTTGTTCATGACCCCCGGTTACCAAAGAAGAAACGGGGCGTGATCCGCGACGAACTCGTGAGCAGCCTCGATATCCCGGCAACCATCCTCGATTACGCCGGCGTCAGGCAACCTGCGTTTTCCTACGGCAAGAGTCTACGCCAACTCGTTGAAGGGAAGAAGGTGGATTGGCGGAAGGAGCTTTTCCTCGAGAGCCTCTACACCGGCCGCGACACGCCGTTCCAGGAAGGCATGCGCACAAACCGATGGAAATACATCCGCTGCTTCGACGCTCCCGGCGATGTCCTCCATTGGAGCCCGAAGGGCAGTTACACCGACAAGGACATCGATTTCACAGGACGGAAGCCTGACATTGAAATGCTCTTCGACCTCCAGGCCGACCCCGGCGAGAGAAGAAATCTGGCCAATTCCCCCAAACACGCCCAAACCCTCGCGGGATTGCGCAAGAAGACCATCAATGGCTCCACGCAACTCCAGAAACTTGCGAAAGAGTATCGCGAGCGGGTCGAAATGAGTCCCCGTTGATGACTCACGTGAAGAGAACTCGCCGTTTCTTGCTCGTCTTTCCGATCCCGGGATTGAACGTGTTCGTCGGATCCAGTTTCTCATAGAACGCCTTGAGATGCGGCTCGGCCTCATACATGTGACCGACATTGTGCTCTGCGGGATACTTCGCACCCTTGGCTTGGAGCCTTTCTAGCATCTTCACCTTGATGGCCTCGATGTCGGCACCTTTTTTGAAGACATAGTCATGATGAAAGACGTGGCACATGAAGTGTCCGTAGTAGAGGGCGATATCGAGGTCCCTGGAAATCTCCTCCGGTAGTTCCTCGATCCACTCCGGATCGTTGCCCAGAAGGGCAATATCAAGGGCAAGCACCTCTTCCGTCGTCTTCTGATGAAGCGTCTGGTAGCGAATGGCAGCCCCGGCGGCGGCGAACCGGTGAAGGAGAGCGGCCTTTTGCTCCTCTTCGGAACACTCAAAGAACTTCACGCCCTCCAACCGACTCCATTCGTCTGTGAGATACTCACGAGCCTCGCCGATACCGGCATCACTCATGCTGAGAATGAGATAGTATTCAAATTCATCCCGATACTCCAGCAACCGCTTCGGCAAGTGCGGCGGAAAAAGTCGGCTCACAAAGTAAAGGAACAGATCGGGAAGAAACTTGGGTAAAAACGGGAGCTTGTTCAGGAAATACTCCGCTCTGGCCTTTAACGCGTATGCCCGCGGAAGCCGCTTCGTTCCAAGGTGCTTTATGGAAAGAAAAACGTCCTTCCCGTAGCGCTCGGCGACGTCAAAAATCCCGCGATTCATATACTCGCACATCTCCGGAAGCTCTCTGAACTTTCCGAGAATGTGTTGGCGCAGGGTGACGAAGTGGGCGGGATTGTTGGTCCCGAGGAAGAACACCTGCTTCTTTTCAGGAACGGGATAGGTATCCACGCGCACGGCAAACGCCGCGACCTTGCCCGCGCTGCCACTAACATCGTGGAGCCGGTTCGGATCGGCATTGTAGCGATTGGGAAACCCGGCATCGAGTTTGCGAATGCGTTGCGCGTAGTCGCGGTCGGACGCGGGCACTTCCATCGCCTCCAAATCCGTATCAGGAATGATCCCTTGTTCCAAGCGAGCAAAAATCTCCTCCGGCGTCTCACCGAGATTCCTGATGCCGAGATGATTGACGAGTTGAAGCTGGCCCTCTTGGTCAATGCGAGCGAAAAGCGCAAGCTTCGTGAAAGAGGAACCCCGTCTGCAGAGCGCTCCACCGGCGTTGTTCGCAATGCCACCAACAATCGTGGCCCCGATCGTCGTGGATCCAATGACCGAATGGGGCGCGCGATCCACCGTTGCGAGGAACTCCTCCAGTTCGTGCAACGTCGATCCGGGAAAGGCGAGAACCTGCTTTCCGCCGTCGAGTGGAATGATCTTCTTAATCCGCGTGATATTGATGATGATGACATCACGATCGTAGTCGTTCCCGCTGGGAGAAGAGCCTTCCGTCAAACCGGTCTTGGACGCCTGCAAAACGATCGCACAATCCGCTTTCACACAGGCCTGCAAGACCCTCCACTGCTCCAGAAGAGTCCCCGGAAAAACGACCACGGAAGCACTTCCGAAGCCTGATCGAAACCCTGACCGGTAATACGCGGTCCGGCTGTCCTTCGTCAAGACATGGCTTCGGCCAACGATCTCTTTCAGGGAGTTAACGAGACGAGGCACAGCCATGGTCCTTAAACCATGTCCCACCAGAAACACATGTCGAACTCAAACCCAAGGGGTCACTTTGGCGGATCAGCCCCCACCTTGTCTCGAGCCGGGAACGTGACCTTCTACTCCCCCTTCCGATAAATCGTGTGAGGTCTAAAATCCGGATTTTTCATTCAGCCCCGCCCTGCATAGATCGCGAAACGGAGCGCCGAGATTCCATTCAAACGCGTCCTCCCCTTTCTCCCATCACTTTTTTCCTCCTGCCGGCAGGCCTGCTATTCAGTTGCCCACTCCACGGGCAGGAAATTGATGCCCCCAGGGCCGCGCTGCGGCAAGAGGAAGTCAACCTCTACCCCTTCGCTACTTCGTGCGGAAGCACCACGAGACCGGTCTCGATTACACCGTGTTCGGCCGCGTCGTCGTCTTCTATGACGACAGCTTCACACCCTAGAGGTTCCCTCGACCTCAAGCGGTCCTAAATACGATCTCGTAGCGGACTGTCTTTCCGCGGCTGCTCGGGTCGGAGAAATTTCTCTCGACCTCCGTCGTGTAGAGTTCGGCACGGCCGGTTTGGGGATCGTAGATCAAGGAGGTTGGGTCAATAATCCAGCATTCCTCGTCCCACTCGAAATCGAGTTCATGGTGGGTCAATTCCATGGTCTTGGGGTCCAGGCACCAAAGAAACGGTCGGTGAATCGCCTGCATGTCGTCCTTGAACTGGTTTCCCGGAATAATCAGGATCTCGCCTTTTTTATCACGGGCAAATCGTGTGGTATGACCGAAGCCGCACACCAGGTTGTCGACGCGAACGCCATTCGTCCCGCCTCGATGGGCGGGAAAATCTCCCGATCCGCCCTCTTCCATGGGGATGCCCTCCCCACGTTTCTCCCGCAAAAGAATCACCCCCATCTCCCGGCGTTTCTCGATCAGAACAATGAGCGGCGAGAACGAGTGAATGAATGCGAGCCGGTTCTTTGACCAGGAAAACGGCGACCAGTTCTTCCCCGGAGGCACCTTGAGGGGAGGGATCAGGATCGCCCGCTCCACTTGAAGTTTTTCACGACCAAACCAGCCTCTCCTTTGGGGCTGAATCGTGAAGAGGTGGTTGCGAAACCCGTAGTCATTGTGGAAGACACAAGACACGGCGCCGATTCCACCTTCATGGGTGAAAGGGCGGGGATCCTCGCCGATCTCAATGGGTTCGCCATCGAACGTCACTTTCGAGTTCAAATTGTCCGCGAGAGCCTCCGGATCAAGACGTACCCATCGGCGACTGATGCAATGCCTCTTTCCATTGAAAAGCGCATAACCGTCGAAAATATCCAGCGGGTGCTCCCCACAGCTGAATTCACGCAGCACTTCCTTTCCGATGATTTCGGCAGTAACAGTCGGCATCAGCGGCATCTAGAGGGAAGATCGTTCCCATTTCCAGCCCAAAAACCGGCCCTCCCCGGGGTTTGTCATCGGAGATGAGACCGTGTCTCGGCCAAGGCGAGGAGACATCCTGCGTTTACTTCTTTCGATTTCTGGCTCAGCCTTGGAGCATGAAAACTCCCTTTCGAATTCTCCCGGTCATACTCTTTGCCCCGTTGGTATTCGCTGGCCATGCAGCAGCAAAATACCCGTCCTTGCCCAGCAAAGTGCTTTCCGAGTACCAGCCCGCCGCTCCCGGGGCGGTCACCCCGGAGGCCATGGCAGAGCAAGCGCAGGCATTTCTGGGAGGACTGGATAAGGAGCTGCGAAAACAGGCGGCCCTCGGTTTCGACAGTCCCGAAAAAGCCGAATGGACGAATGTGCCCCCGCGCGGCGAACAAGGCGGCGTGCGGCTTGGAGATCTCGATGAGGGGCAACTGAAGCAAGCTTGCGATTTGCTTGCCGCCGTCCTGAGTCCGCGCGGGTATTCGCGCGCCATTGGCATTCCGCTTGCCGACGACCGCCTGCTTCGCAATGGCCAGCGTCGGCCGGGCTTCGGGGCGGAAGACTACTGGCTCGCCATCTTCGGTGAACCGTCCGCCAGTGAACCGTGGGCGCTACAATTCGACGGGCATCATCTCGCGATCAATCTCTCCTTCCACGCCGACGCGATGACCATGTCCCCGAGTTTCATCGGCACCCAGCCGCGAGAC
Organism: Verrucomicrobiota bacterium; assembly: GCA_038745205.1. Classification (GTDB taxonomy): domain Bacteria; phylum Verrucomicrobiota; class Verrucomicrobiia; order Verrucomicrobiales; family DEV007; genus JBCCWV01. The sequence goes on from JBCDLR010000005.1 coordinate 8,607, forward strand.
TTCGATTTGGGGGAGAAAACGGTCGAGCCCATGGTGGACATGGATGCGGCCGCGCTGGCCCTCCTGCGCACCTTGAAAAAGGGGCAAAAGAAGAAAGCGACGATCGGGAGTGAGCGCGCGAACCTCGTGGCCGGGGCCGGAAAAGACGGTTTCGTGCCCGAATCCATTGGCGTTTCCGCGAAGAGTTTTGACGAGAAGCAGCGCGAAGCCCTGATGGCGCTGATTCGCCTGTATGTCGAAGACCTGCCGACGCCTTTCGCCGAGAAACGCCTGGTGGAACTCACTTCGGAAATCGACCAAATGCGGTTCGCATGGTGGGGACCGGCCGAAGACGGCGGCGATTACTCCTACCGCCTTCAAGGGCCCTCCCTGATCATCGAATTCGCCGGCCAGGATCTCGGCGGCGACCCGCATGATCACCTGCATTCGATCTACCGCGATCCAACCAACGAATACGGAGCGCGGCTGAGTGGCAAATAGAGTCTCTTCGGGAGAGAACCCAGGAGCGCTGTTTCGAAACCTACTGCCTCAACCGCACGACGCGGAAACCGACGTTCGCGAAACCGGAAGTGCGGGTCAAGAACTGGCCGTTGTCTCCGTCGAGTTGAGCCAGCGAAGAGTCATAGGCGCCGCCGAGCACAAGACCCGTTGTCCCGCCGCTCCCTGACGCTTCGCACCATTCCCAGACGTTTCCTCCGGTATCTTTCGCACCCCAACTGGTGGTCGTGAACTGATAACTACCGGTAGGGAGCGCGTTTCCGACGGCATTCGCGAAATTTGCGGGCGTAGCAACCGCCCCACCTGGAATGGAGGGCGAAGGGGGAAACTGCGAACTTGTTGAATACACATCCCATGCTCCCGAAGGCGTGTATTGGTGGGACGCCTTGTACCATTCGTCTTGGCTGGGAATGGCAAATCGGGCCCCTGCGCGACGCGAGACAGTGGTCGCGTTGGAGGGAATTCCGGAGCCACCCAGCAATTCATACGCACCGTCTTCAGTATTCGCACCACGGGTGGCGCCATTGTGAAGCCAATTGCAGAAGCGCAGGCAGGAATAGTAATCCACGCCGGTCACGGGAAGGCGCGGGTCCAACGACGTCGAGTATTTCTTACCCGCAGGCGCGCCGAAAGTGAAAGCGACTCCCTGCGTCGCCGTAAAGAGGGAAAATTGATTGGTTCCGTTCGGGTCAACTGCGTTGAGGAAAGTGATCCACGCAGCCAGCGTGATTTCATATTTTCCAAAACCATACTGGAGGAGAACCGCTCCCAACGAGTTACTCGGATCCGGCTGGTTGCCAGCTAGGCCGACGGTCACCATCACGGGCTCAAAAAGCGGGAGATCGCGCACCGCCTCCACGCGAAAGAATGTCTTCTTGTCCGTACCCAGCGCCTGTGCGGAACGCGCCTGGTAGAACTGATAAGGATAAGTCAGTGACGAAAATACCAATGGGCCGGATGGAACAGTCCACGTCTTCAAGTCATCCGACATACCGGCCCGAACATCGAAAAGGCTTTCCATCCGACGGTCGTAAAAAAAGGAAATGGAAGCGTATTGCTGGCCGCTAAGCGAGGTAAAGCCGAACTCAGGATTTGGCGCATTCGAAAGAAGGGTCGTGAGATACGGATCACGCGGCGTGTCGGAACCACGGATGGAGTCGGCGAGAACAAGCTCCTTCCAATTCGGCTCTCCATCTTTGTCAGCATCCCCATAAGGCCCATAAGTCTGAAGATAGCCGAGAGGATCGCAAAGCTCGGACTCCGTGAAAAACTGCGAGACGTACCCTGAAAACTCGTTGGAATAGTATTCCGACGCCCCCGCATCCGGAGACTCAGAAAGTCGAAGCCTCCCTTCCACGTCATAGGCAATATCTTCGTCATAGAGAGCCGCACCGTTTGCGGTACTGAACTCCGTCAGACGGTAAAATGGAACGCAATTCACCGGGCGGAAAATCAAAACGACATCGGCAAAGTTCTGCGTGATAACATTGTTGAAGGTGATGAAGGTTCCTCCAGTGCCACCCACGAATTCATTTCCCTGGATCTGCGCTGCGACGGAGTAGTTGCTCTGCAACCGCACGATTGTATTCGTGGCAAAGAGGTCGTCGCCATTACCAAATCCACCCGATTTCCCCCCGTAAAAGGTGCAATAGTGAAACTCTCTCCCACCTATGCCAAAAACACCAACATGCCCTCCGCGGCCAGTGGCCTCATTGCCACTAAAGGTTGTATTGCGCGCGATTACATCGCTGCCGGCGAGAATTTCCAACCCTCCGCTATCACCGAGCGTTCCGTTGGCCTTGTTGTCGGCGATCCAGCACCGATCGAGCGTCAATGTTCCACCGTTGACCCTGATGCCGCCGCCGCAATCCGCGTGGTTGTCGACCACCTGCGTGTTTTCCAAATAGGCGGTTCCAGAAACCAACAATCCGCCAGCCGGCTCACTCATCCGGGCGTCCTCAATGGTCACCTTGTCAAAACCACTGGTCGCACCTGAGGCGATTGTGAATGGTCTGATGTCGTTCCCTCCCTGCAAGGATACATTACCTCGCCCCACGATCATACTTCCCCGGGTCATCGTAAGCTCCGACTGGAATTGGATCGACTCCGTGTTCGGGTAGCTGGTCGCGCCCACGTTCAGGAAAATCATGTCGGTGCGGTCACCGGCCGCATTCGACTGGCTGATTGCTTCCTGAATCGAACCAATGGGCACGGGATCGCTGGGCGCTGAGAAATCGGTAGTCGTGACCTGGAGGGATCGAACTTCAATCGCCCCTAAATCGTCATTTCCTCCGGAGGGAAAGGGTCGCGTACTACGGCGACCGTCGAGACTGGTTCCGGAGGGATTCGTGCCGCCGTCAATCGCCGGACTCCCCCACTTCGGAAGATGATACGGGGCGCGGTCAGACTCGTAGGTGCGCAACGGGTAAAGTTGTGGGTCACCGGCTAGTAGATTTTGGCCGCTAACGGACAAGGTGCCGCCGATCTGCTTCTTTCCGTCGTTGTATCCTTGGACAAAATTTCCCGCGACAATGCACCCGGAGACTTGCGTGAAGTTGTCGACCCCAAGAATTCCCGCACCGTCGAAGTCCACCTCGTTATTGGTTATCGTGCATTGATCGATCAGAACCAGGGTCGTCGAAATTACCGAGATAGCCCCTCCGCTACTCGCCGAATTACCGGAGAACGTGCTGTCCTGAATGGTCGCCACATTATCAACGAGCAAAGCCCCTCCATCAAGAACGGCCTCGTTGTCATTGAACGTGCATCGCGAAATGGTCATGTTGCTCAGCGATCTTGCCGCTCCGCCACGCTCCCCATTGAATCCGCACACCCAGCAATCACGCATGGTCAGGTCGCCGGTCGTGAGAACCGCTCCGCCGGTTCCGAGAATTGTCCCCGGGGTGTAGGTTCGAGTGCCCGTCGATTCCAACTTAAGATTCACAAGCGTCAAATCCGCCCCCAGGAGAGTGCTGAATTGGCGCTCACCAGTCACTGACCGAATCGTCACCGCACGAGCGCCCGGGCCCACGATGGTAGTATCCTTGTTGATGGGCGGAAGGACACTTAAGGAGTAGCTGATGATACCCTGAAGGCCCGAATCAAAGGTAATCGTGTGGGGTGTATTGTTGCTGGCGTTGGCGGCGTTAATCGCAGCCAGCAAGCTCCCCGGAGTCGAATCATTGGCCAGATTCGAAACGGTAAAATTGTCAGCCGAGACGGGGAGAATGAGACTTAGAATCGTGGCGGAAAGAGAGAAGAGCTTGAGTGTCATGGAGAGGGTGAATTGACGCATCGGCATCATGTCTATGCATTGAACGAGGAGAGAACTTCAAGAAGAGGGCTAGAGATTGGAAGATTCCGTTGGGAAAAACAAATCAGAATCCGTATAAATGGAACCGAAAACCGCATTGATTAGTGTTCACATGAAAAGCACCCCCGTTTGGATCCATTTGGTCGTGGCAATTCTCCACTCCTTGGTTTTCTCTGGCTTGGCAGAGACAGAGGTTTCGTGCGAGGAAACCGACGCCGCCATTGTCGTTCATCGCAATGGTCTCCACGTCTTGAGCTACCAGAAAACCGACGCCGTCCCGGAAGGGGTCGATCCCAGGTATGCGCGCAGCGGGTTTATTCATCCAATCAAAACACCCTCCGGCAAAGTCCTGACCGACGACTACCCTTTGCCGCATCACTCTCATCAGCACGGTCTGTTCTTCGCGTGGCGCAAAGGAACCTTCGAAGGACAAGAGGTGAACTTCTGGGAACACACGAAGGGAACCACCGTGCGGCATGAGAAGGTGCTGGAGATCATGAACGAGGAAGGCGAGGCCGGTTTTCGCGTGCAACTCGCGCACGTGCACGGGGAGAAAATCGTCCTCCACGAAACGTGGACCGTTCTCGTCGATGCCGAGACAGGCTTCATCGATTTCACTTCCAAACAAATTTGCGCGACGGGCTCTCCTCTTACGCTCAGTAAATACCACTATGGTGCCATGGCTTTGCGCGGAACGAGGGAATGGGTGGATCTGGAATTCGAGAAGGCGCAGAAGGTAGCGGGCAAAACAGGCAAAGAGCCCGGCGTCCCCGAACCTTGCACCATCATCACGAATGAGGGCAAGACGCGCCTCGATGGCAATCACTCCCGACCCGAGTGGGTCTGCATGACCGGCCCGATCGACGGCCAACCCGTCTCCATCACCCTCATTCCCCACTCCTCCAATTTCCGGCACCCGCAACATGTCCGCCTTCACCCCAATATGCCCTACTTCTGCTTCATCCCTACTGTGGAAGAAGAGTTTCAGATCCGCCCCGGCGAGAATTACGTCTCCCGCTTTCGCGCCGTGGCCGAGGACGGCAGCCCTGACGTCGCACGATTGAAGGAGATTCATGGTGCCTACGGTGCGGAGTCGTCTCCTTAAGCAAACGGCCATCTCCAAACGACAAACGACCGGCAGCTTTCGTCTCCAGATCACCACAGTATGTATAAGGTGCTCAGTTTCACCTACCGACCACCCGCCCTTCCCGGCCCTAGGAAAGAGTGTTGAAATCTGCCTTCATCCCGCGTTTATCTCCACAAAACATGAAATCCTTGACTGTTATCATCTCCCTTGCTGCGGCCGCTTTCATTGCAACAGCCAATGCCAACGAAGTTCGCCTTTATACCCAGCGCCACTACGACGCGGATAAGGAAGTCTTTGATCGCTTCACCAAAGAAACCGGCATTGAAGTCAAGGTGGTCAAAGCCGGGGCTGACGAATTGCTCACTCGCATCGATGCGGAGAAGGATGCGCCGCAGGCGGACCTTTTCGTTACGGTTGATGCCGCGACGCTCGACCGGGCGGCAGAGGCCGGTGTTTTTCAACCACACGGAAGTGAAACGCTCGCCGGACGTTTCCCGGATGGTCTCGCCGCGAGTGACGGAAGTTGGGTTCCTTTCACCATGCGCGCACGGGTCATCGTCGCTTCCAAAGATCGCGTGAGTGAGCCGCCAAAAACCTACGCCGATCTCGCGGATCCCAGTTACAAGGGAAAGGTGCTTATTCGCTCGTCTTCCTCCGGCTACAACCAAGCCTTGCTCGCGTCCATTCTTGCCGCGGAAGGTAAAGACAAGGCAGTTGCGTGGGCGAAGGGCGTGAAGGAGAACATGGCCCGCCCTCCACAAGGTGGTGATCGCGACCAAGTCCGCGGCGTTGCGCTGGGACTGGGAGACGTGGCCGTCTCGAACAGCTATTATCTTGGCCTGCTCGAGACCTCCGATGACCCCAAGGACCGTGAAGCCCGCGCGGCGGTGAGCGTGATTTTCCCTAATCAGGGAAATCGCGGCACCCACGTGAACATCAGCGGTGGCGGTGTCGTAAAAGGTGCGCAGAACGTCGAAAACGCCGTCAAACTGATGGAGTTCATCACTTCGGCCGAAATCCAGGCGCTCTACCAGCAACTCACGTCTGAGTTCGCCGCCGCCAAGGGCATCCCGCCAACCGAGGTGCAAAAGGCGTGGGGCGAGTTCAAACCTGACCTCACGACCATCCATCAGCTTTCCGACAACACGGAAGAAGCCTTGAGGATCTTCAACCTCGTCGGTTGGCAATAATCCTGGCCCGACATTGAGAATGAGTCCCAATCACGGGTTGAAGGGGACTCGTTTTCCCTCGTATTTATGATCGCTTGATTTCGCGCGTCATTTTTTGGGTTGCCTGCCTCATCCTGCTCTTGCCGGTGGGGCAGCTGTTGCTTGGCGTTTTTGCACCCGTCGACACGGAATCGTGGGAGCAAGTTCGCGAATACCTCCTCGTTCCCGCGATTTGGGAATCGATCTATCTCACCGTTGCCGTCTGCGTCCTGAGCCTCCTTTTCGGCGTGCCAGCCGCTTGGTGCGTGTCACGATTTCAGTTTCCCGGTCGCCGACTCTTCTCCGTCCTCCTTGTTCTCCCGCTCGCCGTCCCTCCTTACGTGGCGGCCTACATCAGCACCGATGCGCGGGAAGCGCTGATTCCCTGGTTGGTCAGCATCCGGGAAAACCAAGGGGTCGAGGCCTTCCTCCTTGCCGAGCGCGTGCACCGTTTCTCGTGGCTTTCCGTCATGCTCGCCGCCGTCCTTTATCCCTACGTTTTCCTCACGGCGCGCGCGGCGTTTTCCGGCACCGGTTGCCGACTCGCTGATGCGGGGCGCACGCTCGGTTCCGGTCCCTGGCGATCATTCTTTACGATCAGTCTTCCGCTCGCCCGGCCAGCCCTCGCCGCCGGACTCTTTCTCGTGGCCATGGAAACGCTCAACGACTACGGAGGCGTCACCTACTTCGGCGTCCAGACCCTGACACCTACGCTGTTCAAGACCTGGTTCGGGCTCGGTGACATCGAAAGCGCGCGCCGTCTCGCCGCATGGATCCTCATCGTCATCCTTGTCCTCCGGTTCCTTGAGGTCCGGTTCCGCGGTCGAGCCGGATTTGAGTCGCAACGCCGTCCTGCCCGACCCACGCAACTCCCGAAAAGGCCCGTTCTCATAGCCTGCTTGATCGCCTGCTTCGGGCCCGTTCTTGTCGGGTTCCTCTATCCATGCCTGACGCTGCTCTACTGGTTGTCCCGCACCACCGGGCCCGATCGCACGGAAGGGCTCATTCGGGCAACAGGACATAGCCTCGGGCTTGGCCTTGCCGTCACCGCTCTCTGCCTTCTCGCCGCCCTCGTCATCAACGGCATCAATCGCTTTGTCCGCAGCCCTGCACAAGACACGCTGGCGCGCATTGCGTCCGTCGCGGGATACGCCTCGCCGGGATCGGTCCTCGCCGTGGCCATCTTCGGAACCGCGGCGTTCTTCCGCGAGGTCCCCTTCCTCCCCGAATTCGTTCGACCATGGCTTATCTCCGGGTCGCTCCTTTGGCTCGTCTACGGCCTCAGCGTCCGCTACTTTGCGATTGCCGGCCAGATGACGCGGGAAGGCCTGGCTTCAATCCCCCGCGGACTTGACGACAGCGCGCGCCTCCTTGGAGGACGCCCGTTTTCCGCATTTATTGGCGTGCAGCTCCCACTTCTCCGACCCGCTCTCGCCGGCGCGGGCATTCTTGTCTTCATCGACGTCGTGAAGGAACTCCCCCTCTCGCTCCTCCTGCGCCCCTTCGACTTTGAAACGCTGGGGACGTGGACTTATGGTTTGGTGGACCAAGGGTTGATCTTCGCCTGCGCGGCGCCATCACTCGCCATTGTCGCCATTGGATCCATCGGGCTTGTTGTCGTCGAACTCTTTCTCTTGAAGCGATCCTAACTGATGTCTCACCTCGTTATCGAAAACCTTTCCCATCGCTATCCCGGGACAGACACGTCCGCGCTCGATAACGTTTCCCTCGAGGTGGAGTCCTGCGAAATCCTCGCTCTGGTCGGCGGCAGCGGCAGCGGAAAATCGACCTTGCTTCGCGCGATTGCCGGACTCGAAAAACCAACCAACGGCACCATCTCGCTTGGCGCAACTACCCTCACCGGGCCCGATCAACTCATCCCGCCGGAAAAGCGCCAGATCGGCATGGTCTCCCAATCCGGCGACCTCTTCCCCCACCTGACCATCCTGCGGAATACCGCCTACGGGTTGCGGCGTTTTCCCAAGAGTGAACGACGTCAACGCGCCCTCGACGCGCTCGAACTCGTCGGCCTCGCCACCTACGCCGACCGCTACCCGTCCGAGCTTTCGGGCGGGGAAGCCCAACGCGCAGCTCTCGCCCGGTCTCTCGCCTTCGAACCTTCGCTGCTTCTCCTCGATGAACCCTTCAGCAACCTCGACGCCAGCCTCCGCGAACGATTGCGCACACAGACCGTTGATCTTCTTCGCAACAAGAACACCACGGCCATCTTCGTGACCCATCACGGGGACGACGCCCTTGCGGTCGGGGACAGGCTCGCCGTTCTCCGTGACGGAAAACTCATTCAGGTGGACGAACCGCGCCGTGTCTTGGAAAGACCCGCTGATACCGGTGTCTCCGCGCTTTTTGGCATCAACAACAGCGGTTCCGCTGCTACACGAGAAGATACTACAACGGGCAACGTGGGTTCTGAAGAGGCATAATGAGGCACAACCTGTCGTTTTTAGGCGTGTTCCATCCACCCTCATCAGGACCACTCCCATGAAAGCCCTTTGCCTTGTTGCCACCCTCCTTTGCCTGCCCGTCGCCCTCACCGCGGGCGAGAAACCAGAAGGTCACCGCGCCGCCTACTACAAAGACGGCGAACTCCACGTGAATGTTCTCGGCACGCCGGAAGGAAAACCCATCACCACCGGAAATTCGGACTTCAAACCGTCCTGGTCGAAGACTGAGGACAAGCTCGTTTTCTTCCGTCGACTCGTGAATCACCGCGAAGTCGGGAAATGGAAGACGGCCATTTGTATCATCAATGCCGACGGCACTGGATTCCACCAACTCACCAACGGCACTAGCACCGGCTTCAACCAAACATGGACACGCGATGGCAAGAACACGCCGATTTGGAACCGGAAGAAGCCCAACGGCGGCGGCTACACGGTGATGGCCAGCAAGATCGGCGGAAAGCCGGGGGAGGAATTTGCACTGACCAACGTGAATCACCACGCCTGGGCTTACACTTGTTTGAAGGATGGGCGGATTCTGGTCGGCGCAAGACTTCCGGGGAAAAATTACGGCTACTATCTCATGACACCGAACCCTGAAGGCGAACCAAAGTACGAACGCCTGACCTGCGACCTTGCGCAGCACGGCATGCTCGACCGGATCAGTGCTTCTCCAAATGAAAAAAGAGTCTGCTTCGAATACACCAATGGATTCAAACGCAGCGTCCCCGGACGGACACTCTACGTCGCCGACTTCAATACCGAAAAACTCGCCATCACCAATGCCAAACCTTTCGCGAACGAGGAAGGCAAGAAAGTCTGGTTCGCTTACCCGCGTTGGACCCAGGACGAAAACGAGATCGTCTACCACGCCGGGGGGAAACTCTTCCTCTACAACCCGGAATCCGAATCGACGCGAAAGGTCTCCACCGATGAAGCCGCCGACTACCGTTATCCCCACGGCGAAGCGACGCCGAAGTAAGGAAAAATGCGTCCCGTTCGGAACGCGAATTTACAATTCCTGAAAGACAATCATCTCCTTTTTGCCATCGGAACGCGCGACGATGGCGTAGGACTGGTCCGCCAGTAGCTCCTCCGGATCCAGCAAGGACATGCCAGGGGTTTGCGGGACGGAATCCAACTCCACGGAAAGCCACTCAATACAAGACTGATTCGAGGGCGACTTCGCCACCTCCAGGACTTCCAGGGCGGCGAATTCAACCCCCGAATTTGCGGACGTGTTTGCCACGTCCGCCTCCCCCTTGTCCGAATAGGACCAAACCACGAGCAGCAGCACAGCCAGCATGGATACACCAGCAATCCCGTGCCGGGCCCGTCGCTTTGCCCCACGCCACCGAACTTCGAGCAAGGTCGAATCAAGAATATCCTGACTGATCTTATTTCGCTTCATGAATCGCGGGCAAATTCAGAGTTTCGGATTCCGCGACATGCTGTCGCAGCTTTTTTCGCAAACGGGCGAGCTTTGATTCCACCGCCTTGGCGCTGATGCCGCATTGTCCGGCCAACTCCGCGTGACTGCGCCCCTCCAGATAAAACGACCGCAAAAACTCCGCATCCGTCTCCGGCAACATTCCGAGAAGGGCATTCGCCCATTCCATCCGGTCTTCCTGCAGCGCCAGCGCAACGGGATCGGGACGTTCATGCTCCAGCCAAACGACCAAACGCTCCAGCATCTCGCCCCGGCGCGTTTGGCCGCGCGCATAATCGATGGACGCCGTGCGCACCAGACAATGCAGCCACCGTCGCACCGCATCCTCATCAGGAAGGTTCGTCTTCAAATGCCGCACCGCCCGGTGAAATGCCTCCTGTGTCACATCCGCCGCCGTCGTTTCATTCCCCGCGTTCAGGGAAAGCGAGGACCGGAAGGCAAAGGGAAAAAATCGCGTGTGAAATTCCGTCCATGCCGACTCCCTCCCACCGCTCATCTCCCGCAAAAGCTCGGGAATCTCTGTGACTGTCGAGGCCGCAGGCTCCATCCGGTCTGATGGATTGGCAAAGGAAGTAAGTTCTAGGAAATCGCGTATCATCCACCAAAGGGATCGTCGCTCGAAGAGTAGAAAACCACCACGTGGTCGTCCACCCTGTATTTCACCTCCACGACTTCTGAAATATACTTCAACCCCTCGACCAACGGAACACTTCGAAGTTTCAAGGTCAGCGGTTTATCATCCAACTTCCCTTCGATCATATAGTTGACCCCGGCTTCCATTTTCGGATCGGCTTGTTCCGTCACCTGCCGCAAATACTCGACGACCTCGGAAAACGGCGTGTCTACAAAGTTCAAGTCGAGAATCGTCTCCCGAAGAAAGACATCGATTCGACGTTCCTCCGTCCTCTCCCCGCCGGTATACGCCAGATGCTTCCCAAATACTTCGACGATGGACTTCACCTGTTCGATTTGATCCGGCGTTCCCTGTACGATCAGGGAATCCGTTCGAGGGTCGATCGCCAACCTCGGCACATTACCTCCGCCGATGTCGAAACTCTTCAGGATGAGTTGATCCAGCCCTTCCATCGCTTCCATCCGGTTCTCTTGCGATGGTAGTCCGGCCACCAACGGGGCCAACGAAATAACCGTCGTCATCGCGGACGATGGAGGTATGAGAACACTTCTTTTTCGCTTTGAGTTCACGACGAGCAACTCCGAATCGAAGTCCATCGTTACTCCGCCTTCACTCACAATTTCCACGGTCTTGGCCACGTGCTCCAGCTTGGCTTTTTTGAGGACAACGGCGGGCAATTCCACCGCCTTCAAGTTACCGGCACGCACGACGTTGAACGGTTGCCGCACCTCATTCTCCAGTTCTTTCTCCAATGACTCGACAAATGACAACGCGTTCCCTCCCTGGAAGTCGATGTCCACCCGCACCGTGCCTAAGTTAGCGCTCCGTTCCAGCTCATGCTCGAGAAGGTCTCGTTTTTCATGCAGCTTTTGCCTCAGTAATAGTTCCTGATCTTGTCGCGCTTCCATCAGAAGCTTGAATTTCCCGGTTAGTTCCACGAGCGATGGATGCTTGGAGCCGTACGTTCGATTAGCCGCGGCCAAGGTTGCCTCCATTTCCGCCACCTCGGTCACGATGCCCATCAGTTTCTTTTCAGCCATACGAATCTCCGCCTCCAGGATCTCCCGCTCGGGATCAAAGTTTTCCTTCTCGGCGAAAAGAGCTGCCGATGTCGAAAAGAGGAAAATCAGTAGGAGAAAAATCTGTTTTGTCATGATGTATCGTTGGAAGCTGGTTATGGCGACTCTCGGCCACCTTCTTCAAGACAAAGACGTTTCAAACTCCGCCTCCCCCTCGCGAATGGCTGGAAAAGTTTCTTTCATCGACTAAGGCTTTCTCACAATGCAAACCCTTCCCTTCGCTTCTGCCGTCTCCTTCCTGCTGCTCGTCGCGCCGCTCCAAGCCGCCCCCGACAAGCCCAACGTGATTTGCATCATCGTCGATGACCTCGGCTACGCGGATGTGAGCTTCCAGGACGAGGTCGCAGAAGACGTTTCCACGCCGCACATCGACCGCCTCGCGAAAAGCGGCGTCGTCTTCACCGATGCCTATGCCAGTTCACCGATCTGCAGCACCTCGCGCCTCGGGTTCTTGACCGGAAGGTATCAAACCCGCTGGGGCGCCTACTGGTATGGCCAGGGCGGGCTCCCGCAGGACGAACAGACTTTGGCCGAGTTGCTTCGCAACCAGGGTTACCAAACGATGAAGGTCGGGAAGACCCACCTCAACTTTGGCGACAAACCGTTCCCGCTCGACCACGGATTCGACGAATACCTCGGTTTCGAATACCACTCGTGGGACTTCTTTCTCCTCAGCCAAAAAGACGTCGATGCGCACGAAGCGAGAAAGCCGGGAAGCACGGAACAATTCCACTGGATGGGGCCACTCACGCGCAACCGCGAGAAGGTTTCCTACGAAAACACGAACACGACGGATATCTTTGCCGACGAATCCGTAAGCTTCATCCAACGCAGCGCCGGGAAGCCGTTCTATCTGCAACTCGAACTCAACGCGGTGCACACGCTGCTCACCGTCGTGCCCGATGAATACGCGGAGAAATACGACATCCCCAAATACCCGGTGAATCGCGACCCCAAAGCGGACTCCTGGGACTACCCCTACTGGGATCCGCGCAAGGAAGAATTCAAGAAGTGGTACAGCGACGTCGCCCACCTCGTCATCGTCGATCCCTACGGACGAAAGAAATACCTCGTCCACCTCGAGATGGTCGACAAGGCCATCGCCCGCATCACGAAAGCCCTCGAAGACACGGGCCAACTGGAAAACACCTTCCTCTTTTTCACGTCCGACAACGGCGGCTCCCACCAGTCTTACGCCAACAACGGCCCGCTCCACGTTTTCAAGTATTGCGTCGCCGACGGCGGCATCAAGGTCCCCATGTTCGTGAGTTGGCCGAAGGGATTCGAGGGCGGCAAGCGACACGACGCCATGGTCACCCACCGCGATGTCTTTGCCACTATTGCGGACATCACCGGGGTGAAACCGAAGAAGCCCCTTGATTCCAAGAGCCTCCTTCCGCTGATCCGCGGCGATGCGGAAGAACTACATGAGGAACTGTTTTGGGACACCGGCAGGGACTCGTGGGCCTATCGGAAGGGCGATTGGAAACTCGTCCTCCACTTCGAGAAGGAATACGAGAAATACGAACTCGGCGAAGACGGCTTGGTGAGCTCGCCGCTGAAAAAGATCTGGCTCAAGGAAGGACTCGCTCTCTACAACTTGAAGGATGATGTCGGCGAGACAACCAACGTCATCGATCAACATCCCGAGATTGCCCGGACAATGGAAGCCCGCTACCGCGAATGGCGCGCCACGATGGGAGAACCTGTTCGCGGAAAGCGAAAGTAGAATCACTCAATCCGTCGGTATTTTGAGGCGAACTGGCGGAAGGAGTGGGATTGAATCCGCTGCGCGGATTCTGTGCCGGCCAGGTCGCTTCGCTCCCGAATAGAGAAATCGTCGTCGCGACGACAGCCGCGCTCGAACTGCGTTCCGTATCCCGCCCGCCTGCGGCGGAAAATACTTTTGCTTCGCAAAATGGCGGAAGGAGTGGGATTCGAACCCACGGTAGGTTGCCCTACACTCGATTTCGAATCGAGCGCCTTAAACCAGACTCAGCCATCCTTCCTTTTCCCTGAACCTCAGGGGGTCGCGGTCGCGGGGGAACGACCCTAGCCGATTTCAGCGATCCCCACAACGCCTGAGGGCCCGCAATTCCTTCAAAAGTCCTAAAAAAATTCACAAAAGCAGGCCCTGTTTCGGGACATAACTCGTTGTATCTTTGTCGCTTGATCATGCGTGCTCCAACCTCAGTCTGCATCGCTTTCATTCTGTCGGGCCTTCCACTTGGCACGAAGGCGGCGGAATATGACTTCGAGTTGGGAGACCAGGAATACCTTTTCCGCGAGGCCGAAACACACTGGTCCTTCCAGTCGCTCAAGCGTCCCGTCCCGCCTGAGGTGGACGAGGAATGGCCACGTAATCCCATCGACCGTTTCGTTCTCGCCAAGCTCCGGGAAAACGGCATCTCCCCGGCGAAGGAAGCCCCGGCGGAAACGCTCGTGCGCCGACTCTATTTCGACCTGATCGGGCTGCCGCCTTCTCCCGCGGAAATGGACCGGTGGACGAAAGACTGGTCGGAGAAGAAATACCGTGCGCTCGTGAATCACCTCCTCGCCTCACCCCACTACGGCGAACGCTGGGGACGCTACTGGCTCGACGTCGCGCGCTACGCGGACACCCGGGGATGGCTCCCGCAAGGACGGGAACAACGGTATCCCTTTGCCTTCACCTATCGCGACTGGGTCGTAAAGGCCCTGAACGAAGACATGCCTTACGATGAATTCTGCCGCCTGCAGATCGCCGCGGACAAGGTGGTCGGCGAGAATGAAGATCGGAAAGATGACCTTGCCGCGCTTGGGTTCCTGACCGCCGGCGGACGCTTCCTCAATCGGAAGGACATGATCATCGACGACCGAATTGATGTCGTCACCCGCGGGATGATGGGACTAACCGTCACCTGCGCCCGTTGCCACGATCACATGTTCGACCCGGTGCCTACCGCCGATTACTACTCACTTTACGGCGTCTTCGCGAGCACGACTGAACCGAAGGAGCTGCCCTCGATCGTGGATCCCAACAACATGACTGAAGAGCAGATTCAAGCGGAGGCGGAACTGGAGGAGATGAAGGCGGGACTCGACGAGTTCAAGGACGAGGTCGCCCGCCAACTGCGTGAACCGGAATGGATTACCGCCTATCTCGAATTCTCGGAACGAAAGAAGGAACTGAACCGTGCGAGAACTACATCCGAGGCGCTCAAGGCCGGCGTTTTCGTCAAAGTCGCAGAGCGGTGGGAACGCCACCTCACCGCGGCCCGGAAATCAGAGGATCGCCTTTGGTCGCCATGGCATGCGATGGCGCCTCATTTGGCGAAGGGAGAGTCGAATAAGGCGGCGACGGCTTTCGAAAAGCTATCTTTGATCCAACCCGCCACTCCTCGCCAATTGCTCGATCTTATCGCCTGGGTCGAACCGTCAAACTTGAAGGAACTGGCGTCGATTTACGGGGATCTCATCGCGGAAGCGGACGCATCAACCCCACATCAGGAGGACACCGCAGAGGCCTTCCGCCTCGTGCTGAACGATCCCGACGGACCCGTTGGCAACATCACCGGCGAGAACATCGAGAACTTTTGGGACCGCAAAGTCTCGGGCAACTATCGCAAGCTTGTGACCAAGTTTGAAGGTGCCGTCGTCGACATGCCGACCGTCGCCCCGCGCGCCATGATCCTTGAGGACATGGACAAGCCCATGACACCCGTCATTTTCGAACGCGGCGACCCCTCGCGACGCGGTGACAAGGTCCCGCGTCAATTTCTGACCGTGCTGGAAGAAGGAAAACCGAAGCCGTTCACCCATGGCAGCGGGCGGATGGAGCTCTCCGAAAAAATCACCGATCCTGAGAACCCGCTCACCGCCCGGGTGAAGGTCAATCGCGTCTGGATGCACCACTTCGGAAAACCGCTCGTCGATACGCCCAGCGACTTTGGACTGCAGGCGCCGGAGCCGGTGCACCGGGAATTGCTCGATTGGCTGGCGACCGAATTCATCCGGCGCGACTGGTCGCTCAAGCAGCTTCACCGGTTGATCGTTTTCTCCAGCACCTACCGCCAGGTAACGACCGGATCCAGAGGCGCGGAAAAGGATCCGGAGAACCGCCTCTGGGGCCGCATGGAAAATCGACGACTCGAGTACGAAGCGATGAGGGATGCCATCCTCACCGTCACCGGCGAACTCGACCGGACGGTTGGCGGTCGGCCCGAGGAACTTGATGGGAAAGAGGCCACGCTCCGGCGCGCGATTTACGGTCATATCAACCGCGCCCGCCCTGCGACCTCGATGCTGACCTTCGACGTGGCCGACCCGAGCTTGCACGCGCCCCGCCGCGCGGAAACCACGGTCCCGCAGCAAGCGCTCTTTTTCATGAACAGCCCGTTCGTCCAAGAGCGCGTCGTAACCCTGAATGCGCTGACCAAGGTCAACGATCCGCGCCAACGCTTGAAGCGAATCTACCGCCGTGTCTTTTCCCGCTTCCCTGAAAGCCATGAAGTCGATGCCGCCCTCGCCTTTGTTGGCGCGGAGGAGAAAAAATGGGAAGACCTGATCCAGGCCTTGATCGCTTCGAACGAATTCGCTTTTGTTGACTAGATGCCATGACCACCCCGCGCCAGTTCTCCCGTCGTGAAATGCTCAGCCGCTGCGGCCTCGGCATGGGCGCGCTTGCCGCGAGCAGCTTTCTCGGACTCAGCGACGCGGCGGCAGCCGGATCACCTCTGGCCGCGCGCAAGCCCCACTACCGCGGGCGCGCCAAGCGCGTCATCCATATCTTCCTCAATGGCGGACCCTCACAAGTCGACACGTTTGATCCGAAATCCGAGTTGACGAAATGGCACGGGAAGGAGATCCCGAACAACCTCCGCACCGAGCGCCCCACAGGCGCCGCCATGGCTTCCCCCTTTGCCTTCCAGAACTACGGGCAAAGCGGTCTTCCGGTGAGCGAATTGTTCGCAAAGACGGCAGCGGCCGCCGCCGACGACCTCTGCGTGGTCCGCTCCATGCACGCGAATGTTCCCAATCACGAACCTTCGCTCATGCTAATGAATTGCGGCGACTCCATTCTGCCGCGGCCCAGCATGGGCTCGTGGATTTCCTACGGCCTTGGCACCGAAAACGAGAACCTTCCCGCCTTCGTCGTCCTTTGCCCCGGTCTTCCCACCAAGGGCGCCGAAAACTGGCGTTCGGCGTTCCTCCCGGGCAGTTTTCAGGCCACGCATATCGACACCACGGGCAAGACCGTCGATCAACTCATTGCGAACTTGCGGAACAAGAAGATCGGACTTGATCGCCAGCGGAAGCAGATGGACTTCCTGCGCAGCCTGAACGAGCAACACTTGTCGAAACGTCAGGGCAACGACGCCGCCGAGGCTCGCCTCCAGTCCTTCGAACTGGCCTACCGCATGCAAATGGAGGCCACCGACGCCTTCGATGTGGAGAAGGAACCAAAATACGTTCGTGAAATGTATGGCGACACCCGCCATGGCAACGAATACCTCATCGCACGGCGACTCGTCGAAAGAGGCGTGCGTTTCGTCCAACTCTGGCACGGAAAGGGACAGCCCTGGGACTCGCACACGGAAGTCGAAAAGAACCACCGTCGCCTCGCCAATGAGTGCGACCAGCCACTCGCCGCCCTGCTTACGGACCTGAAAATGAGAGGATTGCTCGAAGATACGCTCGTCATGATCGGCGGCGAATTTGGTCGTACGCCCACGGTCGAATTACCCTCCGGCGGGACCAACGTGAATGCGAAAAACGGCCGGGACCACAACCACTACGGGTTCACCGTCGCCCTCGCCGGCGGTGGCGTGAAGGGAGGGTACATCCACGGCGCGACTGACGAATTCGGCTTCAAGGCCGTGGAGGACCGCGTCCATGTTCACGACCTGCACGCGACGATTCTGCACTTGTTGGGCTTTGACCATACGAAACTGACTTATCGCTATGCGGGCCGCGACTTCCGTTTGACCGACGTCGAGGGCCGGATTGTCCGCGACATCGTGGCGTGAGTTGGACCTGCCGTTGCAATGCGGCCGGACCTCTCTTCTCCAATCCCCGGATTATGACCAGAAAAGCTCCACCGACCCGCGCGACTCCCGCCGTGGTCGGTCTTTTCCTTGGAGTTCTCATCCTCGACTCCACGGGCCAAGTCCTTGAGCCGCTCACCAGTATCGCGGAAATCCGGAAGCTCACGCCGGCGGAAAGCGCGGAAGGCCGCCCCTTCCGTATTCGAGTCCACGTCACCTTTTTCGTCGCGCCTGATGCCTTCGTGCAAGACGATACCGGTGGGCTCTTCCTCGCCGGAGCCGGGAACTCCGGCCTCCGGTTTCGCGACTGCGTCGAACTCACCGGCCGCACCCGCGTCGGCGCCTATGCTCCCGTCCTCACCTACGAGCGACATCGAGTCCTCGATCCTCCGTCCCCTCTTCCAGAGCCACGTCCGATCGCCGACTTCAACGAGTTGGCCGCCCCGGAAAATCATTGCCGGTTCGTGAGGATTGAAGGCACGATTCGTGAAACCCGGCGCGACAATGATGAGAACCTGATCATTCTCGTCGATCTCGCCGGTCGGCTCACCGAAGTGATCATCGACGCACAACCTTCAAGGGAGGCTGAGTTCAAGATCGGTCGTCGCTACCGCTTTTCAGGGGTCATCGCCGGCCAGTTCAATTCCCGCGGCCAGCTCATCAAACCGCTTCTTCGCCCCCAGAACCTTTTCTCCGCCAAGCCGGTCGATGTCGGTGTGACACCCGCCGAACCCGTGCTTCAACGCATCGGGGACATTCTCGGGTTCAATGACTCCATCTCGTTCTCCGATCGAACCCGCATTCGGGGAACCCTCCTTCGTTTCGAACCGGGGGTCGGTGGATTTCTTCGCGACGGCAATCACGCCATTCGTTTCCAGACAAGTGCGGAGATGGAACTCATTCCCGGTGACCGCGTGGAAGTCGCCGGGTTCCCGACAACCGAGAACGTCAACGTGGTCCTTCAACAATCGACCATCGAAAAACTGGAGAGCAGCACGGCGCCCCCGCCCACTCCCCTCACTCTCGAGGCATTGAAGACCGGAGAACGCGATTCCGATTTCGTCTCTTTCGAAGCAAAGCTCGAGAGACTGGCCGACACCGACAATGGAAAGATTTTCTTTCTCACGATCGAGGACACGACCATTCCCGCAATCCTCGAGTCCCCCGACGGGGACGACGCACCCGTCATCATTCCGGATACACACCTTTACAAGTCCGGAGCCACCCTCGGCGTGGAGGGCATTCTCACCGTCGCGGAAGGCAAGCTCCTCCGCTATCCCTGGGGATTTTTCGAACCGCAGTCGTCAGTCCTGCTTATGAATTCCGCCCGCGACATCACGCTCATTCGTCGTGCTCCCGGGTCCCTGACTTCTCTTCTTGTCCGCACGATCATCATCCTTTCCATCATCATGCTCCTGGCGCTGGTTTACCTCTGGAGTTTGCGCGGACAAGTTTCGCACCAGACGGACATCATCAAGGACCAGGCGTCCCGCGACGCGGCTTCCGAAGAACGGCATCGCATCGCCCGCGAACTGCACGACACCCTGCAGCAGGACCTCGCGGGCGTCCGTCTGCAGGTCAATACCGCCCTCTCCCGAATGAAACGGACGCCGGAGCGCGCCGAAGAAGCCCTCGAACTCGCCCAAAAGATGGTCGAGCGAAGTGTGCGGGAATCCAGACGCTCGGTCTGGGACCTGCGGTCGAGCACGCTCGCAAACGAGAGCCTTGAAACGGCCATTCAAGAGAAAATCGACGAACTCCGGACTGAACACAGTGGAAACATCGACATCCTCTTCGAGACTTCAGGCAGTCCCTTTCCCATCAAGTCTCTCGTCAAGCACGACCTCCTTCGCATCACGCAGGAAGCGGTCGCCAATGCCCTCGTCCACGCAAATGCACGGAAGGTGGAAATCGAACTCGCTTACAAAACTGACACCATCGAACTCCGCATTCGCGACGACGGCGACGGTTGCGAGTTGGTGGTCGCCGAACGACTTCAGGAGGACGGGCACTTCGGCCTCACCGGCATGAGAGAACGCACCCGTCGCCATGGGGGTGCGTTTTCCTTCACGAGCGTCCCTTCCGAGGGCACGACCGTCAGGGCCATCCTTCAGCGCACGCAGATTCTCACCCACGCATGAACCCATCGGCCACCACCTCCATTCGCCTTCTTGTGGCTGACGACCATTTCCTCTTTCGCACCGGCGTCGTGAACGCGGTGGAAATGGAAGATGACATCGAGGTTGTCGCGGAAGCCGCGGGCGGCAACGAAGCCGTGGAGCAATTCAAGAAGCACCGACCGGGGCTTACCCTCATGGACCTGCGAATGGAACATGGGGACGGCTTCGAGGCGATCAAGGCCGTCCATGCCATCGACAAGAATGCCGCGATCATCGCCCTGACCACCTACGACGGCAGCGAGGACATTCAACGAGCCCTTCAGGCAGGCGCGCGCGGCTACCTCACGAAGGAAGCAACCACCGAGGAACTCGTCGGCGCCATCCGGAAGGTGAGTGAAGGCGGGTTCTATGTGCCCACCGCCATACGCACCCGCCTCGCCGCTCGCGAAGGACGGGAATCGCTTTCCCAGCGCGAACACGAGATCCTCACCCTCATCGTCCGAGGCCGCAGCAACAAGGAAATCGCCAGCGACCTCGGGATCGCCGAAACCACCGTGAAAGTGCACGTGAGCAACGTCCTGCGGAAACTCGGCGTCCTCGACCGCACGCAGGCCGCCATCCTCGCCGTGCGGGAAGGGATGGTCGCGGTGCCGTAATTCGCCGCGAACTCCTTTCTTTTCGACCCTCGCCGACCGTCATATTCTCAATTATCCGCCAGATCTCTCGCAACCATGACCAAGATCCCCCGAATCCTCTTCGCCCTCTTCTCACTGCTCGCTTTTGCAAGCCCCGCTCGAACTGCGGACAAACCAAACATCCTCTGGATCGTCGGCGAAAACTTCGCTCTCGACCTTGGTTGCTACGGTCAGAAGAACGTGGAGACGCCGAACCTGGACAGACTCGCCGCCGAAGGGGCCCGCTACACAAGAGTTTATGCGACGTCGCCGGTTTGTGCGCCCAGCCGGTCCGCGTTTTTCGTCGGCATGTATCAAACGACGACC
>JBCDLR010000006.1:0-28461 GCA_038745205.1 Verrucomicrobiota bacterium
GGTCCCGCAGGTTTTCGAACGCGGCCAGTTTGCGCTCCGCGGCGGCATCCTCGACGTCTTCTCGCTGCAGAGCCCGAACCCTTTCCGCATCGAGCTCTTCGACGACGAAGTCGAATCGTTGCGGAAGTTCGAGATCGATTCGCAAATGTCGATCGGTCGCATTCCGGAAGCCAAGATTGTCTTCGGCGAACCTTCGTCCGCCTTTCAGAAGCTCGCAGACTATCAGAACGACGAGGACATCGTTATCTCCGTCGAGGAAGAGGGGGACGAACCGTTCGAAGGGGCGGATGTGAGGATCCTTGAGACGTCCCTTGCCGAGGCACCGGGCGACTATCTCGAAACAGCCGTGCTGGAAAGCCCTGTTGCCACTTTTGAGGCCGGAGATTTCATCCTCCAGGAGCAGAAGCGGGAGAGTTTCCTCGGCACGGTCAGCGACTGGCTTTCGGAGAACTGGAGCATTGCCATCTTCTTCAACAACGAGGGGGAGATCGAGCGTTTCCGCGAGTTGCTCACGGTGAACAGCGGGATCGATACGGGAAAGGTCCGGTTCCTCATCGGTTCCCTGCAGTTTGGCTTTGTCATTCCCACCGCGAGGATCGCGGTTCTGACCGACGCGGAGATCTTCGGCCGCTACCGCCAGACGCGGGCCCATCGCCAGCTCCACCTTGAGAAGCAGGCGAAGGCCCGGCGGGTCCAGAACGATTTCCGGGAACTCAACGACGGCGATCTTGTTGTGCACCTTGATTACGGCATCGCCCGCTACCAGGGGCTTTTTGAAAACCGCGATGGCGATATGACGGAGGAGGTGCTGGTCCTCGAGTACGCGGACGATGCGAAGCTTTATGTCCCGCTCGATCAGGCCCACCTTGTCTCTCGCTATGTCGGATCGGGGAAGAAAGCGCCGCCGCTGAACAAGTTGGGAGGCGGGCGCTGGGGGAAGACGAAGGCAACGGCCGAGAAGTCGGTCATGGACTACGCCGCCCAGCTGCTCCGCCTGCAGGCGGAACGCCAGAGTTTCAACGGTTACGCCCATCCGGAAGACACGAAGTGGCAGGTCGAGTTTGAGAACAGCTTTCTTTACAAGGAAACCCCCGACCAGCTCACGTCCATTGACGATGTGAAGCGGGACATGGAATCCCCGCGGCCCACCGACCGGCTCATCTGTGGTGACGTGGGATTCGGCAAGACCGAGGTCGCCATCCGCGCCGCCTTCAAGGCCGTCATGAGCGGCAAGCAGGTCGCCTTCCTCTGCCCGACCACCGTGCTCGCGCAACAGCACTACCAGAATTTCCGGGAGCGCATGTCTGACTACCCGATTGAAATCGATCTTCTCAGCCGCTTCCGTACGGCCGCCGAGCAACGCAAGGTTGTGAAACGCGTCGCGAGCGGGGAGGTCGACGTCATCATCGGAACGCACCGCCTCATCTCGAAGGATATCGCCTTCAAGAACCTCGGTCTCGTCGTCATCGACGAGGAACAACGATTCGGCGTCCTCCACAAGGAGCGATTCAAGGAGCTCTTCCGCCTTGTCGACGTGATCACGCTTTCAGCCACACCCATTCCGCGGACCCTTTACCTCTCGCTCATGGGCGTGCGCGACATGTCGACGATCGAGACTCCGCCGCCAAACCGGACGCCGGTGGAAACGGTGGTTTGCGGGTACGACGAGCGTATCATGCGCGACGCGATCAATCGTGAGCTGAAGCGCGGCGGGCAGGTTTTTTTCGTCCATAACCGCGTCATGACCATCGAATCGGTGCGACAGAAGATCGAAAAGCTGGTCCCGAAGGCAAAGATCGACGTCGGGCACGGGCAAATGGAGGAGGGTGAACTGGAGGAGATCATGCAGCGCTTCATTGCCGGAGAAACCGACGTCCTTGTCTGCACGACCATCATCGAGAGCGGCATCGACATTCCCAACGCCAACACCATCATCATCGACCGCGCCGACCGCTTTGGTCTCGCCGACCTCTACCAGCTCCGCGGTCGTGTCGGCCGTGCGGACAACAAGGCCTATGCCATCCTCATGATCCCCCGCGACATGATGACGATCGGTGACGCGAAAAAGCGCATCAGCGCGATCAAGCAGTACACGGCGCTCGGGTCCGGTTTCAAGATCGCGATGCGCGACCTGGAAATCCGGGGAGCGGGAAACCTGCTGGGGACGAAGCAAAGCGGCCACATCGCCGCGGTTGGATTCGATCTCTATTGCCAACTCCTCAAGCAGAGCGTTGAGCGGCTGACCGGCGATGGAGGGGGCGGGCGCATCGATGTGGCCCTCAGCATCGATTTCCTTTGCACCAACGAGGCCACCTACTACCAGTCGCCGGACGGTCTCCTTCCCGCGTTCGTCCCCGCCCGCTACATGCCGGATGCGCGGATGCGTATCAGCGGTTACAAGGAGTTGGCCGAACTGTCGAGGCAGAAGGAATTGAAGGCGCTTCTCACGAGCTGGCGGGACCGCTTTGGTCCTCTCCCGGATCCGGCCGACAACCTCTTCCGCTGCATGGAGTTGAAGGTCGCGGCCGCGGCCTCGAAGATCAGCGTTGTCGAGATCAAGGAGGGGAAGCTCATGCTCACGCGGAACGGCGAATTCGTCCTTTTGGGCGGAAAGTTCCCGCGATTACACGGCCCGACGCCGAAAGATCAGCTCTTGCACGCGGTGGAAATGGTGAAAAAGTTTTAGACTGCCAAAAAACCTGAGGGTCAGGCCGAACGTTCCCGGCTCTCTTGCGTCAAAACCGACTGACTGATGATCAAACTCCTGCCTGCACTCGCTGTTCTCGCCTGCCTAACCATCACCGCCCGTGGCCGCAATGAAGTCAACGGCATCGCCGCCATCGTCAATGGCAAGGTGCTGACGCAGTCCGAGGTCAAGGAAGCGGTCCAGGGGAAGGAAAATGTCATCAAGATCAGCATTCCTGCCGGGTCGCGGCGCAACGCCGAGTTGAAAAAGCTTCGGACGCAGGCCCTTGATGCCCTGATCGAGAAGGAGCTTATCCTCACAGAATTCGAAAAACTCGGAGCTTCGGTTCCGGACCAAATGGTCGACGATGATATCAATCAGATCATCCGCGATCGATTCTCCGGCGAAAAGGAAAAGTTCATTGCGGAGTTGAAGAAGATGGACATTTCCTTTGCACGCTTTCGCGAACTGCGACGTGAGCAGATCGCGATCCAGATCATGCGCAGTCAGGCCGGGAAGAACATCCTTTTCGCCACCCCACAGCAAGTGAAGGAGGCCTACAACGAGAATATCGACAAGTTCCGCGGCATTGGCACCGTGGACATCAGCACGATCACGCTGGCCAAGAATACCGGTGATCCCGCCATCACTCCGGAGATGCGTCGCAAGCTTGCCGACGAATTGAAGTCCAAGTTGGATCGCGATCCCTCGCAGTTCGCGGAACTGGCGAGATTGTATTCCAACGACCAGAAGGCGGAAGAAGGCGGGCGCCATGGCGTTGTCACGGAAAAGAACTTCCGCCGCGATCTCTATTCCATGTCACTTCAGCTCGAGACCGGGCAGATCAGTGAGGTTCTGGAAGACCAGGCCTTCATTTACCTGATCAAGGCCAACAAGCGCTCCCTGGGATCGGCGAAACCGCTGAGCGACAGCGCGGTCTACGAACAGGCGGAAACGTTCGCCCTGACGGAATTGCGCTCCAGCGCGCATGACACCTGGGTGGCGCATTTGAAGCGCGAGGCGTCGATCAAGATCCCCGGCAGCAGTGGCCAGATGGTTTCCCGCACTGACACGGAAAAACCTGTCCTCCCCTCGGGCGGGACGGCCCGTCCGACCACGGCCACGAGCGGAGCGGTGGCCAATTCCAGCCTGGCGCCGGAGGAGGCAACCTCTGAAGAGAAAAAAGGGGTGAGCAAGTATCTCCCGAACGGAAAGCGCATCCGCGGGCTCTTCGGCCGCGATTGAAGATCACAGTTTGAATTTTGTAAGGCGGCGTCCAGCGAGGAGCTGACAGTCAAGCCAAGCGGTGCTGCGACCGTTTTCAGGGCGGGGGAGCTACCGCACGGCTGACGGACCTGCGTCGAGCGGAAGGGGGGCAGGATCGTCCGCACGGGCTTCCGCGACTTCGTCCTCCACGGCGAGCCCTGCTCCGAGGGGCTTTTTCTCACCGGCGGCGATCGCGGCCGGACGCTCCATGGAAATCAGCTGGCTGACCGTGACGAAGCGGTAGCCTTTGGCGAGGATGCCGTCGAGGGCCGAGGGCATGGCGGCAATGGTGGTGGAATGGATATCGTGGGCGAGAAGGATGGCTCCGGGTTTGGCGCCGTTGATGAGACGGGAGGAGACAAGCCCAGGTTTGCGATCCTGCCAATCGCGGGGATCGACATTCCACATGATCGTCTTGTAGCCGAATTCATCGTTGATCCAGACTTTCTGGCTGGATTGGATGGCGCCGTAGGGCGGCCGGAAAAGGGTTGGCGGCCTGCCGGAGGCTTGCACGATGGCCTCGTGCCCGCCGCGGAGCTCGCTGCGCACCTTGTCGGGGGACATCTTGGCGATGTTGCCGTGGGTGACGGTGTGATTCGCAACTTCGTGCCCTTCCCGGATCATGCGCTGGATGATCTGCGGGTGGCGCTTGGCAAGCGGGGCGAGTACAAAAAACGTGGCGCGAACGTTGCGGTCCTTGAGGATGTCGAGAAGCCGGGGTGTCAGCGTCGGGTGCGGTCCGTCATCGAACGTCATGGCGACGAAGGGACCGTTCACGCGGACACTGCTGTAGGTGACACTGCTCGCGCGGGAAAGGTCGACGGGAGGAAGGTTCATGTCCGGATTGCGCATCTTTTTCCGGGCGCTGTTCACCGCGGAATGGACGTCCTCGCTGATGCGTTCATCTCCGAAGCCGCGATTCCACGCAAAGGCATCGGCTTTTTCCGCTTCCTTCTTGGCTTTATTCGACCGGCAACCCGTGGCTGCGAAGAGGGTGGAGGACGCAAGGGCAGCGCAGAGCAAGAACCTGAACAGCATCGGAATACGGTAGGAAGAAATTGCCATCGTGCAACGGCGGGAGGGGGAGCCGGAGGGACGGAATCCTAATCTCCCGAAAAAAACATGCAAACTGTCGAATAAGCGCAGGGGGGTCTCGTCAAAGAAGAAGCAAACAAGCCAATTCCGGCCGCAAGATACGGGCGGAGTCGTTTTAAAAACACGAAAACACTAGGAACTAGCCATGCAAAAGACCATCAAATCATCGTTCGCCGCCCTTGCCGCGGCTCTTCTCGGCCTTGGCGCTGCCGAAGCCCGCACCTTTGATCGTGCTCCGGCCCAACTCCCCAATGCCAATACTTACGGATTCTGTTATACCGGCAACGGATTCTCGATCAACATCGGCGGCGGCTATCACAGCGGTTATCGCAGCAGCAGCTACCACGGAGGATACAACACCCATCACAGCTACCGCACACGCAGCCGCTGCATCGACCGTCACTACTACACCAGCGGATGCTATCGCTACTGCCGCCACACCTACCTCAATGAGCGCGTCGCCAGCTGCGGCCGGGTCGTCTCAAGCTGGAGAACCTACAAGACAACTTGCCTCGGTCGTTACCGCTAACCGCCCTTCACCGAGTCACGGAAAAAGGAAACAGAGAAGAGCGCTCCCTCCACCGGGAGCGCTTTTTCCTTTTCAACGAACGGCTTTCAGCAAGTCCGCCACCGTGCGCTTCGATTCAAGGGGATGGCGCAGCTGGAACTGGCGGTTCACCTCGTAGCGGTTTCGGCGCCCGTCGCGGAAGCGGCTGACGACTCCCGATTCCTCGAGGTCGCTCAGGATGCGTTGCACCGACCGCTCGGTAATGCCGACATGAAGGGCGAGGTGCCGGACGGTCATCGTCGGATCCCGCTCCAGGCAGACCAGAACGTGGGTGTGGTTGGTCAAAAAGGTCCAACCGGAAAACTCAACAGGAACAGCTGGGGGCTCGGAGCTTTTCATATTTTTTCGATTTCAGTTGAGCGCGCTTAAAAGCATGTCATTTGTGTCAGGTAATTTATATCCTGTAATTTAAAACCTGTCAAATGTGTGATGAATCGCATGCTCCGATGAAAACACTGATCAAGCAACTCGTAGAAATTTCCGCTTCCGACACTCCCATTTTGAGCTGTTTTTTAAATCTTGAGCATCCACGGCACCGCGGGGTGGCAGACTTGGAATCGCAGTTGAGGCTGAAGGCGAGGCGAATCTCTGCCAAGCAGACCAAGGATCTCTGCGACGCCCATGCTCAGGTGGAGGATTACTTGTCTTCTTCACTCGAAAACGAGTCGCGGAGTGCCGTTCTCTACAGCCGCGCCGGTCGCGATCCGTTTTTTCTCGCCAAGCAGTTTGAGGCGCCGTTGAAGACGGAAGTGGTGGTGGATGAGCGTCCGCACATCTATCCGCTCATTGAACTCACGGATGTTTATCATCGCTTTGTCATCGTGATCGCGACCGATGAGGAAGCTCGCATTTTGGAGACGGTCGTTGGTTCAACGACGGAAGAGACACTCGCAAGACGCCCGGAACTCCGTCAGCGCACAGGCCGGGAATGGACGAAAACGCATTACCGGAATCACCGCGCCGAGCGTGAACAGCAGTTTATTCGTGAGAAGATTCGCGTCATCGAGGAATTGATGGAGAGGGGCGGGCACAACCATCTCGTCCTCGCGGGCAGCCATAAGATGGTCGGGCGCTTGCGCCAATCCCTGTCTTCGCGCCTGCGGGAGAGGATCATCGGGACCGTGCATTCGAATCCCGAAGGGGGCTTGAATCCGATTTTGGAAGAGGCCATGCAGCAGTTTGCCAATGCGGAGAGCCGCGAGAGCCACGGCCTTGTTGAGGAACTGGAGCGCGCGGTGCTCACTGATGGGTTGGCCGTGTCCGGTCCGGAGGCCTGCCACCATGCGTTGACCCATCACTATGCCGACCTTCTCCTCATCGATCAGGAATTCGCCGACCGGAAATTGCGGGAAGGCCTCGTGCGCCTTGCGGCCGTCTCCGGTGTCCGCGTCGAAACGGTCAGGAACAGCGACGTGCTGAAGCGTCTTGATGGCGTGGGCTGTCTCCTCCGCTACCGGCCTTCCATCCTCACCCACGAGGTGCACGGTGCGGGCGTGGCGGCCTGAACCTTGCTAACAATCACTCAACCATGAAAAAACTGAAACACGTCTTGCATCACGAGGCGGCACCCGGGGTGCTGCTCATGTTCGCCATGCTGGCGGCGCTGGTCGTCGCCAATTCCGGGGTTGCCTGGTACGGAAAAATTCTCGATACCATGGCCGTCGTCGGCGTGGGCGAACTGCTCATCAAGAAGCCGCTCCTTCTTTGGATCAACGACGGCCTCATGGCGGTCTTCTTCCTTCTCGTCGGACTCGAGTTGAAGCGTGAGGTCCTCTTTGGCGAGCTCTCGAATCCCCGCAAGGTGGCGCTGCCGCTCTTCGCCGCCCTTGGCGGGATTGCCGTCCCGTCCGGGATCTATGCCGCGATCAACTGGGGAGATGAAGTCGCCATGAACGGCTGGGCCATCCCGGCCGCCACCGATATCGCCTTTGCGCTCGGCATTCTCGCCCTGCTCGGGAAAAGGGTTCCAGTGGCGTTGAAGGTCTTTCTCACCTCGGTGGCCGTCATCGACGACCTGGCCGCGATCCTGATCATCGCGGTTTTCTACACCGATCAGCTGTCGATCATGTCCCTCGCTTTTGCCGCGGGCATGCTGGTCGCGCTCTTTGCGCTCAATCGTGCACGGGTGAAGGCGCCGGCGCCCTACGTGCTCCTTGGGATTGCCTTGTGGGTTTGCGTCTTGAAGTCAGGGGTGCATGCCACCCTCGCGGGTGTGGCGCTTGCCGCCTTCATTCCCGCCGGGCGCGACGTCCAGGACAAGAGCGGGCTGGCCTACCGGATCGAGCACGGACTCCACCCTTGGGTCGTTTTTCTCATCCTGCCGGTCTTCGCCTTTGCCAACGCGGGCGTTCCGATTCTCGGGATGTCGCCGACCGCCCTCCTCGAACCTGTCCCGTTGGGGATTGCCGCCGGACTCTTTTTCGGCAAGCAGATCGGGGTCTTCCTTTTGAGTCTTTTCGCCGTCAAAGTAGGATTGGCGCGGCTTCCGGAAGGAGTGAATTGGGGGCAGGTCTACGGCGTGGCCTGTCTCTGCGGAATCGGGTTTACAATGAGCCTCTTCATCGGGTCGCTCGCCTTTGAAGGCGGGGGCGGACCGGATTATGCCGTCGACGACCGCATCGGCATCCTCACCGGATCCTTCCTTTCGGCCATTGCCGGGGTGATCACCTTGAAGTTCTTCAGCCGGGCGAGGGACATGGAGGAGAAGCCGGCGCTGGACGGAGGATTGCTGGGGCCGCAACACGACGACCAGGAGGCCAAGGCCTGATCGATTGGCGATCGATCTCCCTGTCGCTTTGGAACTCCTACTCCAGAACCTGATCTCTCCGGTCGTGCTCGCTTTCCTGCTGGGCATGATCGCCCATTGGGTGCGGAGTGACCTGGAGATCCCCGATGCAATATACCAGGGGCTTTCGATCTACCTCCTCTTCGCCATCGGGCTCAAGGGCGGGGTGGCGTTGGCAGAGACCGAACCCTCGCAACTCTTCGGCCCGATCCTTGCGACCTTCGCACTGGGCGTCATCACGCCGTTTTCGGCGTTCTTCCTGCTGCGTTATTTCGGAAACCTGGACCGGACGAATGCGGCGGCCACCGCCGCCCACTACGGATCCGTTTCGGCGGTGACTTATCTTGCGGCGCTCGAAGCCACGCGCATTGCCGGTGTTGAGAGCGAATCCTTCATGCCGGCCCTCGTCGCTGTCCTCGAAGTCCCGGGAATCGTTGTGGGCTTGATTCTCGCCCAGTCGAAACGGCCCGGCCAGCTCAAGTCCGCGATCCATGAGGTGGTCGCGGGGAAGAGTATTTTTCTCCTGCTTGGCGGCATGGCGGTCGGCGCGCTATGCGGGAAGGAGAAGATGGACTCCGTGGCCCCGCTCTTTGTCCATCCTTTCAAGGGCGTGCTCTGCCTCTTCCTGCTCGAACTCGGCATCGTCGCCGCGAAGCGCATGGGCGACGTCGGGCGGGCGGGCTGGAAGCTGGTGGCCATCGGATGCTTCCTGCCGATCGTCCACGGCTGCCTCGGAGCCTTTGCCGGAACGCTGGTCGGCATGTCGGTGGGTGGCGCCGCCGTCCTCGGTGTCATGACAGGGAGTGCTTCCTATATTGCGGCGCCGGCCGCCGTTCGAATTGCCTTGCCCAAGGCAAGTCCGGGCATCTACCTCACGCTTTCGCTCGGCGTCACCTTTCCTTTCAACCTGGCCATCGGCATTCCGGTCGTGCTCGCATTCTCAAAGCTTTGCGCGAATTTGATGGGCAATCCCTCTTAGCCCATGAAGGTCACCGTCACGAAACTCACCCTCATTTCCGAACGCGTTCTTCGCGACGAGATGATCGAATTGGTCAAGCGCCACGGGGCCACGGGCTATACGCTCACGCTGGTCGAAGGCGAGGGTTCCCGCGGTGTGCGGGCAAGCGACTGGTCGGGGCGAAACGTGCGCATCGAGGCGCTCGTTGCCGATCCGGTGGCTGACGCGATCCTCGAGGAGTTGAACGACCGCTACTTTGAGGACTACGCCGTCATCGCATGGCTCTCGGAGGTGAAAGTCCTTCGCGGCGGGAAGTTCGGATTCGCGGAGGAAGCCGGGAAGAAGGACGTTTTGCGCCGCGACTGACTAGTCTTTCGCTGCCTTGTCACCGAGGATCGCCGCGAGGTTGGCGGCAGTTTCTTCCGGCCACTGCTCGCGCGAGGTGATGACAGCGCCTTCAAGGGCCGAGTGCTCGGGCCAATCGGGTGTCGTCGGGATCCTTGGAATCGCCTCGGCAAGGATGCGCTTCGCATTTTCCGCGTTGGCCGTGAGATGGCCGATGACGGCTTCCGCCGTGACGTGCTCCTCGTCGGTTTTCCAGCAGTCGTAATCGGTGATCATCGCCATCGTTGCCAGGGCAATCTCCGCCTCGCGGGCAAGCTTCGCTTCGGGAAGATTGGTCATGCCGATGACATCAAAACCGAGTTTCCGGTTAGTCTCCGACTCGGCTCGCGTGGAAAAGGCGGGACCGTCCATGTTCACGTAGGTGCCGCCGTTATGGACGTCCTGTGCATGCGTCTTGTTGGCGGAGTCGGCGAGAATCTGCCGGAGGTTCGCACTGATTGGATCGGCGAAGGCAATGTGCGCGGCGATGCCGCTCCCAAAAAACGTGTGGTGCTCGCGTCGGCTCGTGCGGTCAAAAAACTGATCGGGGAGGAGGACATCGCGCGGCGCGTATTCCTCGCGCAAGCTGCCGACGGCTGTCACGGCGATGACCCAGCGAACATTCTGAGCACGGAGGGCGTAGAGATTGGCCCGGTGGTTGATTTCATGCGGGAGAATCCTGTGCCCGCGACCATGCCGGGGAAGAAAGAGGACACGACGACCCGCCAATTTGCCTTCGATGAGGGCGTCCGACGGGGCTCCGAAGGGAGTGGACACCGGGATTTCCCGGGCATCTTCAAATCCTTCGATTTGATAGAGCCCGCTTCCTCCGATGACGCCGATGGCAGGGTCCTGGTCTGTCATGAGACCAAGACTTGCACGTTCTGAATGCCGGTCAACGGGATCGTTTCCTGGCCGCCCGGCCGCCTTGAAGGGAATCCGCTCCTGTTCTTACTCGATTCCTTCGTGTGCTTTCGTCACTCCCGCAATTGCAGCGAGGACATCGACATATTCGACCAGTCCCTTCCGGAGCGAATTGAGATCATCGTAGAAGTCGGCGCGTGATTCCCACTTCGCCTCGTCGACTACGTGCCGGTGTTGCGAGCCGATGCTTGCCTGCTGTGCCATGATTTCCGCATCTTCGAACCCGGACAAGTTGGTGTGCCATACCAGGAGGAATGGACGGACCTTCTCATTCAGGAGCCGGATGGCGATGGGACCGATCGACTCCTGCCCCTGGCCGACGCCCGGTCCGTAGCTGCGGAGAACGCTTCGGGTTGTGTCGAAGAGCGAATGAAGCGATGACAGGGCTTCCCGGGCGGATCCCATGTTCGGGGCAAGCGCCTGTGTCGAAATGCGGGTTGAGTACTCGACATACAATTCCCAGGCAGCCTTAACCTGTGACTCATTCAGGTTGAGAGAGGCTCCCCCCAGTCCGAAGGGAAGGTTGATGTTGAAAGCGGTAAGTTTGAATCCTGGCATGTCTGTTCAGAGGTGGAGGTTTGGATGTGGAGGTTTATATTTGGAGGTTGGCGT
Source organism: Verrucomicrobiota bacterium (assembly GCA_038745205.1). Classification (GTDB taxonomy): domain Bacteria; phylum Verrucomicrobiota; class Verrucomicrobiia; order Verrucomicrobiales; family DEV007; genus JBCCWV01. Next base: position 11,279 of record JBCDLR010000006.1, read on the forward strand.
TTCTATGAATGGCCATCCTCCGATTTAAGAATTGCGATGGCATCCCGAACATCGGAAAAGCTGGTGATCAAATGGGAGATGGGACCGGAACCGAGAACGACGATGGAGAAGAGAAGCAGGAACACCAAGGGTCCTGTCCAGTTCCTTCGGAGTTGATTGAGCCCGAGGAATACATCGCTGGCTTCGGCGGCAAGGGGCATTCCGGACACGATCGCATCGAGCGCGTGATCCAGTTCATCCGTGGCGGAGAAGACACCGTCCGTTGCCGTGTTCAGGGCGGAAGCGGGGATGACGGTTACTTTCTGAGTGGTCGGAGCGGATATCTTTGGCGTGGAAGGCTTCTTTCCTCCGAGGAGACTTGTCGCTCCGCCGACGATGGCGTTCCCCACATCGCTGACCGTCTGCGTGCTCGGGACCGGGACATTGATCGCCACATCCTTCATCTTCGGCGCCCTTTTGGAGAGATCGGCAAACCTCCTGGTTTCACTCTTGAGCTGTTGCAGTTCTTCGCCGATGAGCTTCGCACCGTCCCCGAGGGCCGCGATTTCCGTTGCCGATTCCGCCAGCGGGCGACCGACGCGAAATCCGAAGTCGATAACTCCTCCGATCCCGACGATGAGTGAAAAGAGGATCAGGAGCAGGATGCAGGAAAAGCGCACCAGCAGCAGTTTCGCTCTCGATCTCTTGGTCAACTGGTTCATCCCGCCTCAGATTTTTCAGCGGTCGAGGAGTCTGGAATGGCCCCCGTGGAGTCTTCGGCTGGCCCAGCGCCGCAGCGCAGAATCTTCCACTCTTCCTCGACCTTGAGAAGACTCCTCAATGCGAAGTCCACGTAACCGAGGAGCCAGACGATAAACCCAAGGAGTGCCAGCAGGAGGATGGGAACTGTCCAGGTGGCAGCAAACTGGGAAAGACCTTTTCCGACATTTCCAAGCGCCGCCAGAAGCGGAATTCCCGCCAGCGTTTTTTCCAGGAATTGTCCCAGGTCTTCAAAGACGGTAAAGGACTCCTTCAGGCCGCTCGTGATTTCAGCCGTTGGGATACTGACCTTCTGGTTGATGGTGGGTATGGTGACTTCAGGGGAAGGAATCGAGACACTGTTCTTGATGTTCTTGAGCTCGGCGACTGTTGACTTGGCACTCTCAAGGCTCTCGTTCAACGACGCCATGCCTTCTCCGATGTCAAAGAAGCTCTCTCCCATCGCCTCGATGGGTTCGCCGACAAGGCGGGAGGCATCGGCGAGGAAGAGAATGGCCATGACGATAGCGAGTAAAACAAGAAGCGGTGGGCCGAGAAACCGGACAAAGAATAGTGCGGCATTCAATCTTCTTAGCTTGTGGGACATGGTCGTCGTCAGGATGGGATTGATGGTATTCCCGTCTTTGTGGGATTCATCCCGTCCTGGCCTTCCCTGGCCTCGGGGTCAGGCGTTGGATTAGATGGACTGCAAGACAGCAAAGGGCGGGGATGACGAGGAGCCTCTCAAGCAAGAGTACGTTCCCCAATTCGCCGAGGAAGGCATCCGGGTTATCGACGGTCTGATCGTCAAAGTACTTCTGGTAATCCTCGGTGAACAACGTGGCGAGGGAAATGAGTCCGACGAGAAACGGTATGATGAAACCGAAGATGAAGGTCTTGCTCTTCGAAAAATCAATTCTCGACATGGTGAGACAGATCAATCCGGCGGCGGCGGCATAAATCCCCCACAAGGCGAAGTGCCCTGAATGCTGTGCAAGGGCGGCCCACAAGTTCTCCAGCGTGCCGGGGGCCTTGCGAAGAAAGGTCATATCCTCCTTCTTTAGCCAGAAATCTGATACAACGTGGATGCCCACATAGGCCAGCATGACGATGACCGATGACCGCAACAAGGATCGCTGCTGTTTGAGTGAATTTTGAAGCCTCGTTGTTCGCGCGTCGAACTCCGCTTCGCGGGCCTGAGCGTAGGACTCCCAGTCATAGCACATTTGAGTCAAGCTCTCGATTTGCGCCTGCGGCTCCTTGTCTGCTGCGTCGTGCCCGGTGGGATTTGTGACCAACTCGGAAAATCCGAGGTCCGGCCGCTTCCGACCTGTGGTGAAGAGAAGAATCAAGGAAAGAAGGAATGCACCAAGGGCGAGCGGCCCCCAGTAGGTCTGGTCGGGAAAGGCGATCGAGGCTCCCGACAGGGCGGCAACGGGAGCGATCAGTAGTAACAACTTCAGGATGGATGGCGCGGACCATGGGCGCGGCCTTTTCTTCAAGGGGTTTCCTTCTCGATGGGAAATGTTCTGGATGATGAGGGACGCGCACTCCTGCGGAAGCGTCTGGTCGACGTTCTTCGCGGCATCGAGCCGGAAGTTGCCGCCCTGAAACTCCCCAAAACTGAAGAGAATGACATTGGCATCCCCGGCATCCAGTTTCCGCGAGATGGCATTGCGTTCAATCTGGCACCACACGGAGTCATCGTATTCCTCCGAGAGAAAGACCGCAATGAGGTCGGCGTTGGACTCATAAGTCTCTCTGAAAAATTTCTCGGCGTTCGGACGGTAAATAAGACCCGCGTGTAACTCGTCGTAAAAGATTTGATCCGGGAAAAGGAATTCCGCCAGCTCCTGGCACACACACCGGACATATTCCCGATTGTTGCCTGAGTACGAGATGGCGACCTTGTATTGGGAACTCATGATGAAAATTTGAGGAGTTTCTTCAGGGTGGCGGTTATTTCCCCCAGGAAAAGGAGAGACTGCCGGGTCTTGGGTCTGGATGGCAAGAAAAAACAAAGGAATTTCAACTTGGAATGAGGGACTCGGATGGTCTTCAAGAAGTGACTCCCGAATGCATACCTCATTCAATATTCCATCTTGTCATTGAGGGAACTTTTCCCCAGAATCCGTCGAGGTTCCGCTGGCTGGCCTTCTCAAATTTCGACGGAGTTCACGCCCTTTCATCCACTGGAACTCGAATGCAAGCTTCTCATGTCACGCACGATCCCAGTTCCCGAGGTTTATATCATCTGGCACCCGAAATGTGATGTTGCGGGGCGTCTGGCGCCGGACATTTACAATTGGTTGCGCCCCGGGAACGGGCTTGGCCCCCAGGTTTTCTATCGGTCGCTCAAAGCCCCGGACGGGGCGGAGAGCCTGCCCGTGCCGATCCCGGGTGAGGGGAGGGGGAATGGCGGATACCCCAGTCTCCGGCGTGGCGCCAATGTGCAGATCCTCATTTTGCTCATCGACTGTCATCTCATTGCAGATCCGGCCTGGCGGATGTGGCTGCAGAACATCAGCCGATACCATTCCGGCTTTCGTCGGATCTTTATTCCCGTGGCGCTGGATCCCACGGCATACAACATTCCCGCGCCTATCCGTGACCTCAATTTCCTTCGCCCGACGGGTCTCGAACGGGTCGGCGAGATGAGGGGCGGCTATGCTTTCCAGTCGGCGTTGGCGCCGGTCTCGCGCTCCTTGTTGAAGCAGCTGACCGAAACCCTCTGCCGGTTCATGATTGGTGGTACGGTTGATGACTCAACGATGACGAAGCTCTCGGCCGACGAGGGAATGAATCCCGGGCAAAAGAAACTCAAGGTCTTCCTCAGTCACGCCAAGGCCGACGGTACAAGCCCCGCCCGCCGAATTCGTGACTACATTTACAGCCAGACGCAGCTCGCGGCGTTCTTTGACGAGAATGATATCGCCTACGCTTCCGCGTTCGCGAAGGTGCTCGAACAAGACTTGAACGCGGATGAGACGGCGGCTTTCATCGCCGTCCGGAGTTCGCGCTATGCGTCGCGCCCGTGGTGTCGGCGGGAATTGGCGACCTTTCGCCGGCCGCGGCCCGAGGCGTCGAACAGGACGGAGCGATGGAAATTATACCCGACACTGGTCGTGGACTCAATGGACAGCCGCGAGCATACCCCCGGGATTCCGGAGTTCGGGAACTCGACGCTTTTGCGTTGGGACGAGGGCGGATCCGAGCAGGAAGAGCAGATCGTGACGACCGTCTTGCGGGACGTCATGCTCTCGGCCTTTCACTCCGCGCTGGGAGCATCGATGGCGCCGCCGAGTGATCACATCGTGATCAACTGGGCCCCCGATCCAACAAGCCTCCTCCAGATTCCCCGGATCCGGGACGTGAAGGAGGAACTGCATGTCGTTTATCCGGGCCGGGGGATGTCGTATCTTGAGTTGGGCATCTTGTCCGAATTCTTTCCTCGCATTACCTTTCACTCCTTCGAGGAGTACAATTCATGAAAGCCGCATATCGTTCCCAGAAGATGGGCATCGACCCTCATGTCGTCGGTTTCTCCATTTCCTACGAGAAAGACAACCTTCTCGCCCGGGGACTGGGGTTGGAGCACCTGCAGGAGATGATGATCCGCCTCGCGCGAACGATCCTGCGCAACAACCACAACCTCGCCTACGGAGGCGACTGGGGCGAGCGTCCGGAGAACTTCACTTACCTGCTCCTGAACTTGATCAGCGCCGAGCAGCAGGACCAGCAGGACGCGCAAAAGATCGGACGCCTCTACAATCATCTTGCCTGGCCCTTCTACAGCTCAGTGACTCCGGAGATCGAGGCCAAGTGGATCGATTGTTGTCGCATTGTTCGGATTGATCAGGAAAAGGCGGGAATCCCGGTGACCCTCCGGCTGAGCGACGAAGAGATTTTCAACGCCGAGGGAAAACTGCGGCTCTTCGACCCGTCGGTTGCGCCGGAGGACAAGAAGCAATTGCTGCTGAATACGGCGATCTGTCTCAGTGTCATGCGTAGAACGATGCAGGAACAGTTCATTCTCCCCATACCCGACATGGGGGAGGAGATCATCCCCAGCATTTCCGGGCGTATCCTGCTCGGGGGGAAAGTCGCAGGCTACACGGGCTTCTTGCCTGGAATCTTTGAAGAAGCTTTGTACACCCTGGAAGGGAATCGGCCGCTCTATCCTCTTGGAGGATTTGGCGGGTGTGCAGAGTTGATTGCCAAGGCGATTCTGCAAACCGGACCGGAACGGCCCAAGGAGTTCACCGTGGACTGGCACCTGACGAACACACCGGTTCTTTCAACGTTAATGGCCTCTCTCAACGGCTTTCCAGGCGCTCCCGCCGTGATGGATACGAAGGGGGCACTCGATGCGCTCTGGCAGAAAATCGAGCATGCCCGGCACTCGCCGTCGACCGCGCTGAACACCGGGCTCACCGATGATGAAACCCGCGAGGTTTTGCAGACCCGGGACATGGATCGTCTCGTGAAGTTGCTCCGGCAGGGTTTTGCCTCGCGCCTTGGGCTTGATGAACTGGCCGGTTAGGGGGGAACGGGCCGAAGGTAGTTTTTCAAATCTCCTCTGCGGTCTCGTAGAGCCTGTCGAGGTGGTCACAGTAGCGCTCGTAGGCGTAGTTGGGAGGATTGTGGAGCCGGATCAAGTCGGTCGCCGGGCACTGGCTGATATCGGTGCCAAGCAACTGCGGACTGATGTGAACGCGTCCACCCAACTGGTCCCAATCCCAGTAGGAGGCAAACAATGCCGGTCCGTCGAACAGGTAGAATCGAGCGTTCGGGACCATCTTGCGATTGGCCTTCACCAGTTCCTGGAGCTCCCGGATACCGCGGTCCCGCATCCCGATGACCGAACTGACGGAACAGCGCTCACCGTCCTTGTCGTAATACTCCACTTTTTCGAGAAGGGCATCGCAGGCGAAGAAGAAGTCCATTTGCTCCCAGGCGGTTGGTTCCTCGTTTCGTTTCGTGGCCTCCTTGTTCCTGATCCCAATCACTTCGACGAGTTTGCTCAACAACCATTTTTGCGTCGCGCCCACGAACGCAATCTTCTGATGGGTGGCGAGGAGGACGGTTGGCGGGACCTTCGTGCGTCCGTCCGTTCCGAGCATGGTGGGGCGAAGGGCGGGAATATAGTTCTCGGAAAAACTCCAGTTTGTGTCGCCCTTGTTGAACCACTCCGGCTCCTTGAACTGGCCGACGAGACTTCGATAGAGGTCGATATTCGGCCTGCCTGAAGCCAGTCCCGAGGCCAGCGTGAAGACGCTGGCCAATTGCCGGAGGGGGAGCCCCTGCTCGCGAATGATCATTGCACGCTCCTCTCCACCTCGAGCTGCCGCGTCCCGCAAGACAGCTTGTTCATCGCGAAGCTGCTCGTTCACATCGAGAATTTTGCTCTTCAGCAGGGGTAGCAACACATTCTCGAACTCGGTTTGCAGCTCTCCCGCCCGTCGGGGCAGGCTGTCGATTTCCGGCAAGCCCTCGAAGTGGGCAGCCATCGACCCGGGGGCTTCCGTCAGTTGAGCGAGGAAAAGGAGGCGGAGCGTGGCAGGCGGATAGGGGTCACTATGGGTCAGGGCGTTACTCAGGGATCCGCGCTGCAGGTAGCGCCAAAGTGCGAGCGGAAAGCCGTCGCCGGACAGAGTGAATCCGACGGCGTCCGCCACGATCTCCCGCATCCACGCTTTCCAGTACCGAACATGCTCCACATTCTGCAGGGCGGACATGATTTCGTCTGAGAGTTCCAGGGCGTTGTCGACGGCATGTCCCACTTCATGGGAGAGGAGCGGAAGATACTCCGGGGCTCTTGCAAGATCGCTGGGGAGGCAGATGACGGGGAAGGTGGTCTTGGTCCTCTCGGCGGCGTTGGGGCCGCGTTGAGAGGCGGTGCCCTCGAAGACCGAGGGGATCCCCATGCGCGTGTCCTCCTTCCAGACTCCGGGCGTGCGCGTTGAATCGAGTGCGACGAGCGGGCCGATCGCGCGGTCCCTTTCCACCCCCTCGGAGTGGCCAAGAAAAAGCTGGTAACCCTCGACGCACATCCTGTCCGCCGCCCCGAGGATGCCTCCTTCCGGAGAACTGATTTCGCGGGGCCGAATGAACGCCTCGCGGACAAAGCGCACGGCGTCTTCAAACTCAAAACGATTCGCGGCGAGGAGATGCACCTCGGAATCCGATGCGTTCCGGTCCTCCTTGACCTCGGCCAATTGTTTATCGAGCCGGTGGTAGTAACCGCTTAGGAAAAGATGGAGTTCCTTCGCATGCCGGCGCGCCATCGCAAACCCCGGCGCTCCCGTCGCCTCGAAGCAATCCTTCAATTGTCCGAGAACACGCTCTGCGTATCCAAGGCTGGCTTGGGATTCCCTGCACGCGATATCGCGGTCGGACGGCATTCGCAGACCCGCGGGCTAGACGGGAAATTCCCGAATCTTGTCGGAGTCGGCCGGCATGGAATAAATTTTCCCAAACCCCGCCTTGTCGAGGTCCGTCAGTTGAAAGTCCATCGAGCCATGGCCGTTGATCGGATAATGCATGACGGAAGAGCCGTCAAAGATCGTCAAGTTCTCTCCGCCCATCCCGCTGGTCACGACTTTTTCCATTTGTTCCTTTTGGGTCTGGCTCATGCCTTCGTGCGCTTCAGGGCGAATATGTTCGTGGCGGAATCCAAGCACGTGACCAAGCTCATGCCGGATGATGCCTCGGCGGTCGAACGCCAGGTTCTCGTGAAACGTTCCCGGACCCAGAAAGATCGTCCTTTTTGCCGGCAGATCATGGGGAAAGAACGCAAGGGCCAGCAAGCCAGGCCTTCCCGCAAACGGGTGAAAGGCAAACCTGAATGCCGGCATGGATCCGGCTTCTGCTTCGGCGAAACTGATCTTGTCGATGACTCCTTGTTCGCGGGCGGCGTCGTTCCAGTCCCCGGCTCCCTGTTTGCAAATCACCTTCGTCGTTTCCAGCCAGCTGTCAGGTTGCCCCTCGAAGCTCGCTTCATCGATGGACCAGGTCAGGACTGTCGGATCCTCCCAGCGCATCATGCGGCCGTCGACGGTGGCGACGACCAAGCTCTCGGACATGGGAGGGCCCTCCTGTTCCGGGTCGGTCGTGGTCGCCATGTACTCGCAGTAACCGAGTAGCTGCTCGTCGGAGACCGTGAGGTCGGATTCGACGACGTAGTAGGATTCCCCGTCGATCTCGACCTGCGGGGCATCTGCTTTGATTTTTTCCAGGAGTTCTTGGGCTGTCATCACTTCGTAGGGGATATGCTTGAATGGATAGGGCATCAGGTTCGGCTGGCGTGTTTCTGGATAATCGGAATGTATTGCTTGCTGATGCTGTGGTCAGAGACGCTCCAGAGCCCGAAGAGGCCCCTCGCTTCCAGCTCTTCATCGGTAGGAGGAACGAGGAGCGCGCCGGGCTGGGAGGGCGTGTGTGCTTCGTCCAGTTTTTTGGCCATTACCTCGTAGTCCTGCTGGTTCATTTCAAACGGGAGGTCTTCCTCGGGGCCAACCAGTCCTGCCGTCGTGTTCCGGAGCTCACCCTCGCCATCAAACCAAAAGAGCTGGCCGACATGCTTGAACCCGGGCGGAATGGTGGGGACGATGTCCTTGTTGTTCACGAAACGGAAAAAGCGGCCGGCGTAGCGCTGGTGGTAGAAGTCGATAAGCGAGCGGAAGCCGGTCCGTGGCTGGCCGTAGGTGTAGAAGCCCGTGATCGGGTAGTCGTCGACGAAGACACCGCCCGCCACTGTCCCGACGGCTCCGCCGAGACTATGACCGGTGATCCAGATCTTCTTGCCGGTGGCTCCCGCGCGATCGAGGGCTGCCCTCAATTGATCCTCGATAACTTTGAACCCCTTGTAGAATCCGAAATGAACGCTTCCGAAAACGTCGGAGTCGTGGGTGCCAACGAGGAGATTCCTTCCCCAGTCACTGACCTTCTTTTCCGTGCCGCGAATGCTGACGACCACGGCAGCGTCATCCCAGCACACGAACCCCTGGGTCTCCCGGTTTTCAAGATCGACATAGCCTTGAAACCCGTGCGTGTTCACATAGCGGCTGGCCATGGATGGTTGGTCACTCCGATACGCGTCGGAACTGGCCATGGCGAGATTGAGGGCGTTTTCCCAGGAGAATCCCTCGTTCCGCAGGGCGAGCCGATCGAATCCAGGGAAGTCCGGCACTTCAAACCTGGCGGTGACCGCATCCCGGGACGCAAAATGGGGGGCCAATTCCCTCGCAAAACTCCTGTCGATGCCCTCTTCGGGCGAGGGAGCTACGAGTCCGGCAGAGACATCGACGAGCCCGGCATGAAGGTCTCCCGTCAGATCCGCCGGGGAGAGGGGAACGAGGGCTGGATCTTCGTCCTTTGCGATGGCCATGACGGCCCCGAAAACACTCTCCTCGTTGACGAGTGTCCCGTGCTCGCCCGTTACTTTGAAGGCGCGCAGTCCGGGCGCCAGCGAGGATTTGGTCAGGACGGCCCCATCGCCTTCCTTGCTCATGGATGACGGTTCGCGGTCGGAATGGTCCGTATTCCATGGCATGCCCGCCACCGTGTCGTGTCCCTGGGAGACGAGGTGAGTGGACCTTTCGAAGAGCGAGCTCGCCCAGAGTATTTCCTTCAGCGCTTTGCTCGCATCCAGGAATTCCTGACCGGGTCGAATCGAGCCCGGCCAACCGCTCTGTGTGTAGAAATCCGCAGCCTCCGGAAGGACGTCCGGATTGGGAAGCAAATCGATCAACCCCGGAAAACTCGCGGCCATGCGTTGGAAGTCGGATAGCCGTTCGAAGAGGGACAAGCGATCCATTTTCCGGAACGACGGAGATTTTCCAAGGATCGTCATGGGAACGCTGTAGGATCCCGCGAGGGGCGAACCGACGAACACGCAGTGTTTCACGATCTCTCCCCAGGCGGCGTGCTTAGCGGCCATGGTCGCGGCGACCAGCCCTCCCATCGAATGGCAAACGAGAATGACCTTCTCTCCCCGTGTGACCGACTCAAGACCCTGCAGGAAGGCGAGCAGTTCGTCGGCGGCCACGTGCACGCTCCGGCGCCAGTCGTAGCAAAATACCTGGTTGCGAAATCGATTCTCGCTCCAGGCGCGCAACGCCTTCCGGTATTTCTTGTCGATGTAGCCGTCTGTCTTGATCATGACCCCCGGCTGATCGCTGACGCCGTCCGGCTGCAGTGGCAGGCGACGGGTGAATCGACCCTTGATGAGTTCAACCAGGTCGAGCCAAATCCGGTTTTTCCGGTTGCTTCCCTCGTCCTCGATTTCGGCGAGATGGGAATCCGTGATTCCATGAAGAAGGACGATTTCCGGAAGAGCGGGATCTGGTGGTGCGATGAGTCCGGCCGCGGACTCTCTTTCCGCAGTTTCCGCTTCGAGTCTTGAAGCGAGTTCCTCCGCAGCTTCGCGGCCGATGATCTCGCGCAATTGAGCGGCGGTGGCGTCGTCGCATTGCGTGAGCAACTCTGCCAGCTCCGCAGAATCAATGCCGCCGATGATGTCGTTTTCCATAATGTCGTTGGTTGGAAGGGGGATCCTTCCGTTGATCCATGTTGAATTGGGAACTGCCGGGACAGACCCGACCAGCGCCGGTCGAATCAGGATCCATCCGCCAGGGAGAAGTGATCATCATCCGAAAACCTGCCAATCAAGTTGCCGGTCCAGGGCGGGATTGAAGATGCCGTCACCCGGGACGCCTTTTTTCCTTTGAGCCCTCGTCAGGGCAAGTTTTGTCGACGGGCCGAAGTAGCCCGTCGCGCTGATGCCAAGGCGTGACTGGAGACGGGACACCTCGTCACCGCGTGACCCGGTACGGAGCCGGCCAAATTCGGCGACGCTGCCCGGGGGGCTCCCCGCCGACCTCAACCTCGACGCCAGCGCATATTCTTTGCCCGTCAAAAGGAGATAGTCGACTCGGTTCCCGGATCCAATCGAATTCAGGACCGCTTGAAACTTCGCCCATTGGTCGCTGGGGTCCTTCCTCCCTCGTACCGTTGAGCATCCCGCCGACGAAAAGTAGGCCTCATGCTTCGAACTCTTGTTCAGGAAATACGAGCAGTGAATGTTGTCGTAGGGCTTGCAGCGGTCCCACGTGTCCTGATTGCCAAAGGCCACATCGTTGGTGGTTCGAAGGACGGTGACGATGGCATCCTGGGAAAGGTTGTCGGGATCCGTGGTCCTGACGGCCGGATTGATCGATCCCCCGCCATGGGTTCCGACCCGCGAAGTGTAGCTGCCGGAAGGCATCAAGTTGCAACCGGTGCTTGTCTTGTGCGGGAGTCCGTTGATGCGGAGATAATAGTTCTCCATGTAATACGGGCAGGGAACGGTGGAGCCGGTGAAGAGGGAGATCCGTCGGTCCCGCCGGAAGTAGAATCCGAGGGTGCACCGGAAGTGAACATGGTCCGGGCGGAGTTCCTCAATATCAATCGACGGTTGATTCTCCCTTTCGTGGACGCCGCCGCGAAGCCGGCTCCCTCGAATTCCGAGAACGATGACATCTCCATGTCCCTCGGGCTGGAAGCGATTGGAGGCCATGAGGAAATCGATGTCGTCGGGCCCGACGGAAAATTCCGAGGCGGCGTCGAGACCAGTCAAATGCGCATACTCCGGGGAATTGATGTCATGACGCGGCCAATAAGCGGCGGGAGGATCTTCCGGAACCTCGAGCATCGCAGGGGCGTCATCGAGGAATCGGTCAAAGGCCAGTTCCGCGGGTGATGGTTCCGTATTCTCCTCAATGCCCTCAATGACCGGCGCAAACTCTCCGAATTCCTCCTCAGGTTCGGGACCGGCCCCCTCGAGACCAGCGGCCATCGGCATCTGGAGTCCCGCAACGAGTGCGCCAGCCGCTTCGCGTAGACCGGTGGCAAAGAGGTTGGCTTCATCGATCCTTCTTTGTTGCAGGCCATGGGGAGGGGGACTGTTGGGCCAGATGCGCTTCATGGATTCAATCGCTGCCGGGATCTGTTCAAGATTGCCCTGGTGGAGATGTCGCTTGATCTCCCGCATCTCGAGAAAGCGGTCCCCCTGCCTGTTGAAACTGGCACCACGGTTGAAAACGAGACTGAGGAGCGCGCCCTCGCAAAGGAGAGGCAGCTTCGAAACCTCGGGAAGACTGCGGTGAAGGAGGCGACGGAACTTGGGAAGCGTGTGCTCGACGAAAACCTGCCGCCCGGATTCCCACGGAACGATGATCCCGGAAAATTGCGGAAGGAGGTGGTCGATGCGTGCCCTGTCCCTCGGGGCGCGAAGTCCGATGGCCGTGGAGAGAATGCTGATCTCGCTCTTCTTCAGATGGCCTTTCCAGACGTGGCTGAAGGAATCCTTGCCGTTGTAACCAAGGTCGTAACCGAATCCAATGGTGACTCCGGAGCTGAAGCCGGGCCAGGTGGGTTTGCTGAGGAACCTGTTGTAGTAGGCCTTTCCACCGGTCTCGTAGCGCACGATCAGATCCACGGCGCGGCTGTCGACCGGCGGTATGCCCTCAAGATCAGTTTCTAAGGCGATCTCAAGACCGGCACTCGGCGGAAGCTGTAAAGAGACGTTTTCCTCCCTTTCCTCCGTCTGCAGTGCCAGCGCCGCACGGATTTGCTCGAACTCGTGGTCCTGGGCGGGGTCGGTGTAAGGCTGGTTCGTGTAGTCCATGATGAAACGAGTGCGGTAAGTTCCCTTGGCCGTTTTCCCGCTCCCGGGAGTTCAAGCAAGCCGGGTGATGGGCATTGCCTAGGTCCTCTGCGGCGCGTGGCGTCATCGAGGCGTCCGGGAACCCGGGGAGCGAGAATTTGGGGTGAAGGGGTTAGAGGGGGATGGTCTGCAACGTGGAGAAGAGGGAACTCTCGTCGACAAATCCAGGAGCCATCAGCCCACCTGGAACCGGAGCAACCAGCGGAACAATCGTCGTTTCGCAGCTGATGAATGCGTTGCTCGCCGTCGTGGAAGTAAGAATATTGTAGGGTGGAGCGCCATTGACGTCCCGCAACAGCGTTCCCGATGTCTGGAAGAGCTCATCGTCCCGGTTTTGCTTCATCACCCTCGCGACAAGACTGAGAACTTGTTGAAGTCCGCCTGCCACGGTTGCGGCTCCCGGATTCGCGGTAACCACCGCCTTCAGGATGGCCTTCGTCTCCTCGGAGTTGATGATCTCGGAAACCCGCTCCCCGATCTTTCTGATATCCTCGTCGGACTCCATGAAAAGGATCGAGTAGGCCGCAAACTCACCGGGTTGTTTCGGTCCGTAAATCAAGTGGCCGTGATTCTGAAAAGTCACTGTTTCTCCCACCGCAACCTTTGGGAAGGGACGGGTCGAAAACTCGATTTGCGGCGTGGCCGAGCCATGGGAGTCGGCGGCAAGGGTGACAATGTAGGGTTCTTCGAATTTTCCTTCAAAAATTCCCTGGGAGCGCTTCTTCATCGTGAAGTGACTCAAAGTAACTGCGATCTTGTCGTTGATGGGATCAAACGTGGCCATGTTGTTGTTGCGATGTTAGTTTGTTGGGGTGTTGATGGTTTTGTTCAACTCTCAGCTATCAGAATTCTCTTATATTTGTTCCAAATACCTGGTGACGAGCTGTATCGTGTGACAAAAGTGTCATATCATGCAAGGATGTTTTTTCCGGAGTGCCGATTTCGGCGACTACCTGCGAAGCCCGGACCCATAGGTCGTAAAGCGCGGCCGGGGAAAAGGAGATAAGTCGCATGACGATGCATGGCCTTCCGGGCGCGGGGAATCTCCACCATTTACGGAATCAACAGACTTACCCTTTGAGAGACACGATAAGTCGGAAGGGGGCGGAAAACGGAAGAAAGCGCTCGCAATTGACTGCCGATTGTGAGCCCGACAACCGCAACGAATGGCAGTTCCTCAAACCGTCATTGTATACCCATATGAGGAAAAGCATCTGGTTCTAGGTTCTCCATTGAACGTATTTCTGCCGTTCTTCCAACTCGCGTTTTTGTGTTGAATCGTCACGAGTTGGTCAAAATCCCACCCCTTGTCGACTCGAAGCTCATGAAGAAGAGAACTCACCGCCTTGCTGTCACCGCCTTCCTTTCCTTGTCATGCTGTCTAGTTGGTGGAGGAAATGCGCTCGCCCAGGAAAACATCCTTCTCATCATCGCCGATGACCTGGGCGCGGATTCAGTGGGGCTATATTCCACGGCGGGCACCGCACCGACGCCGGTCATCGATGCTCTCGCGACCAACGGAGTGCTCTTTACCAATGCCTGGGCGAATCCGACCTGCTCGCCGACACGGGCGGGTGTTCTGACCGGCCGGGCCAGCTTCCGCACGGGAGTGGGCCATCCCGGCGATGAGATTCCGCTGACGGAATTCACAATCCCCGATGCACTCGATACGGCGGGATACGCCACGGCCTGCATCGGCAAGTGGCACCTCGGCGGATCCGGCAACGGCGGCGATGACAATCCCAACCTCATGGGCTACGACCACTATGAAGGGGCCACCGGCGGCGGACTCGGCGATTACTACAATTGGACCAAGGTCACCAACGGCACCTCGTCGACGGTCACCAACTACGCGACGAGCGAGACAGTCGACAACGCCCTGACGTGGATCGCCGCCCAGGGATCGAATCCCTGGTTCTGCCAACTGGCCTTCAACGCCCCGCACACTCCCTTCCACAAACCGCCGAACGCGCTCCACAGCTACGACAGCCTCTCCGGGACGAACGCCGATATCAACAACAACCCGCTTCCGTATTACCAGGCGGCCATCGAAGCCATGGACACTGAGATCGGACGGCTCATGTCGAGCATGAATGCGACCACGCTCGCCAATACGAACATCATCTTTGTCGGTGACAACGGGACACCGGTGCAGGTATCGCCCGGCATCGTCAATTCCTGGAAAGGCTTCCTCTACGAGGGGGGCGTGCATGTCCCCTTCATCGCTTCCGGTCCTTCCGTCGCAACGCCGCTCGGCCGGACCAACGACGCGACCATCCACACCGTCGACCTCTTTGAAACCGTCCTCGAACTGGCGGGCGTCGATCTCGCGAACACTTTGCCGGCGGGAACGACCTTTGATTCCGTCTCCATCGCTGATTACCTCACGAATCCCGCCCAGGCGAACTACCACGCCTACAGCTTCACCGAGCGTTTCCGCATGCCGACGAATATCCGCGACGGCAAGACGATCCGGAACTCCACCTACAAACTCATTCAATTCGACAGCACCGGCGGCGAGGAATTCTACAATCTCGTCATCGACCCCACCGAATCGAACGATCTCCTGCCTGGCGGCCTCAACGCCACTGAACTCGCGAACTACAACACGCTCGTCGCCGAACTCGACACCATCCTCAATGGCGGGGGGGCTGGTGGCACCGTTACCATTTCCGACGAAGACTTTGAAAACGGATGGGGCATCTGGAACGACGGCGGTGCCGACGCCCGCCGCAGCGCCAACGATTCGAATTGGGCGAACAGCGGCACCTTCTGCATCCGCTTGCGCGACAACACGAACACCTCCGTCATGACGACCGACAGCCTCGACCTCAGCGTCTACACGTCCATCACCGTCGACTTCTCCTACGTGGCCGTGAACTTCAACAATTCGAACGAGGACTTCTGGCTCCAGGTCTCTCTCGACGGTGGATCGAGTTACACGACGGTCGAGGAATGGAACCTCAACGACGAGTTCTCGAACAACGTGCGGGAAAATGACTCCGTCACGATTGCCGGTGGCTTCACCGCGAACACGCTGCTTCGCTTCCGCTGCGACGCCTCCGCCAACAACGATCGCCTCTATATCGACGACGTCGTCATCAACGGCGAGCAACCCTGACGGGATTTCCCGCCGCTGCCAGCTACTACCTACCAGCTCCGCGAGAATGCCGCCCACTGAAATCAACCGGTGCAGCGAGCTCAATGGCTGCGCGTCATGGTTGTGGGCGATCCACCACAAAACATTGTCTGTTCGTCATACCACGGACCCGAAAGCCACGCAGTTGAGAAACGAGTTCGTCAATCAAGCAAGCCTTCTGTAGTCGAAGCCGCGAAATCTTGGGCGAACTGCGCATACAAAGTCGATCAATTTGGCTACGACTCTCCGTCGCCGTACGAAGACGAACTCGTTGAGGTATATTTCAGGTCAATCACAGCACGAACTTCTACAAGTTTGGCCGCAACACGAACCGGTGTGGTCAACAAGATTCGCCTAAACTACTTGCCGTTCTTGGCTGCCCTCATTGCAGCCAAGAAGGCCGGATGTCCGACTTGTTTGTCGAAAAGGAACCCCGCTGGTCAACGAGGACGAGCCTCGTTGCACTTGAGGACGCGGCCCTGGAATTCCTTTCCGTCGATGGCCTTGATCGCGGAGATCATGGCGGATTTGGAATCCATGGTCACGAAGGCAAAGCCCCGGGGGCGGCCCGTTTCGCGGTCCTGCGGAATGTGCGTGTCCGTTACCTGACCATGCTCTCCAAATAGCTCTTCGAGATCTTGTTGTGTCGTGTCGAACGACAAGTTGCCTACATACATTTTCATAATTTAAAAAACGGCTTCTACGCAGCGTATGGATTTTCCCGAAAACCGATTCCCGGAAAAGGAACGAAGATCACCAATGAAAACAGAAAAGACTCACTTGGCATCGCTTCAGACCTTGATTGTCGCCAAGCATCGAACCGAAGCGGCTACCTAGCCCGGGTTCCACTTCTTCGCGAGCTTTTTCTCCGCACACTCTGAACGGGTTCCACCGGGGGACACTAGGCATCGCAACTTCATCCCACAGCTTCCCGCTCCGCTTTCAATTGATCATTCAACTGGCGGAAGCTGATGAGTTCCTTCCTTTCTTCGTCCCAGAGCCGGAAGGTGAGCGCCTTGAGGCTGCCGAGAATCGTTGTGGGAACTACTTCGCTGAAGATTGGATCAGAGTGGTGGCAGGCCTCGAGATGGTAATTGGGGATGCGCGGACTGAGGTGGTGGATGTGATGGAAACCGATATTGCCTGAAAACCACTGGAGGATTCGCGGCAATTTGTAGTAAGAACTGCCCTTGAGTGCGGCATCCGTGTAGTCCCAATCTTCGCTCCGCTCCCAGTATGTCCCTTCATATTGGTGTTGGATGTAAAAGAGCCAGATCCCGCCACCGCCGCTCACGACCGTCAGGATTAATTGGATCGCGAGCCACTGCCAGAACCCGAAGACGGCGATGAGGAGACCCGCCATACAAGCGATGGCGAGATTCGTGAAACGGACAGACCGCACTTCCCGGGGTTTGGCGTTCTGGATGGGCCAGCGCTCTCGAATGAGAAAGAGGTAGATCGGGGCAATGACGAACAGGACGAAAGGATTCCGTACTAGGCGGTAGGCGAGCCGTTTCCGTTGCGGAGAATCGAGGTACTCCTCGACTGTCATCGTCCAGACATCTCCCACCCCGCGCTGGTCGAGATCGCCATTCGTAC
>JBCDLR010000007.1:0-27925 GCA_038745205.1 Verrucomicrobiota bacterium
AAAACTAAATCCCTCTGGGTCGAGTTGAACCCTAGTAGCGGTAGTGATCCGGCTTGTAAGGCCCGTCTTGCGGGACGCCGATGTAGTCCGCTTGTTCGGTCGTCAACTCCGTGAGCTTGGCGCCGATCTTTTCGAGGTGAAGTCGTGCGACTTCCTCGTCGAGCTTTTTCGGAAGGACGTAAACGCCGGGTGCATAGGTCTCTTTGTTTTTCCAAAGATCGATTTGCGCGAGGGTCTGGTTGGTGAAGCTGTTGGACATCACGAAACTCGGGTGACCGGTTGCGCAGCCCAGGTTCACGAGGCGCCCTTCAGCAAGCATGTAGAGTTGCTTGTCGCCAATTTGATACTGGTCGACCTGCTCTTTGATCTGGGTCTTCTCGAACTTGTCGTTGAGTGCGTCGACCTGAATCTCGTTGTCGAAGTGACCAATGTTGCAGACAATTGCCTGGTCTTTCATTTGCTCCATGTGTTCGAGGCGGATGATGTCCTTGTTGCCCGTTGTCGTCACGTAAATGTCTCCCCAGCCGAGGGTGTCTTCGATCGGAAGCACGCGGAAACCTTCCATCGCAGCCTGGAGCGCGCAGATGGGATCAATCTCAGTGACAACCACTTGTGCGCCGTGGCCCCGGAGGGTTTGTGCGCAGCCCTTACCGACATCGCCGTATCCGCAGACAACCGCCACTTTACCGGCAACCATAACATCGGTCGCGCGCTTGATGCCGTCGACGAGCGACTCGCGGCAACCGTAAAGGTTGTCGAACTTCGATTTCGTCACGGAGTCGTTCACGTTGATCGCAGGAACACGGAGCTTGTTCTGGTCGGACATTTGATAGAGGCGATGAACACCAGTGGTGGTTTCCTCGGAGACGCCTTTCCAATCCTTGAGGTAGTTAGTCCACTTGATGGGATCCTCGGTGTTCACCTTTTTCAGGAGTTCCTTGATCACCTGCTCCTCGGTGCTTCCGCTGGCGCCGTTGACCCAGTCGCTGCCTTCTTCAAGTTCGGCACCTTTGTGGATGAGCAGCGTGGCGTCGCCACCGTCGTCGACAATCATCTGGGGACCCCTTCCATCGGGCCAGGTGAGCGCAGAAAGGGTGCAGTCCCAGTATTCCTCAAGCGTTTCGCCCATCCATGCGAAGACCGGCACACCGGCTGCGGCAATGGCAGCGGCAGCGTGGTCCTGGGTGGAAAAAATGTTGCAGGAACACCAGCGAACGTCTGCACCGAGGTCGACAAGAGTCTCAATGAGGACCGCGGTCTGGATCGTCATGTGAAGACTGCCCGTAATGCGGACGCCGTCGAGCGGCTTGTCAGCTGCATATTTTTCGCGCGTTGCCATCAGCCCCGGCATTTCATGTTCGGCGATGGAAATCTCTTTTCGCCCGAAATCGGCGAGGCCGATGTCCTTGATCTTGTAATCGGCGCTTGCCGGTGCTTCTACGGTAGACATTTGATTATCAGTGAGTTGTAATTATTAATTTGGCCGCGATTGGGCGGGCAAGGCTGTATCTTACCAGAACATATCTACGAATCAAGATATGTTGATGGGTTCACTTGAAACTCGATGCGGCGGTTTTGTTGCCGATTTGGGGGCTCTTCGTGTTTTGGACCATTCCTGATCGGGAGACTTCGCAGCATTATCCGACGATTCCCAACTGCTCGTCGCGACTACGGGGCTGTTCTCCTTCGACCTTGCGAATACACTTGGGAGTGAACCTGTCTTCTTCTTCCGGCCACACGGAGCGGTTGAGAACGGTGGATCCAACTCCGTCGGGTCACCGTCCCAACAAAACAGCGTTTCGGCACCCGAGCCCTCCGTCTCGCTATTCCTTTGTTCAGCGCATTTTGTGGGCATGCGGCGGCGGCGGGCCATCGACGAAGAAGTGTCAGAAAAGCGGAGTTTAAAGAAGGCTGAGAAAGAGGACAATCGCCTACCGGCGTTTCTTCCCTCTCCAGAAAAAGTGTCCGGTTCAGGTTGGTCACCCTCCATGCGGAAAGAACCCTGCAGTTGCGGGAAATTTCCAATTTTTTCCATTCCGTCACCTGAAAATATGGGAACCTTGCTCTTCCCGAGCGTCGATCTATCGACAAGGAATTTATGCAGAAGGAGAAGGTCCTGTTGCGACACGGCGAGTGCTCGAAACTTCATCTGGAGACGTTTGTCACTATGGAATATCCGGACTTTGCAGAGTTGATTGGGCAGGAGATTCACTCTTATTCGGTTCTTCTCTTATATACTAATGATGAATGGTTTACTGACGTTCGTCCGGTCTTTGAAGCGACTGGGCGCGAATGGCGGCCGCGACCTCTCTGGGGAATCGGCTACGTGAAACCGGTCAATCAGCACGCGAACTTTCTGCATGATGGTCGAGCTAGAAACGTGAAAGAAGCCATCTTCTGGCACGGCGGCTAGGTGAAGCAATCGTAGAAGTTCTCCATGAAACTCAGCGCTACGGAACGAAGGCAGTTGCTCGCCTTCATCCCATCCTTTTGAGGGTGGTCGTTAGGTGTTGTTTCTGTTAGGTTAAGTTGCAACGGATCTGTTGCAATCGGCGGAGAGTTTTGAATTTTTGATAAAGGTGGCGTCGGTTTATAGAACCACTCGTGCATGTGTGACAGTCTGGTTACAAATAAGCAGATTGATGCCTTCATTCGCATGTGAATCTGTTAGGTGAAGGTGTCGATTCGGTCGGATAAATTGTCGCGATGATTTAGCGATCATCATGCAAAGGAGGCACCGATGAAAACTCTCGTCTCTTCCTCTGCTCAATCTTTTCGCCGGCTTGTGGCGCCGGTCCTCGCCGCCTTCGGCTTGGGACTTACTCGGGCTCCATCAAACGCCTTCCAACTCCAAATCCTTCACGCTTCCGACCTCGAAGGTGGTCTCGAAGCGGTGAGCTACGCACCGAACTTCGGAGTGATTGTCGACGAGTTGGAAGCGGAGGCGGATACGGCTGGCGTTCCTTCCATCCTCATCAGCGCGGGTGACAACTATATTGCCTGTCCGTTCTTTGGAGCTGCCGGGGACCGCTCGCTTCGCGGTCTCCTTCAAGCCGGCTACCAAGGGCTGTTCTCTGACACCACGCTCACGAACATCCGCGAAGGAAACGGTCGCGTGGACATCACGATCATGAACCTTCTCGGGTTCGAGGCCTCCGCGATCGGTAACCATGATTTTGATGCGGGCTTCAACACCTTCGCCGGTCTCATCGAAACGGATATCCGCACGCCGATCAATACGGGCAACACCCGCTGGCTCGTAACACAGTTCCCGTATCTCAGCGCCAACCTCGACTTCTCTGCGGATGGGAAGTTCGGCGGTCTCGTTACCCCCGACATCCTTCCGAATACGGACTTCCAGTCGCTTCCAAGCGATCTCGTCGCCGACGCAGCCGCACCGAAGACCGCCGGGGCAACCGCGATTGACGTGGGAGGCGAGAAGATCGGTGTCCTCGGGGCCACGACCCAGTTTCTCCAGTCCATCACTTCCTCCGGTGGCGTCGTGAACACGGCGGGAACGTCGAACGACATGCCCGCGCTGGCCGCGGGAGCGAATGAGGTTGACTCCGGAAGCATCGGTTTCATCAGGTTCCGGTTCACTCCGAGCGGCAGCACGGATGTGCTCAACGGCTGGATGCGTGCCGTCCTCACGAACAACGTTCCCGGGGGGGATCCTCGACTACGCCTACGAGTCGGATCCGCTGCCCGATAGCGTGGTTCCGGAGCCTTCGGTCGGAATCCTGAGCGCTCTCGCGGCGATGGTCTGCTTCGCCCGCCGTCGTAGAAGAGCCTAACCCGCAACCAGTGGACGGAAGACGAGAGTCTTCCGAATTGATTTCAGAACCCCGGCTTCTTCCTCAGAGGAAATCGGGGTTTCCTTTTCCGTGAGGAGGTTGGCACAAAACTCGGAAAGACGGTGATGGGTAGGCAGATCGAAGGGCAGGGAGGAAGAGCGGCTGAAGAGCTGTGAAAAAATGTTGGCGAGGCGGTCTGAGAGGGCCTCCCCCGGCCAGCGGTGAATGGCGAGGCTTTGGAATGACGCGTTGTCACGGGCGTTGAGAAGAAGGGCAAGGAGGTGTCGCTCTTCCGGATCAGGAGTCTTGGTCCGCGTATCGATGAGCTTGAACATCCGCTTCTGGTGGATGATTGCAGGAATGAGCGCCTCGAGCAGTTCGCGATTACGTTCGTCCACCCTGTCGAGGGTTTGCGCCAGTTCCTTGGTCTTCCCAAGATAGGGTCGCAGGGCGATGATGAGAAAGGCGAACTCGTCAGGGGAGACCCGGTTGAGGGCCGATTGCATTTCGTCGAGGAATCCTTCCGGATCCACTTTCGCGAGCATTTCAAGGCATTGACGTCGGCGGGTTTGGTGGGGAGTGCCCTTTGATGCGATGGCGATGTTAGGCCAAAGGAAGTGCCGCTGCGGTGCGGTCCATGCCGCTTCCGTGCGCACGACGACGGAGACGGAGGGCCTGTCCAAGTGGAAGAGTGAATGCACGAGATCTTCGCCGGCGGGAATTTCACAAACATCTCCGACCTCCAGCGTCTCGCAGGACTTCACCGCGAGTTCGCCGATCGAAAGGCGCCTGTTGAAATGCCGCTTTTCTTCGAAGTCGAACCGGGTGTGGATACTTCCGCCTCCCATGACCGCGAACGCGCCGCAAAAGCCGTGTTCGTGGATCAAGGTGGTGCCGTCGAGCCAGTAGTAGACATCAATGAAGAAGCGGTCGTTTTGGAAAACGGTAATGGGAGGTTCACCGAAAGCAGCGCCGAGATCCTGCTGCGGCGGAATCTCGAGAGCCCGGATGACCTCCCTTGCCGGTGCAAGCGCGTCGAAATGCTCGTGGAGGTTCGCCGCTCGCAGGGCTTCAGTCGCAATCGAGGGAAACTTCGCAACGTCAAAGTCTCCCTCCCGCCAACGTCGGTCTATCTCGGTGGCGAGTGCGTGGAATGCCTGGTTCATTCTTGGTTCTCAGGAGAAATGGGCACGGATGGCAGCGACCAGTCCGGGGATATCGTGCTCTTCAGCTTCGATATGCGCTTCAAGCCCGTTCTCACGAAGGGTTTCGCTCGTGACGGGGCCAATGCTGGCAATCGTGATGTCGTCGGGCATGGGGAGATCGAGGGCGAGGAAGTGTTCGACAGTACTCGAACTCGTGAAGGTGATGACGTCCGCGCCTTCTTCCCGGAATCGCTTCATGCCGCCGCCGACGTCCTCGGTTTCGGGGACGGTGCGGTAGGCAATGGCTTCATCGAGGATGACGCCGGCTTCGCTGAGTTTCCTCGAGAGAACATCGCGGGCTTCTTCCGCGCGGACCCAGAGCATGGTCAGGTTTTCGATGTTTTCCTTCACGAGCGCGTCGGCCAACGATTCGGCGACGAACTCTTCGGGCAGCAAGTCGGTGGCAAGCCGGTTCTCCTTGATCTTCTTGGCCGTTCCCGGTCCAATGGCGGCGATCTTTGCCCCGCCGATCGAGCGCACGTCCTCGTAGAGCTTGAAAAAGATCTCGAAGAAGGCATCGACGCCGTTGGGGCTGGTGAAAACAATCCAGTCGTAGGTGTGGGAGTCCTGCACGAGTTGACCGAAGGCGAGGAGGTCCTCGGGCGGATCAATGCGGATGGTGGGGATTTCGTACGCATCCGCCCCGAGATTCACAAGTGACCGGCTGAGTGCTCCCGCCTGCTTCCGCGTGCGGGTGACGACGATGCGTTTGCCGAAAAGGGGTCGTTGCTCGAACCAGTTCAATTCCTCGCGAATACCCACGACGTCGCCGATGACGCAAATGGCCGGGGCTTTGAAGTCCGCGAGTTTCGCCTTTTTCGCGATGTCATCAAGCGTGCCTGTGATCGTCTTCTGCTGGCCGGTGGTGGCCCAGCGGACGAGGGCGACGGGAGTGTCGGCTTGAGCGCCTTCTTTCAGGAGTTCTCCCGTGATGATTTCAAGCCGTTCCACGCCCATGAACATCACCTTTGTTCCCGGCGTCTTCGCAATCTGCGCGAAATCGAGGGAGGACTCGGTCTTGGTAGGGTCCTCGTGACCCGTGAAAAGGGTGAGCTGCGTGTTGTGCGAGCGGTGCGTGACGGGAATGCCCGCATAGGCGGGGCCGGCGATGCCGGAGCTGATGCCGGGAACGATTTCGAACTTCACACCCGCCGCGTGCAATTCCTGGGCTTCTTCCCCGCCGCGTCCGAAAATGAAGGGGTCGCCTCCCTTGAGGCGGACGACGCTCTTGCCGGCCTGTGTTTTCTCGACAAGGAGGTCATTGATCTGGTCCTGCGGGATCGCGTGATCGCGGGCTTTCTTCCCGGCATAGATCAACTCGCAATCCGGCTTCACCCAGCGAAGCATCTCGTCGGGGCAAAGGTAGTCATAGACGAGCACGTCTGCGGTTTCGACGAGTTCGCGACAGCGCAAGGTGACCAGTCCGAGGTCACCGGGACCGGAGCCGACGAGATAACAGGTGCCGGGTTCTTGAGGGGAATTACTCATGCGGAAAGATCGTGGAAGAGGCGCTGCCCAAGCTCGGTTTCTCCGCCCTCGACGCAACTGCCCTCGGCGCGAAGCGGCGTGGTGGAATCGTTATTCTCGAAAACTGCGACCTTGAGGTGGAGACGACCATCGGCGTCGATTTTTGAAAGGGCGCCGACCGGTGTGTCGCAGCCCGCGGAAAGGGCGTCGAGGAAGGCCCGCTCGGCCATGATCTGGCGGAAAGTGGGAGGGTGGTTGATGCCATGACAGAGGCTCTTTGCTTCCTCGTTCTCGCTCAGGATTTCAATGGCAACGGCACCCTGGCTGGCGGCGGGGAGGAACACCTCGGGATCGAGGGTTTCGAGCGGAATTACCCGGCCATCAAAGTCGAGGCGTCCCGTCTCGAGGCATCCTTCCCCGTAGAGTCGGGCCAATCCGGCTCCCGCGAGGAGTATGGCGTCGAAGTTCAGGTCAAGCAGCTTGCGGATCCGGGTCGGGACATTTCCCCGAACGTCGACGACGTCGAGATGTGGATGAAGGGCATGAAGAAAGCGTTGGCGCCGGACGCTGCTGGTCCCGACTTTCGCGTCGGGAGGAAGATCACTGAGGGAGGATGGCCCGCCGGGCTTGAACAGCGCGACATCGGCAACGGGTGCGCGAGGAAGCACCGCGGCAATGGTGAAGGATTCCTCGAGCAGGGTCGGAACATCCTTCAAACTGTGTACTGCCGCATGGGCGCGATGCTCGAGGAGCGCATGCTCAAGCTCCTTCGTGAAGATCCCCTTGTCGACGACGGGATTCTCTCCTTGGGCAAACTCGGATAGCTTCAAGTCCTGCCGAAGGTCGCCCGAAGTCTTGATGACGAGTTCATCGACCACGAGGGCCGGATGCGCTTCCTGCAGGGCGCTGGCGACCATGCGAGTCTGGGTCAGGGCAAGGTCGCTGCCGCGGGTGGCGAGAGTGATCGATTCCATGAAGAACTCAAGTAGCGGCGGGCGGCGGTTCCGGCGAGGAGAGACCAGTTCCCTCGCGTTGGGGCGCGTTGGTCCGGTGTGAAAGGACCCCGTGTTTCTGCATCAACTCTTCGACCAACCGTTCACAGCGGGCCAGTTCGGAGGCGCGCTTCTTCCGGGATTCGGTAGCTATGGATTCGAGGCCGTCAATGTCGTAGAGATAGACTCCCGAGCGGTCGCCGACGCCGGGATCAATGTCGCGGGGGACGGCGATATCGATGAAGAAAAGCGGCCGGCCGCGCCGCTTTCGCAAAACCGGATCGACATGAGAGCCGTCAATGATGGTATGGGGTGCGGCCGTGGAGCCGATGACGATGTCTGCGGAGGGCAATTCAGACTGGAAGTCGTCAAAGCGGATGGCCCGGCCTTCCATTTCGCCGGCCAGTTCCTCCGCTTTGTCGAAAGATCGGTTGGAGACCACGATTCCCCTCGCGCCCCGCGTGGCGAGGCTCTTCGCCGTGCTTCGGCTGATTTCGCCGGCGCCGATGAGAAGAACCTTGCAGCGTTTCAAGTCGCCGAAGATCTTGACCGCGAGTTCCACGGCGACGGCGCCGACGGAAGTGGGGCCGGAAGTGATCTTGGAATGCGTTCGGACATGCTTTCCGACGTTGAAGGTTTTCTGGAACAACTGGTTCAGTGTGGACGAAGTTGCGCCGGCCTCAAGCGCGGCGGCGTAGGCCGCTTTCACTTGTCCAAAGATTTCCGTTTCTCCGAGGACCATGGAATCCATGCCGCTCGCGACGTGAAAGAGGTGGCGGACCGCCTCGGCGTCGCTGTGATGATAAAAAGGGAGCGGATCGTCTCCGAGTTGAAAATGCCGGCGGACGTGATTTTCGATCGCTTGGGGAAAGGATTCCCCCTCGTGGCTCGCGACGTAGAACTCGGTGCGATTGCACGTGGACAGGACGACGGCTTCCTCGATTTCATCCACCTTCGCGGTCTCCGCGCTGGTCTCGCCGGACTTTTTCTCGCCCACGGCAAGACGTTCCCGGATTTCGACCGGTGCGTGCTTGTAGTTGAGACCGAGACAATGAACGCGCATGGCTTAACGAACGAAATAGAGGCTGACCATGGGAACGGCGAAGGCGAGAATGGTGAAGCGGGCGAATTGGGCGCTCGGCAAGCCACGGGTGAACCGCACACCGAGGAGGACGGCGTAAAGAACCCACATACCGTGCATGATGAAGAGTTTCGCCGTTCCCGCAGCTCCATCGATGGCATAGGCGCTGCCGAGGGCGCCGGCAAGAAGAGCCACGCCCAGAATAACAAGAAGGAGGATGGCGCGGGAGAGGTTTTGGATGGGAGGAAGGTGGAAAAACAAGCCGTTGAGTTTTCCTTTCTTCAAAAAGCGGTCCTGGACGAGGAACATGATTCCGGCGACAAAGGCCATGGCGAACGCGCCGTAGGCGATGAGCGCGAGGGCGATGTGCGTTTCGAGCCAGGCGTTTGTGGGGCCCTTCGCGTCCGCGACGGCTTCCGCGGCCACCTTGTCGAATCCGGCGAGGAGGGCGGGGACCTGGAAAAAGAAGACAAGAGGGGAGGTGAAAACGCCGAGGAGCGAAAGGCGGTAGGTCGGGCCGAGGACGAGATAAATGATGACCATCGCCCAGGCGATGAAGACGAACATCTCAGCGGCGGTCGTCACCGGGCAGGCATAGTGAATGCGCCCGCGGTCGCCGAGAAAGAGCGTCTGGAAGACAAGTCCGCCCAGCATGGCCGCGAGGTTGTAACGCGACGGCCGGAAGCTGCCGTTTTTCAGGGCAATGACGGAGTAGATGAAGCCGCCGAGGAAGAACGCGGTGGCGATGCCGAGGTAGATTTTGTCCATCGGTAGATAACACTACGCCTGTGCTCATGCCGCAGCAATGGCGCGGGACGGAACAAAACTGCCTGTTTCTCCTATTTCTTTTCCTCTTCGGCGGGGGAATCCTCCGCTTTTTCCTCGTCTCCACCGGGTTTGTCCTTCTTCGTGATGGAAGCGACGGCGGACTTGTCGAATTCGATGCGGGTGCCGTCGTCGACCTTGAGGACAACGGTGGATTTCTTGATGTTGGCGACAAGGCCATGGATGCCGCCGATGGTGACGGCGCGGTCGCCGGTCTTCATTTCGGAAATCTGCTTCTGCACCGCCTTTTGCTTCTGTCGCTGCGGGCGGATCATGAGGAAATACATGAGGCCGAAGATGAGGATCAACGGCACAAACATGTCGAACGGACTGCCTGAAGGCGGAGGGGCGCCTTCGGCGAGGATGAGGGGGAGAACTTGAGTCATGCGTGTGGTTGGTATCGCGCGACAGTTTCGGCACGGAATTCGGCAAAGTAGCCTTCCTGGATGGCGGTCCGGGCGCGGTCGAGCAGGGAGAGATAGAAATACAGATTGTGCAGTGAAATCAACCGCAATCCGAGGATTTCCTCGGCTTTGATGAGGTGGCGCAGATAGGCGCGGCTGAAGCCTCGGCAAAGCGGATGGGTGTCTTCCGCAATGGGGCCTTCGTCGAGGCGGAATTTCTCGTTCTTCAGGTTGATCGTTCCCTCCGGCGTAAAGGCCGTGCCATTGCGGGCGATGCGCGTGGGAAGGACGCAGTCGAACATGTCCACACCGCGTGCGACCATCTCGATCATTTGCGGTGGAGTTCCGAGTCCCATGGCGTAGCGGGGCTTTTCCCAGGGAAGATGTGGCTCGGCATTCTCGATGGCCCGGAACATCTCCTCTTCCGGTTCGCCGACGCTGACGCCGCCGATGGCGTAACCGGGGAAATCGAGGTCCACGAGGTGCTTCGCGGACTTCTCGCGGAGGTCCTCGTAGACGCTGCCCTGCACGATCGGGAAGTGGTGTTGGTGGGTGAATCTGTCAGGATTCCTGCCAAAACCTCCTGCCTCGGGACGGTTTTCCTCGACCCACGCCTTGCATCTATCGGCCCAATGGAGGGTCAATTCGAGGCTCTCCTCTGCCTTCGCGCGGTCGCAGGGGTAGGGCGGGCAATCGTCGAAAAGCATGGCGATGTCGCTCCCGAGGGAGGCCTGGATCTCCATGCTTGTTTCCGGTCCGATGAAGGTGGGAGTGCCATCGACGTGATTCTGGAATTCCACTCCCTCCCGCGTGGTCTTGTTGATCTTTGCAAGGGAGAAGACCTGGAATCCGCCGCTGTCGGTGAGAATGGGGCCATCCCATTGCATGAACGCGTGCAGACCGCCGATGGAATCGATGACCTCCATTCCGGGTCTTACGAAGAGATGATAGGTGTTGCCGAGGACGACCTGGGCATTGAGGTCGCGCAATTCGGCGGGACTGACGGATTTCACCGTGCCCTGCGTGCCGACTGGCATAAACACCGGTGTCTCGACCGGGCCATGAGCGGTTTGGAGGGTGCCGGCGCGGGCGCGGGAATCGGGGTCAGTGGCGTGGACTTGGAACATGCGTGGCGGGGGCATCCTGCGCTCTGTCAGTGCAGGATCAAAGGCCACAACAGTAGCATAGACCTCCACCCTGCGGGCGAATTCGATGCTGGTGTTTTTTGAGTTCTGTGAGGGTCACTTTGGCGTGGGAGGCAGAGCGGTCGTGGCACGGACACTCTTGTCCGTGTGGGGGTGAGGTGGAAGTGCTAAGCCTATCCGCGGGCGGAGGAGGAAAATAGTCTTGAGGACGTTGAGCGCGCGGGCGGGCAAAGGCAGGAGTGCCTGTGCGACGGGGGGAGGGATGGCTCAACCATGCGCCTCTCTCACCTTGAGCATGACGTCGAGGATCGTGTTCCACGTTTCCTGCGTCTCAAGCATTTCATTGGGGAACATGCAGCCGTCCCAGCAGATATGCTGGATGCCGCGATCCGCGTAGTCCTTGAGCCAGTATCCTGACGCTTTGACAATATCGAGCTTCCCGTTGGGATCGTCGGCGGGGCAGTGTTTCCCGGTCTTGTCATGGGATCCGGCGCCATGGACGGTTCCGTCGTTCTGCGCGACGTGGAAGTCGATCGTCCAGGGGCGGAGCTTATCCACCATCTGCTCGTAGGCGGGCCAGAACTCCTCTTCCGAGTAGCCTTCCTGGAGCAGGGCGTGCTCCGGGGCGTTGTAGCCGAGGAGATAGAGGTAAGTGTGGGCGAGGTCGGCCTGGAATCCGAGGGTTTCGGGCATGCCGACTTCCTCGAGGAGGTCGAGCATGTCTTTCCAACTGTGCATGCCGGCCCAGCAGATCTCCCCTTCGGCGGCGAGGCGTTCTCCGTGGTCGGCGGCAATCCTGGCGGCTTCCTTGAAGGTCTCGGCGATTTTCTTCGTGTTGCCCGGCGCGTCCTCGCGCCATTTTTCGACGCCGAACTCCGCGGAGTCGATGCGGATGACCCCGTAGTTGCGGGCGCCGTGATCGTTGAAGACCTTGGCGATGCGACACCCGACCTTGATGGCCTCGAGAAATTTTTCCCGCTGGTCTGCGTCGCCCATGGCGGAGTCCCCGACGGTTCCCGGCCAGACCGGGGCCACGAGCGAACCGATGGCCAGGTCTTTCCCCGTGATCATGTCGGCGATGGCCTTCAACTCGTCGTCCGAGGAGGCCGGGTCGGTGTGCGGGAGAAAGAGGAAGTAGTCGATGCCCTCGAACTTCTGGCCATTGACCTCGGCATTGGCCGTCAATTCGACCATGCGCTCGAGACTGATGGGCGGTTCCTGACCTTCTTCGTCACCTTTGCCGACGAGGCCGGGCCACATGGCATTATGGAGTTTGGGGGATTGGCTCATGATGATGTTTTCTGGCTCGCCGTATGGCGTGACGGGTCTTGTTTAACGGCATCCGGCGGCGCTGGCAAGGAAAACGGAATCCCCGCCGGGCGGTCAGGGAACCGTCGATGGACGGGAATGGGCACCCCAGCTATTCTTCTCCGCTCACCATGAATCTACCGAATCGACTCACGGTCCTTCGTCTGGTATTGACCGTCGTCTTCGTCGCGGTAACGGCTTTTTCGTGGCCGTTCGCGTGGACGACCGGGCTCGTCATTTTTCTCGTCGCGTCCTACACGGACTACCTTGACGGGGCGATCGCGCGAAAGCGCAATCTCATCACGAACTTCGGGAAGCTCATGGATCCGCTGGCGGACAAAGTGCTGGTGGCGGCGGCGCTGGTCGCTCTTGTGGCCGCGAGCGAAGTGGCGGCATGGATCGTAGTCCTGATCCTCTCCCGCGAATTTCTCGTCACCGGGATGCGGCTCGTCGCGGCGGGCGAGGGCAAGGTGGTGAGCGCGGATAAGTTCGGGAAGCTGAAAACGATCCTCCAGATGGTCGCCATCATCGGCTTCCTCGCCTACCTCGCGATCATCGAATTCGGAACGATCCTGCCAGCCTTAAGACTGGTCAGTGAGATCGTCCTCTACGCCGCGCTCGTGATCACCTGCGTTTCCGGATTCCGCTACCTGCGGGCGAATTGGGAAGTGTTCGAGGACGCGTGAAGGCCTACCCGCTGGTGCGGCTACCTGCAGCGAGTTCGCACCTCTTGCGGACGATGATCGTGTCGCCGGGCTTGAGGAGGACGTTTTCCTTGGCGGTCGTTTTCGAGAGGTCGTGTATTGTCCGCTCCCCATTGCGAATCAGAATGACCTTATTCCTATCGGACCAAGCTGAGAAACCACCGCATTCCGTGATGGCATCGAGGATCGTCCAATTTGGATTGAGCGGCACAGTGGATTGTGACTGCACTCCCCCGAGGACGGATACCGTGTGCGCCTTTTCAGGATCGGCATTTGAAGTTCTGATTTCAATGGTCGGCTTGGTGAGAAGCAGCGCCCGTTTGTAAGTCTCCTCAATGTGTTTGGAGAGCGCCGACGGTGTAAGGCCGGAGGCAGTAATCGGATCCAGCAGGTGAAGCCGGATCATGCCGCTATCGCTGATGGCGTAGGGGCCATTGATGGCGGCCGCCTCCTCGGAGAGCACCCCGGCGACACGAATGGTCACGGACTGTCCCGGTTTGAGAAGTGTTTCGTCTTCAGCCAAGCCCGACATCGGGATCAATAAAGATCCCGCGACGCTCACCACCCAGGCCATGGTGAGTCTTCCTTGTTATTGGTCCTTCTTTCCGCGATCAAAGAGGCCGCCGAAGGCCTTCTTATCACGCACGACCACGGTATCCCCTGGCTTGAGGACGATATCGTCCTTTGTTCCGGCACGGGAGAGATCGTGAATCGTCCGTTCTCCGTTTCGAACGACGATGACCTGCTCGCGGTTCGCGAAGTCGCTGAAGCCGCGGGCCTGTGCAACGGCAGCCAGAAGCGTGAGGTTCGGATTGTAGGGGACGGGTCCTTGCGCGGCTACTTCACCCATGACGGTGACATACCGTTCTTGGGGGCCGCCGCCGCTGACGATGACGTTGACCGTCGGTTTCGTGTAAATTTCTGCCTGCTTGTAGGTTTGCTCGATGCGGCTGGAGAGTGCCGACGGTGTGAGGCCGGAAGCGGAGACCGGGTCCAGCAGGTGCAATCGGATCATGCCGCTGTTGCTGATGGTGTAGGGACCGTTGATCGCGGCCGAATCCTCAGGCGGAACTCCGGAGATTCGAAGCGTAAAAGTCTCGCCGGCCTTCAGCGTGGGTTCACCTTGGGCGGCGACGAACGTCGGCGA
Source organism: Verrucomicrobiota bacterium (assembly GCA_038745205.1). Lineage (GTDB taxonomy): Bacteria > Verrucomicrobiota > Verrucomicrobiia > Verrucomicrobiales > DEV007 > JBCCWV01. The sequence continues at coordinate 14,073 of JBCDLR010000007.1, forward strand.
AAGAAGGAGGCTCGTGAGAACGGCTAGGGAAAGGATCCTTTTCATGGTGGTTGTCCGTGGATGTTGAATTAATACTCGTCTTCCTCAAACTGGGAGTAGTCCTGTGACTCGGTGGCGGGTGCAGGCTCGGAAGGCTCGCTCGCTCCGTAGTCCTCTTGCGGTGCGATGTCCTCGGGGGTTTCCCGCGGTTCGATGTCCGCGACACGGCTCTTGGACTTGTTGTCCGTATTCGTCGGCGAGTAGTAGGTGTAGTAACTCGTGTAGTACTGGTATTGGCTGTCGCTGCGAACGTCGACGTTGTTGAGGACAACTCCGAGGACGGTGCCCCCGACGTTTTCGATCGCCTGGCGGACGCGGATGAGCATGTTGCGCGGAAGCTTGCGGTGCTGGATGACGATCATGGTCAGGTCGCACTCGGAAGCGAGGACGGAGGCATCGGAAACCCCGAGGATGGGCGGGGAGTCGATGAGAACAAGATCGAAGCGGCTCTTCACGTCAGCGATGAGCTCGGACATGCGCCGGGAGTTGAGAATTCCCGCCGCGTCCGCGGGGAGAATCCCCGAAGGCATGAAGTAAAGGTTGTCGACCGGCGTCTGCAGGATGACGTCCTCAAGCATGAGGTCCGTCGTGAGGTAATTGGTCAGACCGACGGAATTATTGATGTCGAAGAATGTGTGCAGGCGGGGACGGCGAAGGTCACCGTCGATCATAAGGGTGTTATAGCCACCCTGCGCACAGATGTAGGCGAGGTTCATGAGGGTGGTGGATTTACCCTCACCGGCGCCGCCGGAGACGACCGTAATGGAATTGGCGTCGGCGCTCTTCCGGTTGAACTCGATATTCGTTCGAAGAATCCGGTAGGCTTCGGCGTCCGGACTGAGACCGCTCTGCTTGTGGAGGACGCCTACGTCTTTAGGAATGACGGCGAGGACGGGGACCTGGAGGTAGCGCTCGACGTCCTCGAGGCTCTTCACGCTCGTGTCCATGTACTCCAGGAAGAAGGCGAGGCCGATGCCCATGACGAGGCCGACGACGGCACCAATGATGAGGTTGAGTTTTACGTTGGGCTTGGCCTGGCCAAAGCTCACTTCTGCCTTCTCGTGAATGCGGACGGGAATCTGCGGGGTCGTCGCGTTGACCTTTTCCTTGGCATACTGTTCTTCGAGGTCGGCTCGGACCTGACGGGCGAGGTTGTAATCCGCTTTCGCCTCCTCGTACTCGATGATGCTGCGCTTTTGGCTGAGGAGTTCCTCCACGCTTTCCTCAGAAGTCTGGTTGTAGCTGGCAAGCTTCTGCTCGGCCATGTCCAGCTGCACGCCGAGGGTGCGCTTGGCATTCTCCGCGGCTTCGAGAAGCATTTCCTGCAGTTGATCAATCGTCCCGTCGAGCGCGACAATTTTCGGGTGCTTCGCCCCGAGACCTGCGTTTACGAAGTTGGTTCTGTCAACGAGAGCGTTGTTATACTGCGGAAAGAGTTGCTGAATCGTGGCGTCATTGACGCCGAGGGAGTGGGCGGCCTTGATGAGCGAATCTCCTTCCAGATCCCGGAGGGTGTTGATCGTGGCGCGGAGGGTGCCGATTTCCGTTTCCGCGGACAGTTCCTGCTGCATGGCCAGCATGACGAGTTTTTCCTTCCCGGTTTCCGCTTCGCCGCGCATCCAGGAGGGCTTGCCGCTGGCGAGGTCGGGAATCTTCAGGTCTTCGGCCATGTCGAGCATCTTGACGCGCGCGGCATCGAGCTTGGCGTCCTGGCTGCGGATCTGGACAACAAGGTTGTCGACGATGGCTTTGGATCGCTGGCGCTCCTGTTCGCTCCGACGCTCTTGGTAGGCGATAGCGACTTCGTTGGCGATGGCAGCCGCGAGGTGTGGGTCCTCGTCATAAACCTGGATCCGCACGAGGTTCGTGTTCTGGCCGGGTTCCAGCTCTATCTTGCTCCGGAGAACACCGAAGGCCTGCGCTCCGCCCCCGACGTTCCACTTCTTGATGAGGTCGAGCTTTTCGATCACACGGTTGAGAGTTTCCCGGCTCTGAATGACCTGGAATTCCGTCGCCATGAAAGTGTTGTAGGGGTCGAGCGTGTTCGCCCGGTCGGTCACCTCGCCGTAGTAGTCGCGGGCCGTGCTCTTCCGTTCGATCTCCAGCTGGGAGCGACCGGAATACTGCTTCGGAAGCAGTGAGGTGACGATGGTCGCGGTCAGGAAGACGAGCGCAAAGGTGAGTAGAATAATGCCGTAGCGGTTGCGGATGACTTGCCAGTAATCAAGGGCGTGCAGTTTTACTTCGTTGGCATTCGATTCGAGGTTACTCATGAATGGGTGTTGGCTGAAGGTGGTTGTCGGTCAGATATTCCGGAAAGGTGAAGCATGAACTATTCCCGGCAGTCCCGATTGGATTCCCTAGTGTGACAAGTCGGGGAATTGATCGTTCAATAGCCTCGCATTTTCAACCGGTTTCCCGCAGGAGACACTGCCTGTTGATTTCCCCATTCTGAGATCCTTGCGCTATAATTACCAGAACAGGGGAGCCGTCGATGAAGGAACGGATTTTTGAATCGGGGAAGAGGGAAGCGAGGTAGGGATCGGCAGGCCTTTAGACCGCCTCAGGTTCGTTGATGGCCACCGTTCTCCATGAAAAGGTCCGTCCCACCACTGGGACGGACCTTGGTCAGTGAAATTCGGCGAGACCGAAGCTTCTGCCTGACTTACGCGCTCAAGAGCGGCGCGATGACCAGGGCCACGACGGACATGAGTTTAAGCAGGATGTTGAGCGATGGGCCGGAGGTGTCCTTGAAGGGGTCGCCGACGGTGTCGCCGACCACGGCGGCCTTGTGGGGCTCGGAGCCCTTCTTGTAGGTTTCGCCGTCGATCTCGATGCCTTCCTCAAACATTTTCTTGGCGTTGTCCCAGGCGCCGCCGGCGTTGGACTGGAAGAGGGCCATGAGAACGCCGGTGACGGTGACGCCGGCGAGGAGGCCGCCAAGGGCTTCGGCGCCACTCATGCCGGGAGCATATTTAAATCCGAATCCCACCACCACGGGGCTCAGGACGGCGAGCAGGCCGGGAAGGACCATTTCCTTGATCGCGGATTGCGTGGAGATCTCAACGCACTTGGCATATTCGGCGGTGCCTTCGGCGGCGCGGAAGGTGGTTTGGTCTTCCTCGGACCAGTCCTCGATTTCCTTGCCTTCGTTCTTGCGCATGACCTCGAGGGCGGCCTTGAGCGCGGGTATGCTCGCAAACTGTCGGCGCACTTCCTGGATCATCGACATGGCGGCACGACCCACGGCCTCCATGGCCATGGCGGAAAAGAGGAAGGGCAGCATGCCGCCGACAAAGACACAGGCCATGACATAGGACTGGGAGATGTCGATCGATTGGATGCCGGCAGTGGCCATGTAGGCAGCGAAAAGGGCGAGGGCGGTGAGGGCGGCGGAACCGATGGCGAAGCCTTTCCCGATGGCGGCGGTCGTGTTGCCGACGGCGTCGAGCTTGTCGGTGCGGCCGCGGACTTCCTTCGGCAATTCGCTCATCTCCGCGATGCCGCCTGCGTTGTCGGAGATGGGGCCGTAGGCATCGACGGCCAGTTGAATGCCGGTATTTGCGAGCATGCCGACGGCGGCGATGGCAATGCCGTAAAGGCCGGCGAAGTGGTAGGAGAAAATGATGGCCGTAGCGATGAAGAGAATGGGGAGGGCGGTCGACATCATGCCGACGCCGAGGCCGGAGATGATGTTGGTCGCGGAACCGGTGAGTGATTGCCTCGCGATGCCGATGACCGGTTTCTTGCCGGTGCCCGTGTAGTGTTCGGTGACGATGCCGATGAGCAGACCGGCGGCGAGACCGAAGAGTGAGGCGAAGAAGACGCCGAGCGAGGTGTATTCCTTCGCGTCGTCGCCTTCGCCGACCGTCCAGGAGGCGGGGAGGACGTTGCTGATGATGAAGTAGGAAGCGACGACGAGCAGGCCGGCGGAGAGAAACTCCCCGATATTGAGCGCCTTCTGGGGGTCACCGCCCTCCTTCGTTTTCACAAAGAAAGTGCCGATGATGGACATGATGATGCCGGCGCATGCGAGAAGCAGCGGGAGAATCACTGCCGAGAGCCCGCCGAAGTTGTCTTCGGCTCCGAATCCACCCAAGCCGATGAAGGTCGCGCCGAGAACCATGGTCCCGATGATGGATCCGACGTAGGATTCGAATAGGTCCGCGCCCATGCCGGCGACATCGCCCACGTTGTCACCGACGTTGTCCGCGATCGTGGCCGGGTTGAGCGGGTGGTCTTCGGGAATGCCGGCTTCGACCTTGCCGACGAGGTCTGCTCCGACGTCTGCCGCCTTGGTGTAGATACCACCGCCGACGCGGGCGAAAAGAGCGATCGAAGAGGCACCAAACGAGAATCCGGTGAGGACCGTGATGACCTTGGTCGTGTCCCAGCCCATGGTGCCGTAAAGGATATAAAGCGCGCCGATGCCGAGCACGCCGAGTCCGACCACGCCGAGTCCCATGACTGATCCACCGGAGAAGGCGACCTCAAGGGCCTTGGCAAGGCCTTCACGGGCAGCGTTGGTCGTCCGCACGTTAGCCTTCGTCGCAACGCGCATGCCGATGAAGCCAGCGGCGGCGGAACAGAGCGCTCCAATCACGAACGAGAAGGCGATGAGCGGGTGGGAGGTCTCAAGGGCCGATCCCTGGATTCCGAGGAGGACGGCAACGATGACGACGAAGATCGCGAGGACCTTGTATTCGGCGCGGAGGAACGCCATGGCGCCGTCCGAGATGTAGCCGGCGATTTTGCCCATGGTGTCGGTGCCGACTTCCTGTTTGGCCACCCATTGGGACCGGACGAAACAAAAGATGAGAGCGATAATTCCGAAGACTGGAATAAGGTAGATCATAACTTGGTTGGATAGATGAGCGTTGTCGCGAAAAGGGCGGGAGTTTAGCCGTTTCGTCCGCGTCAGCAACCGCTTTGACGGGGGTAATCTGGCGAAAATATGGCCCTTCGCTTGTCATTATTTTAATTTCACGTAAAATTCAAGTTTCTTAGGGAAATACCCTTCGTGAAATGCCGGTCTCCATCCGCCTCATCCTCATCTTTATTTTGGTCGCCAGTCCTGCGCTGGCGGGGAAGCGGGTGGTTGTTCTGGATCCCGGGCACGGCGGTAGGGAGCCCGGGGCCTACTGGGGCGGGATCAAGGAAAAGTCGCTCACGTTGCCGATGGCCTTGAAAATCGAGCTGGCTATCGAAAAAAAAGGCAATCCGGCCAATCTTACCCGGCGAAAGGACGTCACGGTCAGTCACGATTCTCGGGCCGCGGTTGCGAACAAGTTCCCGGACTCGATCTTCGTGAGTGTTCATTTCAATGGATCGACCAACACTTCGATCACGGGCATTGAGACCTTCTATCACAGTGATCGGGGCAAAAAACTGGCGACTGATGTGCAGAATGAACTCGCGGGTCGCATCAAGACCAAGAATCGCGGCATCAAGCGCAAGACCAACTTCGCGGTGCTGCGCAAGACGAAAGGCGTCGCGATCCTCCTCGAACTTGGCTTCATCAGCAATTCCTGGGAACGAAACCGCGTCAAGCAGGGTTGGCTCCAGGACATCATGGCTGAAGAAGTCGCCGCGGGAATCGCAAAGTATTACAACGCGACAACGCCAGGCGCCGCGAAGTATGTGAAGAATTGAGGCACTGAGATCGGAGGGAGGAGGTGATTCGCTCTTCGGCGTGAAGGTGTGAACTTCCGTGGTGTTGGGAGGAGAGGATCGAAATTGGCATTGGGAACCGGGTGAAACTGGGGTGGCACCGAATCTGCTCAAGTGAGTATCACCTTTTTATCCAAAAAGTATTACCACCAGAGATTCAAAGAACACCACCACATCCCACCAACCATGAAGAAATGTTTAGAAAAAGGCCGGAGTGTTTCCGCCCTCCTTCCGTTGATTGCGACCCTGTTCGTGTCGCTCTTCGTTGTCTCCTGCGATCAGGCAGAAACGACCGTCGAGGAGCCTGAAGCTTCCGTTGAGGAACCAGCAGAGCCCGCGGCTGAAGAGTCTGTCGCCGCCAGCAAGCCCGAACCTGCTCCTGAGCCCGAGCCGGAACCAGAGCCAACTCCTGCTCCTGCGCCGACCAAGCCGTCTGGACCGCCCCTGAAGATCGCTTACAGTGACTGGCCCGGGTGGGTGGCATGGGAAATCGCCATCAGCAAAGGCTGGTTCAAGGAAGCCGGTGTCGACGTCCAGTTCGAATGGATGGATTATGTCGGCTCGCTTGAAGCCTACGGGGCCGGAAAGCTTGACGCCTGCCACATGACCAACGGCGACGCTCTTGTGATTGGCGCCACGGCCAAGCCTTCGGTCTGTATTCTCATCAACGACTACTCCAACGGCAACGACATGCTTATCGCCAAGGCGGGCATCGACACCGTGAAGGATCTCAAGGGGAAAAAAGTGGCCCTCGAAGAAGGTTTCGTTCCCCACTTGATGGTCTTGCGGGCGCTCGAGGACAACGGGATGTCCGAGTCTGACATCACCATCATCAACACGCCCACCAGCGACACGCCCCAGGTGCTGAAGTCGGATGAAATCGACGCCATCTGCGCGTGGCAGCCAAGTTCCGGGACGGCCTTGAAACAGGTGCCTGGTTCCAAGCCCATCTACACGTCGGCCGACGCGCCGGGGTTGATCTACGACTGCCTCTTTGTCTCTCCCGAGAGCTTGAAAGCGCGCCGCGCGGACTGGGAGAAGGTGGTCAAAGTCTGGTATGACGTCGTCGATTTCATCAAGAACGAGGACAACACGGACGAAGTACTCACGATCCTTTCCGGCCGGGTCAAGGTCACACCTGACGAGTATGAGCCTTTCCTTGACGGGACCTACATCCTTTCCCTTGAGGAAGCACTCGCCGTTTGGGAAAAAGGGGACGGGCTCGAGTCCGTTTATGGGTCGAGTCAGGTCTCCGACGACTTCAACGTCAAGTACAAGGTGTATGACGCCCCCGTTGATTTCGGCAGTTACCTCGATCCCAGCTTGACGCGAAAGCTCAAGTAAAAGGGAAGGAAGACCATTTCCAACATAGCGGTCGAAGGGCCGAATTCCTTCGACCGCCGACTTACCGAATCACGATGAAAGAACAGGAGACCTGATGGCGAAGAAGCAGCGAGAACCTTGGTTTGCCGTGGGAAGACCGCTTTCCCCGGGGCGTTCCAGGATTCTCCTCATCGCCTCCTTCTGTTTTCCCATCGCCTTGTGGTGCCTCGCCGCGTATGCGCCGATCTGGGACTATGAGTTGAAGATCACGCTGACCTCCGACGCGGAGTCCGAGGATTTTCCGACCGTCTACCTCGTCGGGGACTCCATGGAGAACGCGCGGTTCGGCGCTTTCCAGGAGGCGGTCAGGTCTGACAACGCGGCGATTCTGGAGGCCGAGCCATCCCCCGATTCTTCCGGGGCTTCCATCCGTCGCGCGAACAAGCGAATCCTTCGGGGGATTTATCCGGTGGCGGCGGAGAAGGGGTGGATGAAGGAAGGACAGGACAAGAATTACGCCGCTCTCTACAATGTCTGGAAAGGGATTGCGGAGGGGAACATGCGGGGTGGCCTGAGCAGCGAGAACGTGGAAATCGTGACGGCGAATTGGGAGAAGCTTAGTGCGATCTCGCCCGTCTACGACTCCTCCAATTTCTACTCCCAGCCGCTGCAAAAACTGGTTCCCCAAGGTGTCCGCGACGTGAAGCGGCCCGTGTATCTTCCCGCGCCGCACACGGTGGTAGCGCGGGCGGCGGAGGATTTCTCCGGGAACTCCAAACTCGGTGACCTCCAGATCTGGAGCCGGTACGCGACGTCACTCAAAACCGTTGCCCTGGGCTTTCTCATCTCCTGTGCCATCGGCATTCCCATCGCGCTGCTTTGCGGAACGTTCTCCTTTTTCTCCCGCATCGTTGAACCGTTCGTCGATTTTTTCCGATACATGCCGGCACCGGCTTTCGGGACCCTGCTCATGGCGGTCTTTGGTATCTACGGGGCGCCCAAGATCGCCCTCGTCGTGGTTGGCACGCTGCCGCAACTCATCCTCATGGCAGCCAACACGACGCGGATGCTCGACTCGTCTCTTCTCGACGCTGCGCAAACACTCGGGGCGGATCGTCGCCGCCTCGTGACCAAGGTGGTGATTCCCGGAATCCTGCCCCACCTCTACAACGATCTTCGAATCCTGTTGGGATGGGCGTGGACATGGCTCGTCGTGGCGGAACTCATCGGCGTGAAAGCCGGTCTCACTGAATTCATTGACACGCAGGGCCGTCGCTTTCACTTCGACCACGTTTATCCGGTCATCCTCCTCATCGGTCTCACCGGTTTCCTGAGCGACCAGTTTCTCAGCTGGTTCCGCGGCGTGATTTTCCCGTATACCGAGGAAGGTGCGAAGGCGGGCGCCCGGGTCGTCGGGCGTTGCCTTTCCAAATTCGCCATCTGGAAGCGCCGACCCGCGAATTCCGTGGCCGGAGTGGCCACAACCCCGGGCAAGGACCCTGCGATCCCATGACTCCGAACGTCATCGACCTCCCCAGCTACAAGGAGCAGTCGCCGGAAGTGGCAGCTCGTTTCCAACGATTGCGGTCACGTCCGGTCGTGCTCAGCGTGAACAGTCTCGGGAAGACCTTTCCCAGCCCGCAAGGCCCCGTCGTCGCCGTGCAGGATTTGAACTTCGATGTGCACCGGCGCGAGTTCATGTGTGTCATCGGGGCGTCCGGATGCGGGAAGTCCACGCTCATCCGCATTCTTGCCGGTCTCGAGTTTGCGAGCGAGGGAGAAGTTCTCGTCGACGACAAACCCGTTTCCGGACCGGGATGCGATCGCGGGATGGTTTTCCAAGGCTACACCCTGTTCCCGTGGCTGACGGTGAAGCGCAACGTCATGTTCGGTCTGCAAATGACCGGCCACAGCGAGGCCACGGCGGAGTCGGAAGCGATGCAATGGATCGAGATCGTCGGCTTGGCCGGTTCCGCCGACCGCTATCCCCACCAGTTGTCCGGGGGGATGAAGCAGCGGGTTGCGATTGCCCGTGCCCTTGCCAACCAGCCGCGGATACTCCTCATGGACGAACCATTCGGGGCTCTCGATGCGCAGACGCGCGCGCAGATGCAGTCCTATCTCCTGCAGATCTGGCGCAAGGTGGACATCACGATTCTCTTCATCACCCATGACCTGGACGAGGCCGTTTACCTGTCGGACCGCGTCCTTGTTCTCGATCGGAATCCGGGGCGCGTGAACGAGATCATCGAAGTCCCGGTTCCGCATCCGCGCTCTCCGACGCAATGTCTCAGTCCGGAATTCCTTGCGGCGAAGAACCGACTGGAGGAATTGATTCACCCGGATCGCAGTGAAGAGGAAGATGAGTTGCCCATGCTTCGCATGACCCAGGTTGGCGATGATGTCTTCTAGCCTGGCGAACCTGACATGGCCCGCCATCAAGGCCCTGCAGGAGGAGGGCAGGGACATGCTCGTCTTGCCCTGCGGTGCGACGGAGCAGCACGGTTCGCACCTCCCGGTGAACACCGACACCGTGATCGCGGAGGCCGTTTGCAGGGCCGCCGGTGAAAAAGCGGGGATCGCCGTCCTTCCTCCGCTGGCCTTCACCGTTTCGGTAGGGCATACCGCCAAATGGCCGGGCACCTTCTCGCTCTCCCACGAGACGTTCATCCAGACAGTCTGCGAGATCGCCGATTGGGCGGCGATTACCGGCTGGAAGCGCCTGCTTCTCGTCAACTCGCACTTTGGCAACGACGCGTCCCTGCGCGTCGCCGTCGACAAGGTGCGGACCTCGAAGATGGGCGATTTTCAGATTGGGTGGCGCCATACCTTTTCCCTCACTGACGAAATCTGGTCCTATTTCATTTCCGACGGCGACGATGTCCACGCGAACAAGGCGGAGACAGACCTCATGCTCCACCTCGCGCCGCAGACGGTTGTCATGGAAGCCGTCGAGGACGATCCCGACCGGACGGCGGGCACGATTTTTTCCTATCCGGTGGCGCAGACGAGCAGGAACGGCGTCACCGGATCACCGAGTCTCGGATCGGCCGAGGCTGGCGAGAAGCTTTTCAAATCCATGGTTGAGGCTCTTGCGCAAGTGCTGAAGGCCGCGGCCGTGGAAACTCCACCTCTCACCCTCACAGAATTACCATGAGCGATATTCCCGTCTTTGCCGTCCCCGAAGGCTTTACACCCGATCCCGGCGCGCTATCGAAGGTCCGCCAGAAAATCGAGGAGTCGGGGGTCGAATTTCTCTTTTCCACTTACGTCGACGTGCACGGCGTTCCAAAGTCCAAGGTCAACCCCTCCTATGCGCTGGAGAAAATGGCCAAAGGGTCCGAGTTGTTCACGGTGGGGGCGATGGAAGGAATGGGGCTTGTCGGCCCGCAGGAGGACGAGTGCGCGGCGGTTCCCGACCTCGACACGATGGTCATCTGCCCGTGGGACCGGCGCATGGCGTATTTTTTCGGTGACCTCTATTACCACGGTGCGCCTTACCCGAACGACAGCCGCCAGGTCCTCAAGAGGCAGCTTAAACGCGCGGCGGGGATGGGGCTGACCTTCAATCTCGGTGTGGAGCCCGAGTTTTACGTCCTGAAGCAGGATCCGGAAACAGGCAAGCTTGGGACACTGAACAGCCACCGCTTCGGCGGGCTCTGCCCGGCGTACGACGTGAACCTCTCGATGGAGGCGATGGAGTTTCTTGGACCCTTCAGCAGTTATCTCGACGAGCTCGGCTACGGGCTTTTCTCCTTCGACCAGGAAGGCGGCAATGGCCAGTACGAGTTCGACTTCGGGTATGCGGACGCGCTCACGATGTCCGACCGGTTCATCTTCCTGCGCCTGATGGCCAAGCAGGTGGCGAAGTCCATTGGTTGCCTCGCGACCTTCATGCCGAAGCCGTTCCAGGACGATTTCCGGTCGGGGTGCCACTTCAACATGTCCATGGCGGACGTGCAGACCGGCGAGAACGTCTTTGCGCCGGAGGAAGGATCCAATCCGTTGGCGGAAAAATATGGCGTGAAGCTCTCGAAGCTCGCATACCACTTTGTCGCCGGTGTGCTCAAGCACGCGAAGGCGCTCACTGCCTTGACGAGTCCGACCTACAACAGCTACCAGGGATTCATCGCGCAGGGGGACATGCCCGATGTGAGTTGGGCGCCCGTCCTTGCCGCCTACGGACAGAACAATCGTTCGGCCATGCTTCGTCTGCCGTTGAATCGCTACTGTGTCGAAAACCGTGCGCCGGACATGAGCGTGAATCCCTACCTGGCGGCAGCGTTTCATCTTGCAGCGGGCCTCGAAGGAATTGAGAAGGAACTCGACCCCGGGGAGCCATTGAACGACAACCTCTACGGGCGCACTCGGTCGCAACTGAAGGCAGATGGTATCGAGTTCCTGCCGGGGACGCTCCTCCACGCCATCGAGGCCTTTGAGGAAGATGAACTCGCCGGGGAAGTCTTCGGCGAGATGAAGGGGATCTTCCTCAAGCAGAAGACGATGGAGTGGGAGAAGGAGTTCTTCCCTGTTCGGGACGAGGCGCGCAAAGAGAGGCTCACCTTCATTTGAAATGCCCGCCTTGTTCCCACAGCACGACATCGAGTCCGCACCCGCCGCGGCGCAGCCTCTCCTCGAGGAAGTGAAGGCGGATTTCGGGATGATTCCAAACCTCGAGCGCACCCTGGCCTCGGCACCTGCGGCCCTTGAGGGCTACGTCCGGCTATGGGCCTTGTTTGATCAAACCAGCTTCACGCCAATTGAACGCCAGGTGGTTTACCAGACAGCCAATTTTCTCAACGGTTGCACTTACTGCATTCCGTGGCACACGCTCTTGAGTCAAAAGGCGGGAATGTGCGATGAAGACGTGCAGGCCTTGCGGGAAGGGAAGCCGCTCTCGGACGAAAAGCTTGAGGTATTGCGGATCTTCACGACGCGCATGGTCGAGAGCCGCGGACATCCTCCCGAGGAGGAATTGGACGCATTCTTCGCGGCCGGCTACACCGACGTGCAAGCGATGGAAGTGGTGCTCGGTCTCGCGACCAAGGTCATCAGCAACTACACGAACGGGATCGCCGGAACACCGCTGGATGCCCAAGTCCGGCACTTGAGTGTGGAAGGTGATGGCTAATGGACGAGCAAGAGGGTCCTCGATCCGGCAAAAGATCTCCGGGCGCGAGCGCACGTTTCTCGCCCTTACGGCCTGGATGGCATTCCTTGCGCTCTGGGAATCCCTCTCGCGGTCCGGCGTGGTCAACGCGAAGCTTCTCCCGCCCCCATCGCAGGTCGTCGAGACGCTCGTTGAGCTAATCGTGCACCGTGGCTTCCTCGTCGACGTCTGGAAGAGCGTAGAGAGAATTCTCAAGAGCTATGGAATCGCGCTCGCCATCGCCCTTCCCCTGGGGATTGTCATGGGTTGTTTCGCGCGCTGGGAAGCCTTTGCCAACGCGCTCGTCTCTCCCTTTCGCTATCTCCCTGCGCCGTCGTTTGTCCCGCTCCTCCTCATGTGGCTCGGCACGGGCGACGAACAGAAAATCGCCCTCCTCGTTCTCGGCGTGGTGTGGTTTCTCGCGACGCTCTTCATGGACAACACGAAGCAGGTGCCCATTGAGCTGATCGAGGCGGCGCAGACGATGGGAGCGAGGGCGCGGCATGTGGTCACGAGGGTTGTCCTGCCATCGGCATTGCCGTCCTACGTTGATACGGCGCGTCAAATGCTCGCCGTTTCGTGGACCTATCTTGTCATTGCGGAAATCGTGGCCGCAACCGACGGCATTGGCGCGATGATGATGCGCGCGAAGCGTTTTGTGCGGGTCGATGAAATCATGGCCGGCATCCTCGTCATCGGTATCCTTGGGTTTTGCTTCGATGCCCTTCTCCGTGCCCTGCACCGCCGACTCTTCGCCTACGCACACGAGGCGAATTCCACCTGAATGGCACGGCCAATGCTCTGAATGGCACAGAGGCGAAACGTCATGAGAATCCTGCGACACTTTTTCATTTGCTTCTTCGTTCTCGCGCTGCTCCTCCATTTGACTTCGTGCGGAGGTGGTGACCAAGAGAGCGCGGAAGAAATTCCCAAGGTCAGTGTCTCTCTCTTCTCCTGGCCCGGTTACGGTTTCTGGTTTGTTGCCAAGGAGAAGGGTCTTGCCGAAGGAATCAATCTCGACATCCAGATCATCGAGGATCCGTATGAGAGCTTTGGCTTGATGAAGGCGGGACAACTCGACATCACGTCTTCAACTGTCGAATACGGACCGATCGCCGCGGCGGAGAGCGTCGGCATCAAGCTCGTTTCCTACACCAACGCTTCCTATGGCACGGACAAGATCATTCTCGGTCCGAACGTGAGCATGCCGGCTGACCTCAAGGGCAAGAAGGTCGCGGTGCTCGAGGGCGGATTGACCCAGATCTACATGGGGATCTGGCTTGAGCAGAATGGATTGAAGTTCGATGACGTCGAATACGTGAACGTCATCATGGACGACGCCGTCGCGGCGATGGTGAGTGGTGAAGTAGCGGCTGGCGAATTCTGGGAGCCGTTCGGCGGGAAGGTCCTGGAGTCGCTCGAGGGTTCCCGTGTGGTCGCGACTTCGAAGGAAGACTACTTCCTCGAAACCGGACTTCTGGCCGACGGGATGTACATGACATCCGCGTTCCTCGACGAGAAGCCGGAGTTGGCCGCTGCCGCAATGAAGGCTTATTATGCAGCGGTCGCTTACTGGAAGGAGTATCCCGAAGAGGCGAACAAGATCATTGCGGATGCGCTGAAGTTCCCCATTGAGGACGTCGTTGATGTCATCGGGGACGATGGAGGTGCG
>JBCDLR010000008.1:0-27128 GCA_038745205.1 Verrucomicrobiota bacterium
AATTGATCCTGAGCATCGACAGTGCGGACTACAAATCCGCGCTCGAACAGACGAAGGCGGACGCCGCCCGCGCCAGGCTCGAACTCGCCCTCGAGGAGGGGCGTCAGAGGCAGGCCATCAAGGACTGGGAGCGGCTGGGGGGCGATGAAATTCCCACTCCGCTCGTCAAGCGGGAGCCGCAGCTCGAAAGCGCGAAGGCAGCCATCGCCGCCGCGGAAGCCGCCGTGGCCAAGGCACAACGCGACCTGGACCGCACTGACCTGCGCGCGCCCTATCATTGTCGCATCGCGCGGAAACATACGGAGCTCGGTTCTTTCGTCGGGACGGGATCACCCCTCGCCGATGTGGAAAACGCCCGCGAGCTGAAGGTGCGCCTTCCCATCTCGCTCGACGACACGGAATTCATTCCCGCCATCTCCAAGGAAGCACCCATCAACGTTACTCTTGTCGCCGACTTCAATGGCAATGAGAAACGCTGGCCCGCCAAAGTCCTGCGGGAAGAAGGTGAAGTGGAACGCACCAGTCGCTCCGTTTTCGTCGTTGCCTCCATCAAGAAGACCGACAGTGAGCCGCGCCTTCAACCCGGCCTCTTTGTTCGTGCTGAAATTCAGGGCAAAAAACTGGAAAGTGTTTTTCGTGTTCCTCGCTACGCCTTTCTGGATCCCACGCGAATCCTCGTCGTCGAGAAATCCACCGAAGAGGGAAGGAACGGACAAACGGTCCTTCGATTCCGCGAGGTCAACGTCCTCCGCACCGAGGCCGAGGAGTCCCTCGTTGTCGGCGGACTGAGCCCCGGGGATCATGTCTGCCTCACCGCCATCGACGCGCCCATCGATGGATCCTCGGTCAACGTTTCTACCGCCGACCCAGCAAGCGGATCGGTCGTCATCGAACCCAAGACGGCGAAGAAGCCCTAGAAGATGAACGGCATTATCCATTGGTTCTCAAGGAACCACGTCGCCGCGAACTTCCTCATGCTCGCGATTGCCCTCTTTGGGGTCAATACCTGGTTCTCCTTGAAAAAGGAGATCTTCCCGGAAACGGCCACCGATTCCTTCGTCGTTTCCGTCCCCTACCCGAACGCCTCGCCGGACGAAGTTGAGACGGGGATCATTCTCCCCATTGAAGAGGCGATACAGGACATCGACGGTATTGACCGCGTGCGTTCCACCGCGGCCGAGAACATTGGCACCGTCGCCGTCGAGGTAAAAAACGGGTACAACGTGCGTGACATCATGGATGATGCGAAGACGCGCGTCGACGCCATCGAGAATCTCGCCGAGGAGGCGGAAGAACCCGTCGTGGAAGAAGTCCTGCTGAAGTTCCAGGTGCTCAGCATTGCCATTTCCGCCGCCACCGACGAGCGGACCTTGCGCGAGATTGCCGAGAAGGTCCGCGACGACCTCCTCGTCTTCCAGCGTCCGAAGGTTGAGGGCACCGGCGGAATTTCCAACCTGCGCGCCGGCCTCATCAACGCCTGGCGCGGCATCACGACCGGCAATCCGACGATTACCCAGGTCGAGTTGGCCAACGTCCGCCCCTACGAGATCTCCATCGAGGTTTCCGAGGAGACACTGCGTAGCCACGGACTCACCCTCGAGGTCGTCGCGAACGCCGTGCGCTCAACGTCGATCGATCTCCCTGGCGGATCCGTCCGCACGAGGGCCGGCGAAGTCCTGATTCGCACCGTGGGCAAGCGATTTGAAGGGCAGGACTACGCGGATATTCCCGTTTTGACCCGGGCAGATGGCACGGAACTCCTCCTTGATGAGATCGCGACGATTGTCGATGGCTTTGAGGAGGTGGACATCAGCTCGCAGTTCGACGGGCGTCCCGCGGTCCTCGTGAATGTCTTTCGCGTCGGCGAGGAGGACACGCTCGAGATCGTCGCCATCGTCAAGGACTACCTCAAGCAGGCCCGGCAACGTCTTCCGGGCGGCGTGACGATCGAGATTTGGAACGACCAGTCGACGTTCCTCTCCGGGCGCATGGACCTCCTGGTGAAGAACGGCGTCCTCGGCCTCACCCTCGTCTTTGCCGTCCTTGCCCTCTTCCTGCGGCCTTCGCTGGCGGCTCTCGTTGCGGTGGGAATTCCCGTTTCCTTCTGCGGCGCGATCTGGATGATGCCGACCTTCGACATCTCCATCAACATGATCACGCTCTTCGCCTTCATCCTCGTCCTGGGGATTGTCGTCGATGACGCAATCGTCGTCGGCGAGAATGTCTACCGTCGCATGCGCCTCGGGGAGCATCCACGCGAAGCGTCCTGGAAGGGGACGCACGAAGTCGGAATCGTCGTCATCTTCGGCATCATCACGACCGCCGTGGCCTTCACACCGATGCTCGGCGTCAGCGGCGTGAGCGGAAAGATATGGCGGAACATCCCGTGGATTGTCATTCCCACCCTGATGTTCTCGCTCGTGCAGTCGAAACTCATCCTTCCCGCCCACCTTGCGGCCCTGCCCCCGAGCGACCCCAACCGGGAGCGAAAGGGCTTTTCGAAGTTCCAGCACACCATGGTCAAGGGCCTGGAGAATTTCGCGAACAACGTCTACCGGCCGCTCCTCAAGGTCGCGCTCCATGCCCGCTGGGTGGTCCTGACCATCTTCTTTGCCCTTTTCACCTTTGTCATGTCCATCATCATCGCCGGATGGATCCCGTCGCAGTTCTTTCCGGAAGTCGAGGCCGACATCATATCCGCTAAACTCACACTGCCTAAAGGTGTGCCTTTTGAAACCACGCAGCGATCACTTCAACAAATCGAAGACGCCGCATGGCGGCTCAATGAGAGATACGAAAAGGAAGGGCGACCTCTCATCAAGCACCTTCTGAACACCGCAGGCTCGCAACCGTACCAAACCGGATTTGCCGCCGAAGGCATCCCCACCGACACGCACTTCGGAGAAGTGACGATCGAACTGACCGACGTCAGGAACCGGCCCGCATCCGCCAAGGAGATCGCCGCGATGTGGCGGAATGAATCGGGCCCCATCCCGGGTGCGGTCGAAGTCGCCTTCCAAAGCCAAGCTTCCGGTGGAGGAAATGCCATCGATTTGGAAATCTCGGGCTCCAACTTTGAAAACCTCACCGCCGCTTCCGCGCACATCAAGGCGGCCCTCGCCGAATACAAGGGAGTCATCGACATTGCCGACAACAACCGCGAGGGAAAACGCGAGTTGAAGCTGCGGGAGCTGACTCCTTCCGGGAAAGCCCTTGGACTGCGGCTCGCGGACGTCGGCCGCCAGCTTCGGGCGGGATTCTACGGCGATGAAGCGCTCCGGCTTCAGCGGGGACGTGACGAGGTCAAGGTCATGGTGCGTTATCCTCGGGACGAGCGCGAATCCGTGGAAGACATCGAGCAGGTGAAGATCCGGACGGCGGCGGGCGACGAGATTCCCATTCGCGACGTCGCTGAGCTTGAACTCGGGCGTGGCTACGATGTCATCCGGCGGACAGACAACCGCCGCACGATCAAGATCGTCGCCGACATCGATGAGACGATCAAAGAGGCCAACGCCAACCAGGTCGTCGCGGGCCTGACAGAGAAGACCCTCAAGAACATCGGCGACAAGTTTCCCGGAGTTTCGTGGTCTTTTGAAGGAGAGCAGAAGGACCAGGCCGACAGCGTGAAGGACATCGGGACCGGATTCATCTTCGCTCTGATCGCCATGTATGTCCTCATGGCCATTCCGCTTCGTTCTTACTTTCAACCGCTCATCATCATGAGTGCGATTCCATTCGGTATCGTCGGTGCCGTCCTCGGGCACATCGTGACCTTCACGGAACTGAGCATCATGAGCATGTGCGGGATCGTCGCCCTCGCCGGGGTCGTCGTGAACGACAGCCTCGTCCTTGTCGACTACGTCAATCGCCACCGGCGCGACGGCGAGGGTGTGATTGGCGCAGCGTGGGAAGCCGGGGCCAAACGTTTCCGGCCCATCATCCTCACATCGCTCACGACTTTCGCTGGTCTCACGCCGATGCTCCTTGAGACCGACCTCCAGGCGAAATTCCTCATCCCCATGGCCATCTCCCTCAGTTTCGGAATCCTTTTTGCCACGCTCATTACCCTCATTCTCGTGCCCTGCGTGTATGTCATGCTCGAGGACATCAAGAAGCTGTTCTTCCGGAAGGAGACGATTGAAAAGTGGGAGCTGGAACTGCAGACCGAAGGAAATACGTAACGCCTTTTCCGGGAATTCGATCCGCGCGGCCACCCTCTCAAGACCGAACCTACGAATCAATGGCCGATCGCTACATGCATGAAGTGCTCACGCCCAAGGTCCTTGCGGCAGAGTCCGAATACTACGGGCGGCAGTACTCCACCTACGAGAACGCCCCCGAGCCTGAGCCATTGCGGCCGCAGGAAGTGAAAATGATCCAATCGAGGGACAGTTTTTACATGGCGACCATCACCGAGAACGGCTGGCCCTACCTGCAGCATCGTGGCGGTCCTTCGGGGTTTCTCCGTGTGACGGGTCCTCGAGAGATTGCCTTCGCCGATTACGGTGGGAACCGGCAATTGATCAGCGTGGGCAGCTTATCCGCCAATAATCGCGTCGCCCTTTTCCTCATGGATTATCCCTTGCGAACCCGATTGAAAATGCTCGGCCACGCCGAAGTGCTGGACGCGCGGGCACATCCGGACTGGGTGGAGACAACCACGCCTCCCGGTGGCCACGCCTCGAAGCCCGAGCGCATGGTCAAAATCGAAATTCTCTCTTACGACTGGAATTGCCCCAAGTTCATCACGCCCCGCTTTACCGGGAATGAAGTGCAGGAAGCCGTCCAACCGCTACAGGACCGCATCAGGGAACTCGAAAGGGAGATCGAGACGCTCAAGGGGTGAGCGCACTATCTCCGATAGATCGGCAGATAATTGAAGTGCACGGATAGGCTGAGGATAGCCATCGACGTCGCGTAGACCTTCCCCGCCTCTCGCTCCTGCCCGTGCCGCCCGTGCCAGGATCCATTCACATTCTGAAGGGCGAGCAACAGGTCCGCCGCGCGTTCCTTCGCCGTATACTCATGCTCGCCACCGCGCTGGGCCATACCCTGCGCGTAATAGTACATTCCATAGTAGAACCACTGCGAGTCCGGCCTCGCCTCACGCTTGAGGAGATAATCCGCGGATCGACGCACTTCCATGGCATCGTATCGACCGGAGACCTGCATGGAAAGCAGCCCCTCTGCCGCCGTTGAGAACAGGACCCGGTTCTCGCGCTCGGCCTCATAGGAGAACGCGCCGTGCTTGGCGATGAAGCAACGCTTCACGTAGGCAATGGCCTCTTCGATGGATTCGCGAGGCACTTGTAAACCGGCGTTCTTTCCCGCACGCAGGGCCATCACTTGCCAGACAGTCACGGAGAGGTCGGAGTCCGCGCTGTTCGGCGAGTAACGCCAGCCGCCCATGTCCTTCTCCCGCTTTTTCACGACCTGGGCACGGAGAATCAGGTCAATCGCCGCCTGGCACTTGTCGCGGATCCGGCGATCCATGGTGTCGTCGACTCCCATTCCCAGCATTTCGGCGAGCATCAAGGTGATGATTCCGTGCCCGTACATGCGCGACTTGTCCGCGTTGCCGAAATAGCCGAGGTCGTCCTGAAAACGATCCAAGAGAACAAACTCGAGCGCCTTCTTCATCGCCTCCCCTTCCGGTGTGGGGTCATCCGGGAGGTGGCCGACCGACGCCAACGCCATGATGGCAAGCGAACTCATCGCGAGCCCGTTCCGCGGCGCCGTCCCGAAGTCGTAGCGACTGTCAGGGAGCCTTCCGGCCGCGTCCTGAATGCACCCGGACTCCCATTGCAGGGAGACGAGATAGGCAGTCGCCCGAAGACAAGCTTCCTTCACCCGATCAAGGTCAACACCCTCGGCGGGCACCATGGTTCCCATGCTCATGAAGCAACAGATCAAGATGGTAGCTCGTGTCATCATTCCCGATTTGTCTCCTCGGCGATGGCCTTGAAGTAGCTTTCAATGGCAAAGCGGTAGTCCGGCGAAACTTCCTGGCTGCGACCCGTGAGGATGTCTTCCGCGACCTTTCTGGGCAACTTGCTCCAGTCCCCGTCTCCTTCCGCCATGTCCAGGTCCACGACCAAACCGGCCACGCCTTCACCAAACTCCTCCAAGTCGGCCCCCCGCTCTCCCTCCGCCATCGACGGCATCGTTCCGGGCTCTTGCCCTTCCCCTTGCGGCGGGGAATCACTTTCGCCCGGCTGGCCGGGGAATCCAAGACTCCGGGACTTGGTCATGCCCATTTCCTGTTCCTCCATGGCACGGGAAAGCGCTGTCTGCGTGGCCTCGTTCGCCGCTCCTTCCTGCCCGGGCGACGAATCCGAAGCCATCTGCCGGTCGAGGGCATCCAGCGCCATCGCCAACTGCATCGCCTGCGGATCAAAGGGAATCGCCGTTTCGGACGCCGCAGACATCGCCTCCCTGGCAAGTTCACCGGCTTCGTCCGCGCGTTCCTCGATGGCATTCCCGGCCACTCCCAGCAATTCCCCCGCGTCGTCCGCGGAAGGAGAACCTTGCACCATCGCCTGTTGCGCCGCCTGAGCCTCATTCGCGGCCACCGCATCCGTCAACTGCGCGGCGTCGGCCATCGCCTCTGCCGAGTCGAAGTTCCCCAGCCGTTCCTGATGACGCCCTGACCGCGCCAGCGACTCCCCCGCCTCGCTCACTTCCCCCCGTACTACCTCCTGCCGGCTTGATTGCTCGGGTGTCGCCGTCTTCCCGGAAGGGAGCGCCTCGCTGAGTTCCCCTTCCTTTGCCGCGGCATCCTCAAGCATCTCTGCCGCGGTGGCTGCCGTGTTCGCCGCCAGCGACTCGAGGGCTGACTGCATGAATTCATTGCGGGCCAATTCCTCTTCCAGTGCTTTCATAAGCGACGCCGCATCATCCGCCGCGCTGTCCAACATCTCCGCGATCTCCTGTGCGTTGGTGTAATCATCCGTCAAGGTTTGCGAAACCCCCGAGGCGGACTCGCTTTCCCGCAACGCACTGCGTGCGTCCGCCATCTCTCCCCCTTCCTCTCCTGCCTTCTCCAGGTGGTGAGCAAGATCGATCAAGGCATCGGCCATCTCTTCCTGCGCTCGGGCGGCGGTCTGCAATCGATGTCTCCGCTCCGCCTCACCGGTCGCGGATTGCATGGCCTCTTCAAATTCCGTGGCGGGCCGGTCGACCTGGAAATTCTGCATCTGCGCCAAGGCGTCATCCGCGTCCCTCGCCGTCTCCCGGGAAACCGCATCCCGCATGTCCTGCTGATTCGCCTCCGCCATCAGGGCGCTTTGAATTTCCTCGGACTCCTGCCGGTTCCCGAACAATTCGGAAGCAAGGTCCAAAGCCGCTTCTGGACCTGGTCCCTTCGGCCCGGCTTGCGCAAGGTTCCGTAACTCCTCCTCTTGGTCCTTCATCGATTCGGCAAGGTTGCGCATCTGTTCGGGGATCGAGGGCGCAAGGTCGGCGATCTTCTGCTTGGCCTCCTCCACCACCGGTTGAAGAGCCTCCGCCAGCTTCTTAGAGTCGTCCTCCATCGCCTCCATGGGCCGCGACAGATCGCGCGCCTCACGGGACGACTTTGACTCCCGCTGTCGCATCTCTTCGTCCACGCGCTTGGCTTCGCTCCCCTGCGCGAGGTTCTGAGCCAGCTTTCTCGACGCTTCCGAAGGCGCATTTTTCTGCAACTGCTTCCGCACCTCCTCGATTTCAGACTTGGCCGCCGAATACAGTTCGGGACCTTCAGTCTTCGCTGCCTCTTCCATCGCCCGTAGCTCCTCCATCGCCTCTCTTAACGATTGCACGGTGGCTTCCGTTTCCAGATTGCCTATCGCCTCGCCCAAGGCGGCCAACTCTTCCGCCGTCGTCGTCGCCACTTCGCTTCCACGCCCTTCCCGCACCCGGTCCTCGAGCGCTTCCATGGCTTGCGCGGCTTCATTGAGGGAAGCCGAATCTTCACGCCCGCTCTCGGGAATCGCCGCCTGCTCCGAACGCCTCCGAATTTCATCGGCCATGGCATCGAGATTCCTCGCCAGGTCTTCACGCTTCGAGGCAATCTCGCGATCCAGAGCCTCCAACTCTTCCATCGAGGGGTCGTTCTGACCTTCCCGCTGCCTCTCCTTTTGCGCCACGGCACGCGCCGCCGACGCGAGCTTTTCCAGTTCCCCAGCCACATCCGGGGTCTGTGCGAACAACGCCTTTCTCGCTTTCGCAGCCTCCCGCTCCACCTGCTCTTGCAGTCGATCGAGATCACCTGCCAGTTTCTTCGCCGCCGTTTTCATCTTCTGCGGATTCGCCTCCCCGGGATCGCCGTCTTGCTCTAACAAACTTCTCACTTCTTCCGAATCCTTCTCCAATTTCTTCTGCTCGTTGCGCCGCAGGAATGGGGTGAGATCTTCGACAGACGCGAGCAGGTTATCGCCGCGGTCTTTGAGCATTTCCTCTTCTGCAGCCAGTATGTCACCATCAATGGCATCGCTGTTTGCCTGCGCCTCTGCGCGAGCGGCAAATGTTTCCGCTTCACGGGCCACCATTTCCGCGACGTCTTCGGCGGTGAGGTCCGAGACGGCCTCGTTCAAACGCCGAACTTCCTCCTTGGCCTGTCGCGCCTTGGCTTCTGCCGAGGTCAATCTCCTGTCCATCTCTGCATTTCGCGGCGCCCTCGACTGTCGACGCGCGGCATCGACCGCTGGATCGAGGAGCCGTTCCTTCATGGAATTCAGTCGCTCCGCGATAGCCTCCGCCTCCCGCCGTTCCACGCTTGATGGCGCCTCAACCATCAGATCAAGCGCTTCTGCCGTTGCTTCCTCCGCAAGTTGCCGCGCGATCGCGGCGGCGGACTCGGACCTCGCCAGTTTTTGCTGGTCCGATGACGAACGTTCCGCCTGCGGCCGCTTCGCCGCCTCCGAGGCCTCCTGCATCGACCTCTGAAACTCGTCCATCTGCTCGAACAGCCCCCTCATCTCCACCGCGAACTTCCGTTCCTTCTCCGTCCACTCCCGGCGTTCCCGCTCGAGGTATTCTTCCGCCACTTCAAACCGCACCGTCCGCGACTCCGCACGCTGCCCCTTGAGGTCGACGGCCACCAGCTTCATCGAGACCACCTGTCCACCCTTCAGCCAAAGCGGCGCGAGCGGCCACTCCATGCGCAGCGGCGATTCCAACAAAACATCTCCCGGCTTCAAAAGCAGATCCTCTGTCCATTCTCCCTCGTCGAGACGAAACGCCCGTGCCACCTGATCAATCCCGACATCGTCTCCTACCGAACCCACGATCAAGACGCGCTCGTCCGGCAAGACCTCACGGCTCGCTCCGGGTTCCGACAACTCAACGACCGGGGGCAGGTCCGGAACGGCCCGAATCTCGAAATCAGGCTGGTAAATATTCTCAAACCCCGTCTCGTTGCCCTTCAGCGCCACATGGTAGCGCCCGTACTCGGACGTAATGGGAATTGAGGCCACGCCATCCACCACCTCGATCACCTCCGGTTCCTCTCTCCCGGGCCGCAGCAACCGCACTTCGATCGAGTCCACCTCCTGGTTCAATGCGAATTGCACCTCGGCTTCGCTCCCCTCGATCGCACTCAATTCACCGCCGATTTCCTCTTCCGTGGTCACCGCTTCCCGCCGGGTGTAGTCGGGATACCGGTAGGTCTTGGTAAAACCCGTGACCGCCGGGCGCTCCGCGCCGAGAAATTCAAAATATCGCGTGATGGCACTTCGACTTCGCAGGCGAAGCCGGTTCGATCCTTTCTTCCATTCCAAGTCAGTTGAGAATTGTCCACTTCGTTCCCTCCGCATCTCGAATCTCTCGGCAAGTCCCTCATCGTTTTGTCGCTCCACCCACATTCTCCTTGTCGACTGGCTGTCGGAAACACCGACAATGGACACCTCTTCCCCCGCGACGACGTACCCTGTCTCAACTCCGGGCTTCATCAGGGAAAGCGTGACGGCGGAAGGTCGTTCGATGTTGGCTCCGGGAAGAAACGCCCGAGCCATTAGTTTTTCAAAACGGAGTCCGGGAACAAAAAACAAGGCCCCAACACCAAGGCCGACCAACACGGCAACCGCCATCGATCTCCCGATCATTCCCCAGGGCAGGAGCGCACGCACGCCGGTTTCATCCAATCGGGAAAGTGCGTTGGACTTGACCAAATCCCGGAACTCCTTCGAGTCCGTCCCCGTCTCTGATCTCTCCAGCTCGATAGCGGAAAGCAATCCTTCACGGTGCTGCGGATCCGCCGCCTCCACCAACGAGGCTACCTCATCGTCCCGCAGTCCGATCAACAACGGAATCAGCGCCTCCTTGAGCAGCATCGCGACCCCGGCGAAATACACGAATCCGCTCAAGCAGTAACGGAGAAGGTCGGGAACAATGACCAGCCTGTCGAGTAAAGCCACAGACGCCATCCCGACCAAGAGCAGAACGGCAATGACACAGATTGCCCGAATGAGCAGGAGAAGACGACGGCGCCGGCGGAATCCCGCCAGGTGCTGCCTCAAAGCGGCTTTGCTTTCCTGCTTTTCTTTCGAGTTCATTTCGCCGGTAAAGGATTCACATCATTCCCGCTTTCTTCCGCAACGCCCACTCGGTCGTCAGCAGAAACATGATGGGGAGAAACCACCAGTAACTCGACCACAGGATGGTTTCGCTGGAAAGAACGCGCTTGCGGTCGATGGATTCGAGCAGTTCCGGAAGCTGCGGCGTCTCCTCTTCGAGAAAGAAATGTCCTCGGCTCGCCGACGCCAACTCTTCGAGCGGACGTCGACCCAGTGTCAGTTCGTCGAATTCCCGCCCTTGAGAAGAACCCACGACGAACTCGGCCCGCGCCGGGAACTCCGCGCCATCATACTTCGGCCGGATGGCGATTTCGTGGACTCCTGGCAACAGCGGCGGCGTTTGGCCACGGAAAATTCCGCCGCCATTCACATCCGGGGCCAGTTCCACTTCCGCGACAAGATGGCCGTCCTCCTTCTCGGAAATCACCGCAACGTAGTCACCGCGGTCGACAGGCGAGCCGGAGGCATCCCTCACCCGCGCGCGAAGCTGGACGGTTTCTCCCGTTTCAACCGCGAGCCGGTCCATGCCAAGACTCACGAACTTGCCCTGCACGGCAAAGGGCGGTTCGCAGACCCACTGGGTCGCCTGATTCCAGAGGCGGCCGTGGTAGGCGTCGCCGACATCGTATCGCCAGCGCCACCACTCGTCGGCACCCGAGTAGATGATCTTGCCTGCGCCGTAGCGCCGGGTGACGATCACCGGTCGAGCCGTCCCGTCGCTGATCCCTTCAACCAGCGTTTCCGTCCCTGGCAAAGCAACCACCGGCGCCGACCACCGGGGGCCGGGCAAGTCGCGCCAACGCGCATTGCTCTCAGCGGGTGACGCGCCGATTTGCATCCATGGCTTCGTCGCTCCGGTCTCAGTGAGTTGGAAATCCATGTCCCCCCGTACGCTTTCCATCCCGGTCCACCTGATGGGAATCAGTTTCCCGATGGCGGTGCGTTCATGCCTGGCGAGGTGCCCGCGCTTGCCATCAATAAGGATCAGGCCACCGCCGCGCTTGCTCACAAACTCCTCCATCCACTCGATCTCATCCTCCCGGAACAGGGAAGGCGCCACTTCGCCAAGAACGATCAAATCGTAGGCAAACAGGGCCTCTTTCGATCCCGGGAATTTTCCGGTCTCATTTCCGCGCAACCATCCCCGGAGCTTTTCGTTTGGAGCGAGAAATTCGATCAAGGCGTTGACCTCCCACCGTTCGTCCCGTTCGAAAACACTGGAGATGTAGCGCGTTTCCCATCGGGGACGGGCATCGACGATGAGCACCTTGCGTCTCTGCGTGGTCGAAAAGATGGAAAACTCCCGACGATTGTTCTCCAGCATGACTTCCTCCTCGCCGTCAGCGTCAAGCCTCTCCAGTCTCGCTTCGAGATGCAGCGGAACCGCCCGAAGATCCATCTCGTCTTCCACCCGCGCTTTCTTCCGGCGGCTTTCGGTCAATGCCTGGAGATCGATTTCGAAGGGAAGTGACGTCTTTCGCGATCCCCCGGTTTCGAAGGGCTGCGCCCAGAGGACTTCGCCATCCAGGGAAGCCACGGAAAGCCTGTATTTCACGGCCGCCGGCATGTGATCGTTCAGATGTATCTCGCCGCGTACCCGATCCATGAAGTAAACGGCTTCCGGAGCTTCCACGGCACTGATCGCGATGTCGTGCGGGGACTGCTCGCTTCCAAAGCCGATCGTGAAAACGGGAATGCCGAGCCCGCCCAATTCATCACCGAGCAACGAAGGCGGAGTTCCCTCGTTATGCCGTCCGTCGGAGAGGACGAGGGCGGCGACACCCTCGCCCCTGAGATCGAGCGAATCGCGAACGGGATCGGAGAGGTTGGTCCATCCAGGCGGTCCCGAACTCTCGAAAATGGCCGTCGGCAGCGGCCCGGACTGCTTTCTTCCCCCGCGTCGCTGCCACCACATCTCGTCGGCACGGTTTCCGCTCACGACAAACACCTCCACGTCCTGATTCTCCTTCAACCGTGGAAGCAAACCCGTTTCCTCGTCGAGAAGCAAACGCGTCACCCGGTCCCGGCGGCTCATCGCCGAGAAGGATTCCAGTTTCGAGTCGCCCGCTTCCTCCTGCACGGAGAGAGACTTCGCCGCGTCCTGGTGCACGTATTCGCGCAACCGGTCCCGCATCCGCCCTACATTCGCCGCCAACGCCTTCAATCCGCGCCTGAATTCCATGGGATTCACTCCCTGCTCACTCGTCGACAGTTCCTGGAGTTGATTCGCTTCCTTGACCACGCTCTCGACAAAGCCCGCCGTGGCCTCGGTCCCGCCACCGTGATCATTACCCGTCCAAGCGATCAATTCATCTCCTCCGAGCCGTTGACGCTTACCGCCATCAACGGACCACACCACGGAAAGATGGTTCTCGCCTCCTCCCGCCTCGTGAATGGCCTCGATGTAGTGCCGCTCACCCGCCTTCATGGGCAGCTTGCGCGACTCCTGGCGTGGATTCTTGCCAAACTCATCAACCCCCACAGAGGCATCGACGCGAGCCACTTCCTTTGCACGATCCGGGCTCACATCCCGGCTAACGGAAAGCGTCGAGCGGTCATCGCTGGCGATCCAAAACGTGTATTTACCTTGGCGCGGCGCGACAAAGTATCCACGGAACCACGCTACAAAATCCGTGTTGCCGGTCTCCGGCAGGGCAAAACCCTCGACGAACCGGGTGTCCTCGGGAAGAAGCGCCCCGCCCCCGCGTCGACGATTCACATTGAACAGTTCATCGGCAAAAGCTCCACGCCAGAGGTCCATCCGAACAAAGCCGCTCGACGGGGATGCCAAGCGGTTGAAATCGACGTCCGCCAGCCGCATCGACGCCATCGCCTCCTCCAAATGCTTGACAGCATCCACCAAGCGCGTGGCCGCGAGCGGGAACTCCGCGCCTCCACGCATGGCGAGGTTGGCCGCCGTCTGGGCACGGGCGAGTTGGGCTCCGGCAGCGTCGAGGTGCTTCATCGAGTCAGCCCGGGGGAACACCCCCATCGTCTGCAGGGCGGCCATCTTCCGCGCAGGATCCATCTGCTCGTCCGTCAGCGACATGCTGTCCGAATCGTCAATAAAGACAAAAAGCCGCCCCAATTCCCGGATCACCCTTTCATGATGGAGGACGGGACCGGCGAGGATGAAGACGGTGAGAAAAACGGCCGTGGCGCGCAACAGCGGCAACTGCCAGCCATAGCGATCTCCACGACCCCTCGTTTCGAGTCGATAGAGCCAGAAGACGAACGCCGCGACCGCGAAAGCGATCGAGAGCGCCATCCACACCGGAGTGTCCCCGGCAAACTGGATCATCGTCGACTCCTTCATCGCGCCATCGCTGGTTGAGGTTCCGGGGCGCTTCTTCGCTTTTCCGGCTTCAGTTTCCGTCGGCTCAACCAACGCTGCAGCATCACTTCGAGTATCATCAAGCCCAACAAGGCGGCCAAGAACGGCTTCCAGAACTCGACTCCCACACGCCGGTTCTTGTCCAATTCCCGGTAAGCCGCGAGATCCGCAACCATCGAAGCGTCCGATTCATCCGCCAATCGCGCCAACTGCTCGTCGGTGAGCAGGGCCATGTCCGATTCCTCGCGCGCATGATTCACGGCAATCCACCGCCGCTCGCCTCCGGGAAGCTTGAACCCATAGTGCCCGGGCTCGGCGGTGTCGGTGAAATCAAACCGGAACTGCCCCGCTTCCTCACGCGCCTCCAGCTCTGCCGTCCGCCCTGACGGATAGCGAACTTCCACCAGACCCGCACCCGCCTCGCGGGACAAGGCCAGGCTCACCGGCTTGCCTACCTCGATCGACCGCGGCATTCTCGAATTCGTCGCCAAATGGACAACAAGCCGTTGCATCATGGGCACGAATTCCGGCCGGGTCGGCAAGTTTCCCCAATCGGCGTCCGCGGGAATGGCCATTTGCAAGACCCGCCCCTCACCAAACCGGCTTTCAACACCCAAGGGATCACCGCTCTGAAGCGCGGCGATGCTCCCGGCATCATCGGCGAGATCCGCCAGCCTTGCCCAACTGCGCACGGCCGCTTTCGACACATCTCCGTTGCGCTCGTCATTGAAAAGATACATCGCCGGATGCTCAAAGCGGCCACCTCGAATCCGGGTCGGCCCGCCCCCGGCGATTTCCCCGGCCAGGCTCTCCCAACGCGCGGGCAGCAACCCCTCGCCGCCACGATGCAGGCGTTGATCGTGGAAGTTGAAGTCGGTCCGGTCCCCGGGGAAAACGATGAGGCTTCCCCCGTCCGCGACAAACCGTTCCACGGCCTTCACCTGGTCCTCCCGCAGGTCGCGAACATTGGCAAGAATGAGGACCCGCACATTCTCCGTCGCCCTCGCATTCAATCGATTGCTTTCCATCGTCTCCGTGACGATGAGATCACGCAGTCCGGTCGAGGCCGACGAGAACGGACGGAGCGCCAATCGGAGGAAGTCCGTCTCGGACGCCAGGGGGCGGAAAGAGGGATCGCCGTCGACCAACAGGACCGGCACTTCATCCCAAACCGGCACGCTGGCGAACCAGGTGTTGTCGGCGGGAACGCCGTCGTGACCGAGCTCGACCCGGATGGCATGATCGCCAGCGGAATCGAACTTCGCGTTGAAGAGCACCTGGGCGGCCTGTTCTGGTTCGAGTCGTATCCGCATGGCCCCGACGAGCTCACCATCGATCTCGAGCCGGACATCCGTGACTGGACGCGCGCTTCGACCATGATTGCGGACGTTGACCCGCAGGACGAGCGGCTGGCCAACGCCGACGACAAGACGCGAGGTCTCCACGGACTCGATGGATAGATTCTCGACACCCTGCGTCGCGCGAAAAGGGACCAGGGTCACCGCCGGCTTCACGGGAAGCGCTTCAAGCATTTCCAGGGCCTCCCGTCGTGCGGCCGCACTCTTCGCCGACCAGTCGCGGGCCTGGAAGTCGGAAAGAACGACAACTTCGCGGGCAACGTTCGTCATGCTCTCCATTTCTCCCACCGCGGCGAGCAGCGCAGCTGCGGGATCGGCCACGGATGCGAATCGCGTTTCGGGCCGAAAATCGTCCATGAGTCCAACCAAGTCTGAAGTCGGATCATCGGTGAGCACGAAGGGATCGTCACCGGCAAAGACAATGCTCGCGTCCGAGCCGTCCCGCATCTCCCCGATCACTTCCGAGACAAATCGACGAACCTGGTCAAGACGTGAACCGTCGCCATTCGGCGCCTGCATCGAGTAGCTGTTGTCGACGAGGAACACTTTCGACGATTTGGCTTCCCGGCCGAAGATCTTCGTGTCGGTAAGCACAGGACGCGCAAGACAAAGGGCAAGGAGGACGGGTATGGCGATCCTGACGAGCAAGAGCAACAGCTGCTCCAGCGTCAGTCGCCGGTTGTTCTTCCGGATGACCGGGGAGAGGAGATGGGTCGCCGCCCAAGGCACCGTGCGGAACCGGCGCCGGTTCAGGAGATGAATGATGAGCGGAATGGTGAAGGCCGCCGCGCCGAATAGGAGAATGGGAGCGAGAAAGGGCATCGATCTCGCAGGGTCATCGGGCGCGCCAAGCAAGGTACCGGCTGAGGGCATCGGCGTAGGGCTGGTCGGTGACGAGCGGGACGAGGTCGATTCGACGGCGGCGGCAGCCCCGGGAAAGCTCGTCGCGCCACTTCTCGAGCTCGGAAAGGTAAGTCGCGCGCAACGCAGCCGGATCGACCATGTGCTCGCTCCCGTCTTCCATACCCTCAAAACGCGTCCATTGCTTGAACGGAAACTCCAGTTCATCGCGATCGAAGATCTGGAAAACGATAACCTCGTGGCCGCGATGCTTCAGCATGGCGAGCGACTTGAGGAAGGAATCGGCGTCTCCGAAACAGTCGGAAATGACGATGACCAGCCCGCGACGCTTGAGCTGTGGCGTGATCTCGAGCAAGGAAGCACCCGCATCGGTCTCGGAAGCGGGTTCCGCGTTGGCGAGATCCTCCATGAGGTGCCGGAGGTGACTCACTTTCGAACGGGGTGGAAGGACGGTGCGCACCTTGCGATCAAACGTCACAAGGCCCACGCTGTCGGCCTGCGACATCATGAGCCAGGAAAGGCAGGCGGCCGTGCGCCGCGCGTAGTCCAGCTTTTCCACGCCGCCGGTCCCCTTGTATCCCATCGAGCCGCTGACATCGACGACCAGGTTGCAGCGCAGGTTTGTCTCCTCCTCGAACTCGCGAATGTGGTAGCGATCCGTGCGACCGAAAACCTTCCAGTCGATGTGCCGTATCTCGTCGCCGGGCACATAGGGGCGATGCTGCCGGAACTCGACGCTCATCCCCTTGTGCGGTGACGCATGCATCCCCGTGGCAAAGCCCTCGACCACGGTGCGCGCAAAGAGTTGCAGGTTCTTGACGCGCGCGAGATCGGTAGGGTCGAGAAGAGGCATGGGTCAGGGTGTCAATTCACGGAACAGACGAAAGTCGATCGTGGCAGGAGACATTCTCAGAGCACTTTCTTCGTTTCCTTCCGGGGGACAATCTCGAGAAGTTTCTCGATGATGGTGTCGACGTCGACGCCATCGGCTTCGGCCTGGAAGGTCGGGACGATGCGATGCCGGAGAACAGGGCGCGCAAGGGCGAGAATGTCCTCGGTATTGACAAAAAAGCGGCCGTCGAGAAGGGCCCGGACCTTTCCGGCGAGAATGAGGTACTGGCACGCCCGCGGTCCGGCGCCCCAATCGATCGTTTCCTTCACGTATTCGTGGGCATCGTGCTCGTTCGGACGCGTCGCGCGCACAAAATCGAGGACGTAGTCCATGGTGTGTTCAGGAACGGGAACCTTGCGGGCGATGGATTGCGCCCGGAGGATGTCTTCACCGTTGAGCTTCGATTCGATCTTGTAGTCAAAGGCGCCGGTCGTGCGCCGCATGATCTCGCGCTCCTCCTCTTTCGTGGGATACGGGACACGAAGGTGAAAGATGAAGCGGTCGCGTTGCGCCTCCGGCAACGGATAAGTACCCTCCTGTTCGATGGGGTTCTGCGTCGCGAGGACAAAGAACGGTTCCTCGAGTGAGAAGGTCTCCTGGCCCACGGTCACGCGGTGTTCCTGCATCGCCTCGAGAAGCGCGGCCTGCGGCTTCGGCGGCGTGCGATTGATCTCGTCGGCGAGGATCATCTGGTTGAAGAGCGGCCCCCGGTGAAAGACAAAGTTCCGACGACCCGTTTCCGGATCTTCCTGGATGATCTCGGTCCCGGTAATGTCGGCGGGCATGAGATCCGGTGTGAACTGGATGCGACGGAACGAAAGGTTCATCGCTTCGGACAGCGTCTGCACCAGCATCGTCTTGGCGAGTCCGGGCGCCCCTTCGAGCAGGCAATGCCCGCCCGCGAAAATCGCGATGATCGCCTGCTCGACGACTTCTTCCTGACCGACAATGAATTTGCCGACCTGCTCCCGCAGTTCCTTGTAGGAGGCGACGAGCTCTTCCGCGTGCTTCTTGTCCTCGCTCGTGGGTTCCGGCGCGGGTTCCGAGGAGGACTTTTTCTTGGAATCACCGAGCCCGCCAAGAAGGCGGTCCCGGAAACGGGGTTTATCGGAATCGGCGACGCTCATGGGATGTGCTGGGATCTGGACTGGGCTGGAGTGAATACTACCAGAAGTAAACGGCGGCCGCGGAGTCACTTTTACAAGGAAAGTGGGAAACAGGCCAACAGCAAATCGACAGCGCCGCCCTGGCCCAGGCGTCTCAACGACGATCCATCATCGTATGGCGGGCGAATTGAGATAAGGAGGTACTTCTAAGGGGCTTTCCGTCCCGACGGAAAACATCCCAAGCCCAATCGACGGGAGACGCCGGATTCTTCCCCAGCGGTCACAGGCGAGACGCCTGTGCCACTTACGCTGCCATTCCGTTGCGGACCAAGCCGACCATGACCCCCTGCACCTCAAGTTCCCGGGCAGGGACGAGGTCGGGATAGTCGGGATTCTCCGCTTGGAGGTAGACTTGATTCTGTTTGCGGACGAGGCGCTTGAGCGTGGTCTCACCGTCGATGAGGGCAGCGACGACATCCCCGGCCTTTGCTTCCTTGTGCTGGAGGATAGCAAAATCTCCATCGAGGATGTGGGCGTCGATCATGGAATCTCCGCGAACACGGAGCGCGAACGTCTTGTCGCGATCGTTAATTCCTATCGTTTGCACATCGACGGAAAGGCAACCTTCGGAGACCGCTTCGGCATCAGAACCCATGCCCGCGGGGATTTGCCCGTAAATGGGAATATCAATGATGCGTTCGCGCGCCAGCTCCTCAGGAAATGCGAGTGCTCGTGCCTTGCCGGGGAGCCGGGTAATGACTCCTTTTTTCTCCAGGGCGCGGAGATGACTCACCGCAGCGGTTTGACTGGAAAAGCCGAAATGGCTCTGGATTTCGCGGGTCGAGGGCATCAGCCCCGTCTTGTGATGGAAATCCTGCAAAAATTTCAGCATTTCACTTTGGCGTTCGGTGAGTCCTGACATAATAGTATGTTCTTTTGAACAGTCGCGTTGGCAAAGCTGACCGCAACCGAAAAATAAGGATTTTCCGATGCCCCCTGGCACTATTTACCCACTAACTCCCTCCAACACAAGGAGAGAAAAAAAGGTTTCTGTGCACAAAAGTGCAACACGAGACCCGGTGGAGGCCTTGGAGCAGCATTTTGGCCATAGGAAATTCCTTGAGGGTCAGGAACGTGTGGTGTCAGCCATCCTTGCGGGAAGAGACACGATGGCCATCATGCCGACGGGGGGAGGAAAATCGCTCTGCTACCAGCTTCCGGCGCTTGTCATGGACGGCGTGGCGGTGGTCGTAAGCCCGCTGATCGCCCTCATGAAGGATCAGGTCGATGGCCTGACCACCCGCGGGATCGCCGCAACGATGATCAACAGCACGCTCACACCCGCCGAACAACGCGCGCGGATGCTCGAATTGTCGGAGGGGCGATACAAGATCGTCTACATCGCACCGGAGCGTTTTCGGCAACCCGCCTTCGTCGAGGCCCTGCGCAGCGTTGATGTGAGCCTGTTTGCCGTGGACGAGGCGCACTGCCTCAGTCAATGGGGTCACGACTTCCGCCCCGACTACCTTCGACTCGGCGAGGCGGTGAAAATGTTAGGGCATCCGCAGGTCGCCGCCTTCACCGCGACGGCCACTCCCATCGTGCGGAAGGACATCATGGACACGCTGGAGTTGCGGGATCCGTTTGTCTCGATCAGCGGCTTTGAAAGACCCAACCTGAGTTTCTCGATCACGCAGTGCGAAAAGAAGCGGCAGAAGTTTGACCGGCTCGCAAAGATCGTCCGCGAGCACAAGAAGGGCATCGTCTATTGCTCGACGCGCAAGCGGGTGGAGGAGGTTGCCGACATCCTGCACAGCCAGGGCGTGCGGGTCGTTGGCTACCACGGCGGGCTCGATGACAAGATGCGTGAGATCGCGCAAAACCGCTTTATCTCGAAAGAAGTCGATGTCGCCGTGGCGACAAACGCGTTCGGCATGGGAATCGACCGCCCGGACGTGCGGTTCGTTGTGCACTTCGACATTCCCGGGAGCATCGAGGCCTACTACCAGGAAGCGGGACGGGCCGGACGAGACGGTGAGGCCGCCGTGTGCGAATTGCTTTTCAATTACGCCGACACGAGGACGCAGGAATTTTTCATCGAGGGCAACAACCCGAGCGTGGCGACGATTCATGCGGTCTACGAGGCGATTCACCGGCACGCGGACGCCAACGGCGAATGCCGGATGACGCTCCGCGAAATGGCGGACGAGGCCAATTTGCCGAACGACATGGGTGTGAGTTCGGCGGTGTCTTCCCTGGGGCGGCTTGGATACCTGAGGCGCTTCGAGGTTCCGGGCTCGAGAATGCGGGGGACGCGGCTCTTGCAGCCGGAAGTGTCCGCGGCCGACCTCGAAATCGACGCCGAGGCCATCGAGGAGAAGGAACGCCGGGACCGGGAGAAGTTGAAGGCGATGATCGAGCTTTGCTACGCGGAGGAATGTCGGCAGGAATGGATTCTCGCTTACTTCGGCGAGAAGGAGGCGCAGCCGTGCGGGAATTGTGACAATTGCCTCAATGACCGGTCGGTGGAACTGCGCAAGCCCGAGAGCAAACAGGAAGAATTGATTGTGCAAAAGGCGCTGAGCGGCGTGGCGCGCATGTCGCGGAAGACGAATCATGGTTACGAGGGCCGGTTCGGCCGGTCCAAGATCGCCGGCATGCTCGTCGGCAGCCGGTCACAGGACGTCCTCAACGCGCGGCTCGATGAACTTTCGACTTACGGGCTGCTCAAGGAGTGCGGGCAGGCCTACGTCCTGAGTCTGCTCCGGGAGTTGCAGGCGCGGGGCCTGCTGGAGAAGAGTCCGGGCGAATACCCACTCGTCACGCTCACACCCCGCGGCGTGGACGCGATGAAAGGCAACGCCAATTACAAGCTCGCATGGCCGGCGCTGATGCTGCCATCGAAAAGACAACGGACTTCCGGCAACGACCCGGTCGAAACGCCGGAAAACCTGGAGGGCATGGAGTTCGACGAAGCGTTGTTTGAAGAACTGCGGGACAAACGCAACGAACTCGCAAAGGCGGAGGGCGTGCCTGCCTACGTCATCTTCAGCAATCAAACCCTCGAGTTCTTCGCCCGCCTGAAACCCACCAGTGAAGAGGCCGCCCGGAAAATCCGCGGGGTTGGTGAGGTCAAGGCCGAGCGGTACCTCGGAGAATTCCTGCCAGTGATCCAAACCGCGGCGGAATAAGGGCTCTTCCGCCGCGGCGGAAGACACGGAGAGCTCAAAGGTTCTTTTTAAATTTCTTAATTCTTCTCTGTGCGAGAACCCAGAAAAGTTTCACGAATTCTGCATACGCTCCGCAGCCAATCGTCAAAGAAGCAACAACGGGAGCAATCCCAATAACCCGGGCAGGAACGGGGATAAGACACAGCCAGCAGCCAGTCAGTCACCCCAGATCCCCAGCCCACACAACACCAAGGGCGCCGTCCCTCCCCCCATACGGCGCTCCCTCGACCCGACCCGGACCGGCCATTGAGAGAGTCAATGGCCGGTTCAGTTTTATCGATGAAAAAGATGGCTATTTCCGTGCGAATCATTGGGCATGAAGACCACCTTTTTGCTTCCAGCCATCTCCATTGTTACTTGCGCCATTACTTCGTGCTCTACTGTTTCGATCTCCAATACCGGAAACAATCGGCTTTATAGCGGTGAGTTATCGCAAATGGATGTCCTCGGTCTTACAAGCGAATCGCCCGTTTCCCTTGCCTCCTACAAGAATTGGTCCCCACCTCGAAACGGAGGCCGGATTTTGCTCGTGCAATCCGGAGCCATGATGCCGGATCCCGCGCTGCTCGACGCGTTCGAACAACGGTTTGACGTCGTCGCCTTTAGTGGGCTAAAAAGCGACTATTCTGCACGAAGCAGCAGTGGGTTAAAGAAAGAAGCAATTCCTACCGCTCGAAAGATGCGAGCTGCAGCCGCTGCAGCCGGAGCAAAACACATTGTTTGCGTCTGGGGCTCCGTTGAATCGGAAGACGTGCAACATGCAACGAAAGCGGTTTCTTGGGTGCCTGTCGCAGGAGGTATCGTTCCCGATGAAACCGAGCACATGCGACTTTCTCTCAAGGCGGGAATCATTGACACAACCAGCGGACAATGGGACTCCGTCAGCCACTACTCTCCTGTCTCCAAATCTGTTTCCGCAAACTTAAACCGGAGTGTTCGAAGGACGCAGCATATCGAATCCGCAAAGGAATCCGGATATGAAGTGCTCGCAGAAAAAGTCGCCCGTCATTGAATCCCATTTTGAGTTCCCGCCTACTCGTGAGAGATCTTCCCAATCTCCTCTGAATCCCGGGATTCAGTCATCGTCATTCCGCGCAAAGCGCAGCTACTTCTTCTTCAACTGCGGGAACAACACCACATCGCGGATCGACTCCGCGCCTGTGAGCATCATGACCAACCGATCGATGCCAACACCGATGCCGCCCGCGGGGGGCATCCCGTGCTCAAGGGCGGTGATGAAATCGTCGTCCATCAATTGAGTTTCTTCGCCGGCCTGGTGCGCGAGGCGCTCGCGCTGGACGACGGGGTCGTTGAGTTCGGAGTAACCGGGGGAGATCTCCTGGCCGTTGATGATGAGCTCGTAGACATCGACGAGCGAATCGTCGGCGGCGTTCTGCTTGGCGAGCGGGACCAGTTCCTTCGGGACGTGGGTGACGAAGCAAGGGTCCATCGTCTTTTCCTCGACGAGCTTTTCGAAGACCTGCTGTGAGACCTCGTAGTCTTCCATCTCGGGGGAGATCTCGACGCCGAGGTCGCCGCACTTTTCGCGCCGTTGTTCGGGCCCAAGGTCGAACCAGTCGTCACCGGCGATGCCTTTCACGAGTTCGCGGTACGGGGCACGCTTCCAGGGGCGGGCGAGATTGACCGTCTTTGTCACCGCCCCTTCCTCGTCCTTCGTTTCGATGACAAGTCCGCCTGAGAATTTTTCCGCCAGCATGCAAATCATCTCCTCGACAAGTTCGGCCATTTGCTCGAAATCGGCGAAGGCCCAGTAGGCTTCGAGCATCGTGAACTCGGGATTGTGGCGCCGACTGATACCCTCGTTGCGGAAGTTTCGGTTCAATTCGTAGACCTTGGTCATGCCGCCGACGAGGAGACGCTTCAAGAACAACTCCGGCGCGATGCGCATGTAGAGCGGCATGTCGAGCGCGTTGTGAAACGTCTCGAACGGCCGCGCCGCCGCGCCGCCAGGGACGTCCTGCAGCATCGGTGTCTCCACCTCGAGGAAGCCCCGCGCGTTGAGAAAATTCCGGATTTCCCGGACGATGAGACAACGCTTGAGGAAGACCTCGCGGCTTTGCTCGTTCGACATGAGGTCGAGGTAGCGCTGGCGGTATTTCACTTCGCGGTCGGAAATGCCGTGAAACTTGTCCGGCATCGGGCGCATCGACTTGGAAAGGACGGTGATTCTGCTCGCCTTGACCGTCGGTTCCTCCGTGCGGGTGATGAACGTCTCTCCCTCCACACCGAGCCAGTCGCCGAGATCAAGCTGCGCGAAGAGCTCTTTCTGCGCGTCGTCGAGCGCCTTCTTCGCGATGAAGACCTGCATGCGCCCCTCAAAGTCGGAGAGGTCGAGAAATACGCTGCGACCCATGTCCCGCAGGGCGGTGATGCGGCCGGCAATGGCCACCGCCTTTTCCTCGGCGAAGTCCGCGCGAAGGGTCGCGATGGAAGTCGTTGTCTCGAATTTTCCGCCGAAGGGATCAACACCGAGCTCGCGAAGTTTCGCCATCTTCTCCGTGCGAACAGCGATCAAATCCTCCTCGCTGGAACCTGGGGCATCGGGCGTTGTTGGCGGAGTATCGTTATCACTCATAGCGTGCGGACAGGAACCACCGGACGGGGGCGGTGACAAGCGCGGAAACAGGGGATTTTCCGCGGGAAGCCGCGAGTTTGACCCTCAAATTTCCACAAAATAACATTGACGGCACCTCAATTCTTGATCGATAAAAGCGTGTTTTCCGGCAGCCCCCATGAGAATCCTCTCCATCCTCATCAGCGTTTTTTTCCCGGCATCCGTTCACGCGATCTCCGGTATCTTCGGCACCGGCGTTGTCATCGAATTGAATGGGAACGTGACTCTTTATGAAGCGACGCTTCTCGGCGACGGGCGTCACCAACCGTCCGGGTTCGGTCCAACTCTCAATACAACCGGTCTTGATGGCATCGACCTCGGTACCTTTGACCCCTCGCAAGGTGAGACCTTGAATCTTCGTGGCGGCGGGATATTGACCTTTAAAAATGATTCCGACGACGTGACCGGTGCACGAGTGAATTACGAGGTGGACAGCAATGGCTTCGCTCCCCTCAGTCTCACCTTCAACGAAGACAGCGTTTCCGGGATCAGCGGCGACCAGCGTTGGTATTCGCAATCCTTCAACATCGACCTTCTCAGCGGACTCTCCAACGGAGTCCACACACTTTCCGTATTTTTCGACGCACCATTCACCTTCGATACCGGCAGCGGGACTCACACGGAGAACAACAGCAACAACAACTTCGTCGCCACGTTCACCGTCGTCCCTGAACCGTCCACGGGCATGGTCATGGCTGTCGCCGGTCTCACCTTCCTGCGCCGACGCCGGTCCTAGCCCGTTTCCACCAACGGCAAATTCGGATTCACGTCCGCCGTCAGTGGCGAAGTCTCGCCCGCAGCCAGTTTCTTTGCGGCAGTGAAAGCAATCATGGCCGCGTTGTCCGTGGTCAGGGCGCGCTCAGCGAAACGAATCTCCAGGCCACGCCGTTTCGCACCCCCTTCGAAGGCATCGCGAAGCCGCCCGTTGCAGCTGACTCCCCCGCTCACGCCGATGATCCTGCAACCCTGCTTCCGGGCCGCACGGAACGTCTTCTCCACAAGGACCTCGACGACTGCTTCCTGGAAGGACGCGCAGACATCGGCGAGCCATTCTTTACGCTTCTCCTTGTCGAGATCCTCGACCGTGTAGAGGACAGAGGTCTTGAGGCCGCTGAAGCTGAAGCGGAAGTCACCGCTGTCGAGCATGCTGCGCGGAAAATCGAATGCGGTCGCATCGCCATCCTTCGCCGTCATTTCGATCTCCGGTCCCCCGGGATACGGTAGACCCAACATTTTTCCCACCTTGTCGAAGGCCTCTCCGGCCGCGTCGTCGAGAGTCCGACCTAGGAGTTGGTAGTCACCGACCTCCTCCACTTTCACGAGCATGGTGTGTCCGCCGCTCACGACCAGCGCGACATGCGGCGGGACTTGGCGGTCCGCGATGAACGGTGAGAGCAGGTGCCCTTCGAGATGATTCACAGCGATGAACGGCTTCTCTTCCGCGAGGGCGAGGGACTTCGCCACCGTGTTCCCGATGAGCAAGGAACTCGCCAAGCCGGGCCCGGCAGTCGCCGCAAAAGCGCACATATCGCCGATCGCCAGGCCCGCCTTCTCCAAGGCGGTTTCGATCAATGGACGCACCCTCACGACATGATTCCGTGACGCCAACTCGGGGACGACCCCGCCATAGGGACGGTGCTCGGGAATCTGAGACGAGATTTCGCTCGCAACGATTCCGCGTGTGTCGTCCCAAACGGCGACAGCGGTTTCATCGCAGGAGGTTTCGAGGGCAAGGATTGGAGTTTTCAAGGGAGGAGCCACGAAAGGACGCGAAAAGGCGCGAAAATTGTTTTTCTCCTGAGCAGAATGCACCCGCCGCGGATTTTCGCGAACTTTCGCGTCATTTCCTGCCACGGCGGGCAGGCGTTGTCCCCTTCTTCTCCCAGATCAGAAACGCCTTCAAGGCATCGACGGCCCGCTCGAGTTGACGATCTTGGAAGTGTTCGACCTCTGCCCGTTCGTCTTCGTCGAGGTTGGCGCGGTTTCGCCATTGGGCGAGCAGACGTTCTTCGTCGGGCGTAAGGGTGGAAATGATATCGGGAGTGACACCGCGCTCATGGATGACGCGGCGGCTTGGAGTGTAGTATTTCGAAGTTGTGAGGCGCA
Organism: Verrucomicrobiota bacterium; assembly: GCA_038745205.1. Taxonomy (GTDB): domain Bacteria; phylum Verrucomicrobiota; class Verrucomicrobiia; order Verrucomicrobiales; family DEV007; genus JBCCWV01. The sequence continues at coordinate 26,079 of JBCDLR010000008.1, forward strand.
TCGCCGCGCCCGTGCCCATGCCCATCGGCATGACTTGCTGGACGGACCCTTTGCCGAAGGTCGTTTCTCCAATGATGACCGCGCGCTTCAGGTCCTGCAGCGCCGCCGCGACGACTTCCGAGGCCGAAGCGCTCGAGTGACTCACGAGAACGGCAACGGGATAGTCGCGCTCGCGGCGTTTCACCGCCGGAGTGCGGTAGGCCGGTGGATTCTCCCGGGGATTCCGCCCTTCGGTGGTAACGACGGTGGTGTCCGGCGGGAGAAATTCACCGAGGATCTCCACCGCCGCGGTAAGCAACCCGCCCGGGTTGTTCCGCAGGTCAAAAACCAGCGCTTCCATGCCCTCATCTTCCAGTTGATCGAGCGCATTGGCGAGTTCACGCGCACTCTCGGCGCCGAATTGCAGGAGCCGCACATAGCCGATCTTCGAGGGCCCGGACATGGCCTCTTCGAGGAGCATGGCGTCCTTGACCGTCGTCTCCCTGATCAATTCACGGACGATCTCAAACTCGAGGATTTCCTTCGTCGCGGGTCGGCTCACAATGATTCGCAGCATCTCACCCGGTTCCCCGCGCAGTAGTTCCATCGCTTCGGTCCAATCGAGTTTTTCCGTCAGCGTTTCGCCAATCTGTAGAAGGACGTCGCCGGGCAAGACTCCCTCTCTCGCCGCCGCCCCGTCTTCACGCGCGGCGATGACGCGCAGGGCATCGTTCCTCATGGCGACGGTGATCCCCACGCCATCATACGTCCCCGATGATTCGCGCTGCAACTGCTGGAAGACTTGAGGCTGCATGTAGGACGAATGCGGATCGAGCGAAGCGAACATACCGTCGAGAGCACCCGCGATGAGCCGCTCGTATGTCACCTTTTCCTCGTCGACGTACTGCTCTCGAATGACCTCAATGGCGCGGGCGAGGATCTGGATTTGCTCGTAAGCCTCGTCACCCAGCGCCATCTCGGCGTCCTTGTCGGCCATCGCCGTTGAGAACAGCAGGTTCAGAAGCAGAGCGGGAAGCAGCGGCTTTTTCATCGGTTTGTGTAAAAACCTAG
>JBCDLR010000009.1:0-26133 GCA_038745205.1 Verrucomicrobiota bacterium
GTACGGCTGACCTTTGCTGCCTAGTTTACTAATGAAGTCATGAAAGACGTCGAAGTCAGAACGCAGGAGCCCGAATAGGCTGAATGAGCACACAAAAACTAACACCGACAACAACCCGCAGAGAGCGGCGACAGTTCTTATCTGTCTTGCCATTTGTTTTCTGGGATAACACTTGAGCCGGGTTACGCCCTGCCGAGGACGCGCATTGGTTTCAGGATACACTTTCGACTATTCATGTCGACTCCGACTCGCCACAGTCAGAGCATTGACCTGCGACGCCGAGTTCTCCCATAGTGGGGCTCGGAGGCTGGAATCCATGAGGCGCAGTGCCTGCACTACAACCAGCGTTCCATAATGTAGTTCAAAATCGGAACGCCGCGAACTTCATGGGGGTTGTCGCGCACGACTCGAAAACCATGGCGCTCGAAAAAGGGCCGCGCCGTCACGGATACCTCGGCGTAGAGTCTGATGAGATTCGATTGGCGTGCCTCCTCGAAGATCCGATTCATGATCGCCGTCATGTGCCCTCTTTTTGAATGAGAAGGCGACACATACGTGCAGTCAATGTGACCGTCCGGCTCGAACTCAATAAAGCCGACAACTTCGCCATCAGCCACGGCAACCCACGGGTCTTTCCGCTCGCATCGCTTGCGCCACTTCTCAGCCCAAGCAGGGTCCTCTTCAATTGGCGTCGCCCAGGCGTGACGCTGCTGCTCGTTGTAGTGGTCACGCGTCAATTCGTGCACAGCCTCGTAGTAGATCTCGCCGATTCGGAGTTCGTCGCCGACTTGCCACTTCCGAACAATCGTGTCCGCCAGTGTTTTCATTTTAAAAAGAACAGTCCATATTGGCCCACCGAGCCTAGGCGAGGTTGGCACCCAATTGAAACTTCACAGAAAATCGAGAATATCGGTCAAGCCGAAAACACCGGGCCTCCGCTTGCACTTACTCCTAGTTTAAATACTTCCCGCGCACTTCGACGATGGCGTCGAGCATTATTTCGGCGCTTTGGCGGGTGGACTCGTCGAGGCTGGAGGCGCCGCGGTTGTGGCGCTTGAAGAGTTTGGCGAGGTGGGTGCGGATTTCCTCGCGGGGCATGTCGGGTTGGACTCCGCACAACTCTTCGGGAGTCTTCGTCGTGGGATCGGGGACGGCGCCGTTGGTCCCGCCGGGGGTGGGGCGCTTGGGAGGCCCGTCGGTGGTGCCAGCGCCACCCTTGTGGGGGGCGTCGGTCGTCGTCGGGGTGGCGGTGGTGGTGCCTTTCCCTTTCTTTTTGAAGATATCGAAGATGGCCATTTCTGGGTTCGGGAGTTGGTGCGTCGGAAGGTAAGAAACTATTCGATGCGCACTTGTTTCAGGTGCGCCGATTTCCGTTCCACTTGTTTCGCGTTGAGGACGCCTTTGCCGCGGTATTCGATCTCCACTTCCTTGGACTTGCCGGTTTGCTCGTCGAGAACCATGGCCTTGACGCGCTGGTCACGGTCGTAGTGGTAAGTGACCTTCACATCGCACCCCGCGGGGCGTCCGGAGGGAACTTTCAAGGCGAGGCGACCGATGACATCGACGTAGGCCGGATCGTCGTCCTCACCCTGCGTGACGTCGACCTCGATAAGCGTCTCATTGTCCTCGGAAGTCTCGTAAGTCTGCGATTCCGAGCAAGGAATGGAGCGGTTCTTCTTGATGATGATCGAATTCTTCACCGCGGACTTCTTCGTCTTCTGGTCTTCAACGAGGGCGAGGATGCCGTAGCTCTGGTTGCAAACTTCCTGGATCTCGCGGTCGTTCTTCGAAAAGAGGGCGGCGCCGAGGGCCACGCATTCGTCGACGTTTCCACACGACTTGGGGGCATAACCGAAGTGTTGCGTCAGGACTTGGCGCACTTTCGGGATGCGTGTGCTGCCGCCGACGAGGACGACGTGATCGATATCCTTCTCGGTCAGGCCCACGCCGGCAAGGGCTTGCTCGATGAGCATGATCGTGCGCGTGAGATAGCGCTGCACGGCTTCTTCGAAGACATCGCGAGTCAACTCGATCCGAGCGAGGCCGACCTGGCGATTGCCGACGGTGTCGGTCACGGTCTTGAGCTTCGAGAGCATTTTTTTCGCGTCCTCGACGAGCTGGAGGCAACGGCGCCGCTCGCGTTCATCGCCGTAGAGCGGAGCACCCGCGATGGCGGTATACTGCTCGGCGTACATGGCGAGCAGGAGGTCGTCGAAGTTGTTGCCACCGAGGCGACGTGCGCCCTCGGAGCCGAGAATGTTCACCTTGTCGGCTTCGATTTCGAGAATCGTGATGTCGAGCGTCCCGCCCCCCATGTCGTAGACGAGGACACGGCCCTCAATATCCTGCGTACTCGCGTAGTAGAGTGCGGCGGCCGTGGGTTCGTTGACGAGGCGCTTCACCTTGAGCCCGGCAATCTGCGCGGCGTTGATGGTCGCGGTCCGGGCGAGTTCGTTGAAATTCGCGGGGACAGTGATGACGACTTCTTCAAAGTCACCAATGATGCGTTCGCACTCGCGCTTGAGTTTCGCGAGGATCAACGCGGAGATCTCGGTGGGCGTCCACTTCTCACCGTCGAAATCAATGACGTAGTCGGGATCGTCCATGCGATCCTTGATCCGGAAGATCGTGCGCGAGGGATCGCCGCCGTCGCGTGCGGACGAGCCGACGAGCTTCACTTTTTCGTACTTGTCGAAGTAGACGACGGACGGGGTCAGACGTTCGCCATCGCCATTCGGAACGATCTCCGGGCTGCCATCGGGTTTGACCCACGCAAGTCCCGAAGTCGTCGTTCCGAGGTCGATACCGACAAATTTCTCGGTGGTTCCCATGGGCACGAAGACAGCAGAAAGATTGAAAAAGGAGGCAGGGAAATATCCTTCAGCCCAGCGAAGTTACAACTTCTGCTTTGCGAAGAATGAAGGCGTTACCCTCGCCGCCCCGGGAACAAATGTAGCCCGGGCGGAGGGTCTCAAGAATGACCGTCCGGCCTTCCACGGGCGAAGCGTCCCGCTCCTCCACGATCTTGATGCGCGCGCGGTCGTGGAGCTTGATCTCGGCGTTTTCCTCGAATTCAAAGGGCTCGATGCTGTGCTCGCGGAGGAGGTCGAGGAGCGATTCGCGGAGGATCTTTAATTGTTCCTCAAGGTGTTCGTTCTTCTCAATGACAACGTGGCCGATCATGTCGTCGACGAGGTCGAGGCGCTTGATGAGGAGGCGGCCGATGACTTCGACCGTGCCCCATTCCGGGTCCGGGCTGTTTTCCCCGAGGAGTCGTTCGCGTTCCTCCAACTCCGCGACCTTTTCCGCTTTCGCCTCGTAGTCGCGCTTTACCGCATCAAGCTCCGAGACACGTGCCTCGAGTGTATTCAATTCGCGCGCCAATGACTGGTGCTTCTGCGCCGCCACCTCGAGTTCCGGCGCTTCCTCCTTCATCTTCTGCAGTTGCTCACCGAGGAGCCGCGCTTCTTCCTTGATCGCCTTCTTCGTTTCCGCCTTGCGATCGAGTTCCTCGGTCACGGTGTTGAGCATCTCCCGCGTTTCCTCCAGCGTGCGCTTCTCGGCGTTCAGGTTCCTGAGGTCGACCCGCAGGTTTTCGAGATCAGAGCGGGCGTCGGAGATCTCGCGGCGGGCATTGTCGCGATCCTGCTCGACCTGGGAGAACGCGGCGCGGGCCTCGTCAAGCTTTTCGGTCGTAAGGTCGAGTTCCGCGGTCTGCTTTTCGAGCCGCGACTGATCGGCCTCGAGCGAGGCGATGCGTGTTCTGATCCGTTCCAGTTCTTCCAATTTATCCTCGAGAGGCTTCGTTTCTTCCTGGAGGGAAGCGAGCGTTTCGCGGGCACGGGCGGCCTCCTCTTCGGCATCGGATTTCGTCTTTGAGAGGTTCTCGATCTCCCTATCGAGGGAGGTCCGGCGCTCTTCGGCCTCGACGATTCCCTCGGTGAGGCGCGTGAAGCGCACTTCGGTCTCATCGATCTCCTTGCGCAGCTTCTGCATTTCCTCACCGCGCGCCTCCATCTCGGTGATCTCCTGCTTCAAGGTCGCGGCGCGCTCCCCGGCCGAGGCGTTCTCCACGCGCAGGCTCTTGTTCGTGGCGGCGATTTCCTCGTACTGCCTCTTCTCCTCCTCGTAGGCACGGCGCTGCTCGTCGAGCTGATGGCCGACGCGGCTCAATTCCGCAGCTTGCTCATTGAGTTGCGCCATTTCCTCGCGCAGTTCCTGGGTTTTCGCCTCGGTCTCTTCCTTTGTCTTTTTCTTCTCCTCGAGGTCGGAAATCGTGCCGTTCAATTCATCGCGCAACGTGCTGAGTTCTGCATAGGCCTTGCGCGTTTCGATGATTTCCTGATCGATCGACTCCTTGTTTCGTTCCGCATCGACGATGGCGGAATTTTTCTCCTCAATCTGCTGGTCGAGGCCGCCGATCTCGGATTGGCGTTCCTCGATGAAAGCGAGCAGTCCATTGAATTCGTTCTGCTTTTCGCCAAGCCCGGCGATTCTCTCTTCGATGCCGCTCAACTCCCCCTGGCGCTCCCCGACTTGACCGCGCAAAGATTCCAGCTCCTCGCGGGTTTGCTCCAACCCGGCCACGCTTTCCTCGAGCCCGGATTTCTTCGATTCCAACTCGCCGAGCGTTGCCTTCTGCCCCTCAATCCTCGAGTCCAGTTCCCGCGTTTCCTCGGCGCGCTTTTCGTGTGTGGCGATCTGGTCGTCGATCTCGCCCTTTCGCTCCTCGAAGCGGACGATCGTCTTTTCCAACTCTCCGAGATGCCTCGAGCGTTCTTCGATCTGCTTGAGCAATGACTCCACTTCCGCCCTTGAGTCATCGAGTCCGGACAGTCCTTCCTCAAGCTTCGACTTTGTCGCCTGCAATTCGGAAACCCTGGACTCGAGTTCCGCCGATTCGGTTTTCCGTTGGTCGACTTCCTCGACGAGCCGCTGCAACTCCGCTTCGCGTCCTTGCAGGTCGCTCACGCTCTTCTCCAGTTCGGAGACCCTCGTTCGGTTTCTTTCAATTTCCGCGTCAACCTCCTCCTTTTCCTTCCTCGACCGTTCGAGTCCCTCGTTGGCCGCTTCCGCGGCGCCGATCTTTTGTCCCAGTTCCTCCTGGAGGGCATTCAATCGCAACTCGCCCTCGCTGATTTCGCGGCGTGACTCTTCGAGTTGGCGGAGGACGGTGTCGCGGTCACTCAGTTCGCTTTGGAAATCGAGGAGCTGCGCCTTCGTCCGGACCGAACGTTCCTCGAGTTCCGTGAACTGGGCCTGAGCGGTCCCGGCCTCTTCGCGCTTCTCGGCAAGTTCACGATCGGCTTCCACGATCTCCTCGCGCACCTTCGCGAGCCGTCCGTCGTGCTCTTCCATCTCGGCGCGAATGTCGCTGAGGGCCTTTCGCGCCTGATCCGCACTGGATTCGAGGCGGCCCACTTCCGACTCGTCCTTGGAAACCGACTCCTTCAGGGACGACCCGCGCGTTTCAAGATCAGCGATCGTTTGCTCCGTCTGCTGCTTGTCCCCCTCGAGCTTGGCGAGGACATCGTCGAATTCCTGACGCTTCTCTTCGCGCTCGCGAATCGTCCTGTCGAGTTCGCCCTTGCGCGACTGGAGTGAGTCCAGCTCCGCCTGCGTCTCGGAAATCTCGCGGCGTTTGGCATCGAGATCTTCGATGGTTCCCGAGAACCTCTCGACCTTCTCCTGCAAGGCCTTTTCGCGCGACTCGAGGCGAATGACTTCCTGCTCGATCTGGCTCTTGTGTCCGACGGTAGCGTAGAGCTCGGCACTTTCGTCGTTGAGTTTCCGCACGTCCTCGCGCGCCTTGGCCGCTTCCGCCTGCGCCTTTTCGCGATCGTTCTCCGCCACCTTCAGGGCCTCCTGCTTCTTCAGCAATTCTCCTTCGACGATGGTGAGTTCCTTCTTCTGTGGTTGCAGCGCCTCGATCTGGCCAAGGATCTTGGCGAGCCCCGATTGTGCTTCCTTCAGTTCCTCGCGCGCCGCGGCCGTCTGCTTGTTCAATCGAGCCACCTGCTCCTGCGCCGCTTTCGCCGCGGCCTCGTCCTTCGCACCGGTCGACGCGGCGGCCTGGCTGGGTACGGCAGCGACGCGTTGCACTCGGTGACCGGGTTCGATCAACGGAGGCTCGTCGGACTTCCCAGCCTGTTCGATGGGCGCAGTCTCGGGACGGGGCACGACCGCCGAGGGCGTCGCGACCGGACGACGGGCGGCGACCGAAGTGGGTTTGTCAGGATCTTTGGCCTCCACCGCCGGCTTGGGATTCGGTGGCTCCATCTTCTGCGTTGGCGTGACCGGATTCGGAACAGGTGCGGGTGCCGGAACTTCGGGGGTGAGCCTGGCCGTCTTGACGCCGGGTGGAGACGCGGATTTGGGAACAACGATCGGGCTGGGCTGGATTATCGGCGCGGGCTTGGGATTCGTTGCCGGCCCCGGAGCGGGAGCGGCCGCCGACGCGGCCTCATCAGTGTAGAATCGAGCTTCGAGCTGACCAAAGTGCAGCGAATCCCCGTCCTTCAGCACCTTGCGCTCGATCTTGGCCCCGTTGACCTTGATGCCGTTGTAGGAATTGAGATCGACAGCGACAAAGCCGCCTTGCTCTTCCTTGAAGCGAAACTCCGCGTGGAAGCTGGAGATATAGTTATTGTCGATGACAATGTCGTTCTCAGCGTCCCGGCCGAGCGTGGTCTTGGAACGCCGACTAAGGGGGAAGCTAAGTTCCTCATTGTCAGAAACTTTGAACGTGAGGCGAGCCATGAGGGAGGCGGAGTCTGCAGTGGGTGAGGTGGTTGGCCGTCCACGCCAAAGGCAGGGTCAAAAAGGGAGGCTATTGGCTTATCTCGGGATAAAAATTTTAAAAAGATACGAGGAAAATAGGGTTTGAGCAAGTTCGGAATGCTTAAATTCCCTTGAAACTAAAGGGTTTCTCCGAAAATAGCGGCAGCTATGGAATCGATGGCGAACGGGCGGCATGGCACCTTGCAGGTATTGCAATTATGGCAATACATATCTGGCGGCGTATATTCTCTCATGGCTGAAAAAACCAAAAAGCCGGAATCAGCGGCGTTGAAAATCCTCAAGCTATTCGTAGCAGGAGTGGTTGCATGGATCGCCATCAAAGCGGCAATGACATCCATCTCCGATGTTGAGGAAAGGAATTCGAAGGAAGCCAGAATGTATTCGGCGGAGTAGGCAGATTCATTTACCGAGATTGAAGGACTGTCGTTTTGGCGTCGCAAAGTCGTACGTCTCATGCGCCTTCAACCGCACCGATTTCACCTGTCCTTTATCGTTTCCAGTCGTGACAGTCACACCGCCCAACCCCCGCACGAGAAACGACGTCCCTTCCACAATGATGGCGGTGGTTTCGTCGATGCCGATGCCGGAGAATTGGGGGTGGCCGGCGACGAATTCCTCCAGGTCTTTCCCGCGTTTTCGTTCTGTGAAGTGCTGATCGATGGCGACGCCGGGGAGGAAGGCGAATCCGCGTTCATAGCCCTCGGCGGAGAAGATGGACCCGGAACGGGGATCGCCGCGCACGAGGTATTCACCGCAAATCGTGGCCCCGGCGGAACTGCCGCCGATGACCCCTCCACGATCGAGAAGTCGGCGCATGGCTTCGACGGCCGGACCGTTCTCGAAGGCGTCGGCAAGCCGCCATTGGCGACCACCGGTGATCCAGACGGCGTTTGCACGGTCAATTTGACGAGACGCACTGCTTGCTATTCCGACATCGCGACGCGTGTGGGCGATCGAGACATTGCGAAACCCGATACCGCGAAACGTCTCGAGAACCTCCTCGAGTTTCAGTCGGGAATCCGGCCGCGCGGTGGGAATGATGACGAGCCTCGCATGCGCCGGACCGCCTGCGCGACGAAGCATCCATTCCAAGGCACTGCGAGGGGATTTGTTGCCACCCGCGAGAACGAGGGCACCGCGTTTCAGTGTCGGAGCCGCCGTTTCCGCTGGCGGATTCGTCGATCCCGCCGCCCGCTCATGCACGGCGCGAGCGAGGAGAATGTAGTCGTGCGTGGCGAGGTGTTTTAAGGCAACGGTCTTCGCCTCGCGACGCGGAGAGGCGGCGAGGAGGAGTCGCACGGGAGAGTATCCGACGGCGGTAATCTCACTCCCGCGGAAGTGCAGGGCGGAGCCTTCCGGAATGCAGATGGTCAGTTTGCCGGGTATGGCCCTCGCCGTTTCCGCCGCAGCTCCGGTGACGAAACGCGCCGTGGGATAAACGGCCGCGGCGAACCAGTCGGTCGTGGAAGGATGAACGACCACATCGCGGCCCCGTGAGCAAAGCGCGCGTGCGGCTTCCTCGAGAAGAATCTTTCCCCGCTTCGAGGCCGCGGGCGGGCTGGTAAAAAACGCGTCCACCTTTGGCAACGGGTCGGTGGCGTCGACGAATCGTGAACGCAGCCGGAAACCATAGGACTTCACAAATGCCTCGGTCACCCCTTCCCCGAAGACGGCCGCCGACTGGATCTCTCCCTTGGGCTGGATGAAATGACGCACGGCAGGGTCCCCGATTCCCCCGGCAAAGAGAACGCGCACCTTCGGAAGATCCGTCGGATGCTCCGGGAGACCCGCATCGGTCGTCGCCGGGAAAACTCCGAAAAGGAGTGTCAAGGTTCGCCCGATCATGTTTCGCATCCCCCCACCGTAACGGAATCACCCCGTCTTCGTCCATCAATTGGGAAGGCAAGCGAGATGCCGCGACCGGGTTTTTGGGTATGTTGACCGATGCGCCTGCCGCTCCTCGCGTTGTTCTTCTTTTTTGCCGATGGCGGCCCAAGGGTGGCCTTTGGCAGCGAGGAGGAATCGACGGGCACGCCGGAGACGGAATCTCCCGGGACCCTGGTGCCCGCCCCCACCCCGCACGCACTCATCCTTGAGCCCAAATTCATGGGATCGAAACAGTTTGTCCTTCTCCCTCAATCGAAGGAGACTGGTTTCGTCCCCGCCAGATGGGACGGCGAGCGACTGGAGCCCTACTCCCGCGAGGAATTCAGGGCGCTGGAACTGCCTTGGAAACGCTTTTTCGAGCACGCAGTGGAGGCCATGGAGCTGTTTATTGCCTCTTTGGAGGCGAAATACTACCGGGACGCCAACGAAGTCATCACCCATGGTGTCGTTGAGTCGGAGGTCCCCTTCCTCGCCTCCGTCATCGCCTCTCCGGCCTTCCGGGACCGATTCTCAAGCACGCTCGGAACCGAATTCTTCGTCGTTGCACCCAACCGGTCGACCCTGATTCTCCTCCCGAAATCGGCGAATAATCTCGCGGAGATTCAGGAAGTCGCCTCCCACACCTTTGAAATATCGACTTACCCGGTGAGTCTGGAACTCATTGAGATCAAAAAAGATGGAATTCGTGTAATCGGCAAATTTGACCGGAATTAAAGGGAGAAAACACAAATCGGAAAAAATTTGAACATATTAGAATTATTGGAGTCTAAAATAATCGCAATTCCGAAAAATTTAGAAAATTTGAGACGAAAACCTTGGTAAAAATTCGTCTTTGTGATAGACTCCGCGATCTATGGCTACAACAAAACGAACCCGGTTCTCTCGTAGGATTCCAGATCATGTGACAGATGAATTGGTTGTGGTCTTGAAAAAGAGCAAGACCTACGAATTCAACGAACTCTTCGAGCTCGTCTATGAGAACCTGAAGAAGAAAAATGCCGTCAGCGGGGGGGAAGAAATGCTTCGTCTCCGTGCCTATGAAAAGCTTCAAAACCTCGTGACCCGCGGGCTGGTTGAGAAATCGGCCAAAACCTATCGTGGTCTCGACGGAATCGAGCAAGCCTCCAGCGCCAACAACGCCCCGGCCGCCCGTTCCTGAGTTTTTCGACTCAACGACAACACATCTTTTTGTTTTCAACCCCTGGGGGCGGTCAATCCGCCCCCTTTTTTTGTACCTGTCGCACGGGCTGGCGGGCGGAAAGGCGAAGAGGGCAGGCCTCAGGCTGGCGAATCTGATGGCATTGGCCACCGTCGAGAACGAAATCCCGAAGCAGACTTGCATTTCCCGGTGGAAATCCCTCCGCCTTCGCGCATCGTTCCAGCCGATGGGTCCCGAATTCACCGACAACTACCTTCCGATTGCGCTGCAAATCGTCATCGCCGTCGGTTTCGCCGTCTCCGCCCTTCTCATGAGCGTGGCCTTCGGACGTAGTGCGCGCCGGAACAAGATCAAGGACTCCGCCTACGAGTGCGGGATGCTTCCGGTCGGCGAAGGCCAGGCGCGTTTCAGCGTGAAGTTCTACCTCGTCGCCATGCTTTTTGTCCTCTTCGACATCGAGGTCGTCTTCATGTATCCGTGGGCGGTTGTCTTCCGGGATTTCGTCGACGCCGGAAATGGCCCGTCCATTTTCTGGGCGATGATGGGCTTCGTCGGCATCCTCGCCGTGGCCTATGTCTATGCGTTGAAGAAGGGTGCGTTCAATTGGGCCGAGCAGCGCTGATCGCATCGCGATTTGCTTTTGCGCGACCGCCGCTTAGGTAAAGCGCATGGTTCATCTCGTCGTCCTCTGCAAGCTCGAGGAGCACGTTACCCCGGAAACCACCGAGGAGATCATTCGCGCGGCGCGCAGCCAACTCCTCAAGATCCCCGAGGCCATGCAGGTCCGCTCCGGGAAAAGGGTGGATGACGAGAACCAGTGGCCGCTTTTTTATGCGGTCGACTGCGAATCCCGCGAGAAGCTCAACAGCTTCCTCGACGACCCCATTTACGTGAAGTTCATGGAACAGACGGTGAAGCCGAACACGTGGTCGCAGCTGAAACTGGTGTACGAACTGGAACCCGGGAAAGATGTGACCTTCAGCTGAGCCGGAAATCGGAAGCAAGCGTCCCTTCCCCGCCTGCCGGGGTTTTCGGGAATGCGCACTACGAGCGGAAATCGAGCAACACCTTACCGTTCCTCCCGGCTTCATTTGCCCTCTCGATCGCTTCCCGGAAGTCTTCCACGCGATAAAAGCGGTCGACGGGCATCGACAACTCGCCGACGGCCATCATCGCAGACAACTCCGAGAAGACTTCCCGGACTTCGCCCATCGTTGCCCTCTCCATCCAGCGGGTGACCCAAAACCCGCGCAGGACAATATCGTCGAAGATCAGGAATCGATTGGGCACCTTGAGGCTGCGTCGGCTCATGGCTCCATAGGTGATGTGTTCGCCTCCCTGCCCGAGGAGGGCCATCAATCTCAGGGCGCTGTCGCCGCCAACCGCGTTCAGGGCAAGGCGGGGCCGTGCGTCGCCCAAGATGCCTTTGGCGTCTTCAATCGTTTCTTCCCCATCAAGGAGGACGGCATCTGCTCCCAATTTCTTCAAGTCGCCAATCAACTCCTTGCGCCGCACCAAATTCAGCGTCCGGATTCCCCGTTTTTTCGCGATCTGGATGACGCAACGTCCAACTGCGGAATTTGCCCCATTTTGCACCACCCAGTCGCCGGGCCGGAGATCGACAAACTCCCGCAACATGAGGAGGGCCGTCGGCGGGTTCACCTTCAACATGGCCCCCTGTTCCGGGGAAATCCCCGAAGGAATCGCGACGAGACTCGCCGCGTCGACCGCGAACTGCTCCTGCCACATCCCGGTAAAACCCGGAATGATCGCCAATGATCCCTCCTCACAACCGCCTGATACTTGGCCCTCGACGAGGCGCACGACGCCCTCGACGCCGGGAACGGCGGGAAGTTCCGGACGCTTTCCGTAGACTCCCTCCACAAAATTCAAATCCGCGGGATTAATTGGGGCCAGTTGCGTCTCCACCCTGCAGAAACCCGTCTCAAGGGGTGAAATCTCGGTCGTTTCCAGCTCCAAAACTTGGCTGGGACTCCCAAATTCCCGGAAAATGAGGCGGCGATGACTCACAACTCATTGGTGGACCAAACGCCGAAGAATTCAATTTTTCGCTCAGATTCGAGAAAAGAGGGCCATAAAAATCTAGACATTAACTAGACAACGCTTAAAATTCTAGACACATAGGTCACTCCAATAAGAGAAATTGCTTCTAGTTGTTTTTCTTTTTCAATCGCCCTTGTATTAGTTTGAAGGAATTTAGACATGAACACTGCCTCCACCACCAAGAGAACAAAAATCGAGTCCAACCCGGAGGAAGAATCTCAGTGGCTTCGCTCCGTGGCCAACGGAGATCGCGTCGCCTTCCGACATCTTCACGATCGATTCAAGGGCGTCATCTACATGACCATTTACAAGGTCTTGAACGATCATCAGGACACCGAAGATGTCATGCAGGAGGTCTTTGCGCAGATCTGGCAGAAGGCGAAGCTCTTCGACAACCAGCGTGGCAAGCCTCTCACCTGGTGCACGACCATGGCTCGCAACCGGGCCATTGACCGCATTCGTTCGAAGCAACGACGTGCTCGTCTCCGCGACGCCCTGGAAGAGGAGAACAAGAAGGAGGAGCCTATCACCTCACGCGACTCCCTCGACGAAGTCACGGCCAACGAGACCAACGGGATTGTCCGGAGCGCGGTCATGGAATTGTCCGACGAGCAACGAGAAGCAATTGAACTTGCTTACTTTGCGGGGCTCACGCAGCACGAAGTGGCTGACCGTCTGGGCGAACCGCTGGGTACCATCAAGGCGCGTATTCGCCGTGGTATCACCAAGCTTCAGTGCAAGGTTCGTTGCCGGGTTGATGATATTCAGGACCAACTGGTTTCCTGAGTCCTCACTCTCCCCCATCAGAAACAATCCCTGGCTGATGCCGCGAAGGGATTGAGCGCGCGAAATTGACGATTTCTGTCGCCCGCTTTTTCCAGGCGAGCTTCTCGGCCCTCCTTTCGGCCTCTCCCGCCATCGGGGAGTAGCGCTTGGAGTCATCCAGAATGGCAACGGCTGCTCTTGCCGTGGCCTTGATCTTGCCCGGCTCGACATACTCGGCGGATTCACCGAGGACCGACCTCGTGGAAGGAAGATCGCTGGCCACAGAAGGGAGGCCGTGCGACAGGGCATCGAGGGCCTTGACCGGGCAGGTGAGGAAGCGGTTGTAGTGATTATCCTTCAGCGGAATCAGCATGAGGCTGAGATCGGCAGCGAGGGCCCGATGGAGTTCCGACGGTGGCATGAAAGGATGCAGTGTCACCAATTCGTCCGCACGAGCGTCGATCTCCCGCAGGCGTTGCCGGAGCGTGTCAATCTGGTCCGGGTAACCGCCATATAAAGCCAGTTTGAGCCCGGCCTCCGCGAAGTGCGGGACCATCTTCAGGATGCCGTGGACCCCCTTGGAGGCGTGCAGGTGCCCGACATACCCCACCGTCCGTCGAACGCGACGTTCTTCGACCGGCACGCGACGGAATTCCGTCGTCCCGAGGGGCAGCGTGAGGACCGGAAGTTCGGGAAAGGACCTGCGGTACAACGCCGCCTGCTCATCCGTGATGCAGATCAGGCCGTCGATCCCCGGCAGGAACTTCCGCTCCGTCCAACTCTTCCGTCGGCGTGTCCAGTCAATGCTTTCCAGGTGGTCCAAACGCGCGTGGAAATCATGCGTCTCATGCAACGCCACGACCTTGCCACCACTTCGCCGGCGAAGCCGCCCTAACAAGGGAACCAGCCCCAACTCCCGCGTAACGAACAAAACCGGCCTTCCGTCCTGCACCAGCCGGCCCGCCAGGGCCAGCGCCTCCCGATACAAGGTTCTCCCAAAGAACTCGGACCACTTTCCCCCACTTCGAACGCGATGCACGTTCAGTTTCTCATGCGGTGAGACGCCATAGAATTCCTCAAGGTCACGAGCGGTGTCTGTATCCGCGTCTTCTCCCGCCCCGACAAAAAAATGCGTTTCGAACCCCGCTTCCGCACACGCCCACGCGTTCATGACGCCCATGGCCACAATCGGGCCAGGCTTCTTCCACGCGGACTTGTTGGCCCAGATAATCGTCATTCGCCCCTCCCCTCTCCTTCCGAACCCGCTACCGTTCAAGGCGCAATTGGAGACTCTCTTCCGATTCCACGATCGGGGGACTTTGAAAAACTCAGCGCGAAACGCGCTTTTTGCTCAGCGTGCGGAAACGGTGAAGGTGCTGAAGAGACGGCGCGTCCGGATCCTTGACGTAATCCGGGAATGGATCCTCGGGGTCCGGTTCAGGATCGAGAAAACGTTCGACGACAACCTCGGTGCGTTGTTCGCCCAGCACGCGATCCTTTTCGGGATCGAACGTGTCTACGGAGGTGCTTCGGGACTTCTGGAGGGTCTGCACGAGAAGATGGACGCGGAAGATGTTGGATCGCGTCGTCAGTTTCGCAGCAAGGTTGGTATACGGCTGCTCGAGGCTGTTGTCGCCGGTGAGCGCGTGTTCCCGCCAGTAGCGTTGCATCGAATCGTGAATCTCGGAGGGCCTTTGCGTGGCGTCGATACCCGCATTCTCGGGAACGAGGAAATGCTCGCAAATCTCCGACGGACTGACAAAGGCATCGCCTTCGTCAAAAACGCCATCAAGTTGCCGAATCGTCGCAGCCGCGTCGAGGCGGTGTCTCCACTTGGGAGCATTGTCAATATTGTCAGGATCCTTGTACTTGCCCCCGGCGTCAGACGGAATGGCGAGAATCTCTTCGGACTTCAAGGCCGCGTGCAGGGCGGTGGATCGCTCGACCCAGGTGAACGGCAGGATCTGGTGGTTCAGGTTGACCTTGCCCGCCGTGGAAAAGCGGTCGCTGATCGCGTAGGGAAGGACCACAGGCATCCAGAAGTTATCGAGCAGGTAGTGATCTGGCGGTGCGAGCGTCCCCGAGGGCCTGGTCGCAAAAGGATCTCCCTTTGAGCGCTGTTCGGTGATGGAATTCCACTTTGCGCCGATGTGCCCCTCGCTCAGATCCGGGCGAAAGAGAAAGGTCGTCCACGGCACGCCTGAGGTGGGGAGGGAAGGAAGGGAGCCAAACATCCCGGCGGAGGCCACGCCGCGGTTGGGAGCCGGACTCGTGTCCGTCTCCTCAAGATTGTCCCAACGTCGGTGGAAGTAGGGAGGCAAGTTGCCGTCGTCAAACGGCGGCAGGGAACCTCCGCCGATGATTTGTGTCCCTCCGTCCGGGAGGTGCGTGTAGGCCCCGTCGGGAGCGATACCGGTGCCGTTGTTCCAGTCACGCGAAACAGCAGGGGTGGCGGCCTCCTTTCCGTATGTGGAGAGAAAACGGTCATCGATACCGGAGAAAAACTCACCGGAGCCCGGATCGATGGGAAAGTCGGGAACGACCTCCGTCGCGTAGTTGGCACCAGGGACCAGGTTGCTTGCGAAAGTCGCGCTCTCATAGTAACCGGCGTCACCACCGGAGGGAGTGAATGCATGGGCGTGACGGACGTTCGTCTGAAAGTAACTCGGGTGGGGCACGAAGAAGCGTTCCTTTTTCTCGCCCAGGTCATTGAACCGGTCGCGTCCCCACGTGTGCGGGATGCGGTAGTCGCCATGAGAAACGACGACCGACCTGACGACGTCTCCTTCGTGGAACAACTTGTCGTATGGATCTTGCGGGTTGTATTCCTCGGACAACGCCCGGTGGGCGATGTTGTTGTAGCGGTTTTGCCAGGTGGCGCGGCTTTCCCAGGAAAGAGGGAGTCTCGGAAGCGGCACCGTCAGTGGCATGGGGAACTCCAAGCGAAGCAATTGGCGCGCGTCCCACCGGGTGACCCAGGTCCGCTGGACATTCAAGTCGAGTTCAAGCGGACCTCCGTCCGCGGAGAGTTGCACGCGTCCGGTCGCGACATCTTCGGGCGAGAGGCGGAAAAAACCCTGCAGGTAGTATCCATGCCGCGGGCTATCGAGCGCGTACGGACGAACGTTCGTTTCCTTGGTGGGATTCTCCCGCGTGTCGAAAACGGCGATCGGATTGGTAAAGATGTGAAAGCCCCCGCTGCCGCCCCAGCCGACCCAGTTGTCGGGACGGCGCGTCTCCACCCCTCGATTGAGAAACCAGTTCGGCTTATAATTGCCGTAGGAAAATGGCGGCAGGCCCCAGTCGCCATCGAGCGGACTCCCCGTATGAGAGTGGTGATCGTGGTGATTGTGATCACCGTGAGAATGACCAGGGTGCGGATCCTCGCCGGGGTAATGCTCGAAGGTGGAACCGTTGACCTCGAGATCAAGGAGGGATTCGTTTTGCAGAAAGAGCCGAAGGTGCGGAACGACCATCGGGTAGCCTTGCTCCGGGCAAAACCCTTCGAACAGGAACGCCACCTGCAGGGCCATTTCACCGGGAAGAAGGGATTGCGCCGAATTCGGGTCAAAAAATTCCGCCGGGCCAATTTTCTCCTCCTCAGACTTGTAGTGCGCCACCGTGCTCACGACGAACGCGACCTCGGAAATGGTGAAGTCACGCCCGGGGAGGCGGAAGCGGTCGATCTCCATATCCCGGATCCAGTCCGGCGCCTGCAGTCTTTCATCGGGCGGCGAGAAGGTGAAACCGGATGCAATGCCGGGGATGGTATTGTCCTGGTAGGGTCGCGAGTCTCTGCCGCTCGCGAGCTTGCTTCGGTTGTGAAGGTTGATCGACCGGATGAAATCGAGGAAGCGGAAGGCGTGATAGTCGCAATCGGTTTCCGGATACTTGTCGACGAACGATCCCCCGCACTTCGGCTGCTCCTGTTCCAGCAAGAACTCGAGATACCCCGCGAGTTCGCTGTTCCTTTTCCGCTCCTCTTCGAAATATTCATCCCACTGCGAACGGGCTTCCTCGCGGCGGAAGTGATACACGTTGTCTTCCTCGTCGAGCCGCGAGCAAAAGGAGATGAGCCGGTCAAACTCCGTGACGCGGCGGCTGTTGCTTCGCTGGTTCCGGTGCAGCGGCCAGAGACACACGCGGGGGTAGCCTGCCATGGTCAGTTCCGGGGCCCGGCTTTGGGCCGTCAGAAAGAACCGTGACCGGTCGAGACGGGCTGTATCGAGTCCGAAATTCAGGAACAGGGGATCCACGTTGCGCTCAGAATTGAAGATCGCCTCATCAAGATTGGTAAAGAGCGGCTTGTCGTCGAACTGGACAGTCTCACGATTTTTACCTAACAAACCGACAAAAACATCCTCTGACCCGGTGGCACTGACACGCGGCACGAAGTCGTAAAGAGCGGCGAGTTTGTCCTCACTGGAGCCGGGCTCGAGGATCTCCCCCGGGAAAAAGACACTGCTCAGGCTGACCGTGGCGGGGTGGCCGGGCCACCTCTGCACTTCATTCTTCACCGGCTGCCATCGGGCGTAATCCACGTCCCGATCCGTGACAGCCCGAGGCGTGTCCCAGGGAAGGCCCTCGGAGGCGGTGTTGATGTTCACCTTGCAGGACTCGTCATCGACCCAGAAAGCGAGGCGGGCGACGATGGGATTTTCCCTGGAGGGGGTGGAGGCACTGATGTCGCCGGGTTGAAACCGTCCGTTTTCGTCGAGCGTGCCGAGCGAACCGTCCGCCAATTGGTAGAGCCATGTCACCGGCAGCGGAAGACGGGCGTTGATATCATCGATCAAAACCGTTCCATTCAACGCATCGGCAGAAACGGAGAATCCCTCCACCCGGTCGCGCACCACGGCGCGGGGATCGGCGATCGGAAAACTCAGGTCGGCAATGCGGCCATCAGGTCCGCGTTGAAAGAGGGGTCGGTTGAGATCCGCGAAGCGGGATTGAGACGCGGGGTCGTCGGCTCGCCACTGGTCGCGGAGCCACTGCGCTTCCTCATCCAACCATCCTGGAAACTGTTCCAAGTCCACCGTGCTCTCGGTGGATGAATAGAGTTTGTAGAGCGTTCCATTTTTCCCGTCATCCTTCCAAGTGCGAACGGCTCCCGGCTGCGAGGCCCAGAAGACCGGTTCATCGGGATCCTCCGGAATGGTTGCCTTCTCAAGTTGCCCGAGGACGAGATTCAGCGCCGAACCGGTGAGAGCATCGGTCTGGGATTGCCGCTGAAGCCCAATGGCCGCCGATTGTTCCTGCTGACCGGTGGTGAGCAGGGCGACCGTCATGACCGAGATCAGGGCCACGAAGACGAGGACGAGGAAGAGGGCCGCGCCACGGCGGCGTTCCGGGCCGATGAGCGGAGAGAGTTTCATGGTTGGACAAACCGGAAAGCGCTGTTCGCCGGATCGAGAAAGAAGACAACTTGGCGCGACTCGCTGGCTTTGTCTGATACGAAAGCGGGCGCCAGCGCGAAGCGGAATTCCCCGCTTTCGCTTCTCGCGGCGGCGGCGAACTGACTCTTTCCGCTCGGGTGAATGATCCACGAAACGGCCCGGGCGTTCTTCGGAATGGAGTCGGGCGGCGCGGGGAGGCTACGGGACTCGGGCAATGCCTCGAACAACGAAGAGCTTTCCGTGAAAAGCGTGAGTTGCTCCGGAAGCATCCACGGGTCCTCGATTTGTTCCCAATCTCCTTCAGTTGTTTCTGCAAATTGGACGAGGGCGAGTCGTGCTCGGTCGTCTTCGTCCCACTGGAACCATCGCAATTCCTGCGAACGGTTGCTCAGGGAGGCCGTTTGCTTCGCCTTGGAAAAAACCCGGACGAGTTCTTCCGCGGTGGTGCGCAACGAAACGCCTTCCCTCGAGAACGTCGACGAGGAATAGACCATGGTCAGGAGAATCGCGACCAGGGAAAGGACGACGACGATCTCCAGGAGGGTGAAAGCTCGACGGGAAGAGGGCTTCATCGCAGTTCGGAGACGGGTAGCGGAACAACGCTGTCGAAGAGACGATAGTCGATCTGACCGGGGAACTTGTCGAGATGTTCGCGCAACGATTGCACGTCCGCGTCGATACTCTCGTCGTCCAATTGCCTGAACAAGCCGGAGGGCACAATCGAGTCGGTTTTTCCGAGGGCCTCGACCCTTCTCGCGCTATCCTCGCTGATGGTGAAGAACAGGATCCGCAGCCGCCGCGGAAGCTCGTGGTCCCGCGTTGTCGAGTCGTAGACGAGAATCTCCTCGAGGGTTTCACCGTCCTCCTCGGGGAATCCTTGCGGGATGAGAACAAGCAGGGGGATGTTTTCCGCGATGACCCGGGAAGAGGGGCGAAGATTCATCGTTTCCCAGGGATCACCCTCGGTGTCATCCCCCTCCGCAACGGGAAGGTCTTCCGCCGGAAGAACGACTTCCCAGAGTCGAAAGCGCTCACGCCGTGCGACCTCCTCCTCGCCCGCGGGGCCAGGTCCAAAACGGACGAAAAAGCCGCAAAGATTGATGAGGGAGCGGTAGGGTGATGCCTCCGGGAGGCCCGTTTCCCCGGTCGGCGCGAAAAACAGGATCGCATTACCGGAAGTGTCGGCGGGAAGCGGAGCGCGCAGTGCCGCGGGTGGCCCGATCTGAAAGCATAACTCACTCTCCCGGCCGAATGACTGCGGAACGTGAGGCGCGTTCTCGTCGAAAATGAACTCCGTACGCGTCGATAAGGTCGCGTGGGAGAGGCGTTGCGTCATCGTATCAAGGACGGTCCGGCCTGCGAGAAGTTGCCCCGCCTTTTCATGACCCGTCGACCACGCCGAACTCACGGACGCAAAAACACTTCCCAGCAAAAACACCAGAACGCCGAGGAGGGCGATCGCGACCAGCAATTCGACAAGACTGAAGCCGGCCCGTGCCTGACGCTTCCTTCTCAATGGATCTCGTCCTCCTGCGGGAGGCCTGGCGCCACAATCGCCATGCGGAAGACGTGGCCGCGGTTCAAGGGATCGCGAAAGTAGTCCTCGCGCGCATCGGGATTTGCCGCCACGTGGATCACGCAACGGGTGAACGCCGCGGAAAGCTCTGTTTCCCCCTCCGGGTTCAGCCTCGATGGGAGCCGGGCTGGGTGGGTGCGCTCCACCCAGGCGGTGTAGCGGCAGAGCTCACCACCCGACTCGGTCGCGTTGCCCTCGTGATCGAAATGCCGGAGGTCCTCCATCAGTTCCCCGGCCTCCCAGGTGCTCAGCTCCGCCGCAACTGTTCGGGCGATCATCGCTTTGACCGTGTCGTCGATCGAGTCCCCAAGCACGGAAGTCCCCAGCGGGACCATGGCGACGATCGCAAGCAGCACCGAAGCGACACCCAGAGACATGATGACCTCGACCAGGGTGAACGCTTTGGACCTCCCGCGGAATCTAGATCTCCGGCCTTTCAACGTGTCGCAAATAGTTAAAAAAAGCTTGCACGAGGGACGCTGCGTGCAAGCTATAAACGCAAGATATTTGCGTTTACGTAGGAATGTCAATTTGCCATAACATGCTCTCCTTTCACCTTTTTTCCCTGGCACTGCTGATACCCGCAGCCGCCTGGGCTCAGGTGGATATCCCACCGGAGTATATTCCCCTTTCCGCAGGCCACGTGGACATGGCCTTCTGCTATATTGACGGCGAATGGGAGGGGGGCCTGATTCCCGACGACGGGAGCGACCCGAACCAGGACCCGGAGAACGACCGGGCCATTGGCGATATTGTTCCCACCGACTCCGCTCCCCTCTTATTGCGGGACAGTGCCATCCCTGCCGGTGCTCGACGAGTTTCCCCCACCGGGAACATCGACCTTTTCGGCAACGACCTCACCTTCATCGGCGTTGGTGGCGATTCTCCCTACTGGTTGATCCCAAGCTCAGGGTCTCAACAGGACACGGTGCCCTTCGTTGGATTTGCCTTTTGTGCCGACAATGACTGTGGTGAATACGTCGAAACCGATCCCCGTGTTTCCAACACAAACGTAAGAGCTTGGATCACTTTTGAGTTGATCAGCCTCGACTATTTCGGGGAAAGTACGACGCCGGGACAATTCTCTGTCTACACTAGAAAATCCAACCAGCAATTCGAGCATTGGATGACCACGTCTGACGGGATTGGTCCCACCGACAGGTTCCTCACTCTCGGCCACGGCCATGGCAATCTGGCGTTTAGCCAACTGGGACTTTACTCCGTAAAGATGCGAGTTTTTTGCTACGAGGGACCCGGGATGACGAACAAGGTGACGAGTCCGGAAGTGACCTTCCACTTCGCCGTCGGGACCTACTGGTCGAAAATCGCGGAATACTTCCCGCCCGAATACTGGGACCAGCCAAATGTCATCGGATCGCTGGCTGATCCCGACGAAGACCTGATCCCAAACGTCATCGAAATCGCCACGGGCCTAAACCCCAATTTTTTCGACGCAGACACCTACAGTTCGACGACAGAGGTTGGCTTACCTGCGCCTTCAGGCCTGAATCCCGGTGAATTCATCTACTCAGACTGGGCGACGACGGCCTCCTCGCAGATTGAAGTTGAAATCGAAGCTTCCTCCGACGGCATCGACTGGTCGCCTTTGACCAGTGGAGTCACCTCTACCCCATTGGGGACCGACGGGACGAGAGAGGCTCGAAAGTGGTCCGGTCAATCGGGCGGACCACAGCTCTTCCGCATCAAAGGGACCCTTCTCCCATCCATCTCCTATTAATTTCTAACAATAACACAATACAACCTATGAAACATCAATCCACACTCGCAGCAGGGCTTTCCCTCCTTCTGCTCACATCCGCCTCCGGCTCCAGTCTCTTTGTCAGTGGACACGGCGACCTCGGCATCGGTGGTGGCCCAGCTTCGGGCGGTGATCCCGCGGAACTCGAGCTTCACTACCATCTCGGCGAAGATGTCGGTGCGACCCTCGTCGGTGGCGCAAATGCCGGCTTTGTCCCCGATCCCGGCGAGGAGTTCGAGGTCAACGAGATCGTCGTCCAGGTTTTCAATCCCCTGCCCGACACGGACTTCTCGGCCCCCATCTTTAGCTTTCTGGGACCGCTCGGTGATTTCGTTTACGTTCTCCCCGAGAATGAGACCGAAGCCGATAATGCCGGTGTCCCTTTCCTCGGAATCGGTTCCGAGGAACTCACTCCCGGCGACTGGACCGGACCCCTTGTTCTGACGGTTGACCACGCCGCGTACGACGGGTTCTCGAACCCCGGCGAGTTCTCCCTGTATGATTTCGGTTCTACCCAAACTGGCGCGGCCACGAACCCGTTCATTTCTACTTCCAACAATGGTGGGATTGGCTTCGAGCTAGGCGCCGGCGACCACACTCACGCCAACTGGGCCTTTACTGCCCCGGGTCTCTACAATGTTCCCTTCACCGTCACAGGCACGCCCTCGGCGGGCGGAGGACCGGTCACCGACTCGGCCACGTTTCAATTCCTGGTGATTCCCGAGCCTTCTGCGGGCCTTCTCGCCCTTTCTTCCGTCCTCTTCCTCACCCTCCGTCGCCGAAAGTAGACGGATTCCATTGCAGGGCCGTGATTGAGGCTTCGCCCAACGTTCGCTCAATTCAACCGCCAGACTTCGACATCGCCGGTGTCGGTCTGGCGGTTCTCTGTGCGATCCACTGCGCGGTCACTCCAGTCCTGCTGATCTTTGCTCCTGCCTTTGGGAAAATCTGGTCCCATCCCGCTTCCCATTGGCTGGTGGCCCTTTTCGTGGTGCCGTTGGCAATTGCCACGATGAGACAGGGCTACCGAAAACACCGGAAAAAGTGGATCCTTGCCTGCGGAACCCTTGGGGTCGCCCTCGTCCTCGTCGGCTCCGCCGTTCCCTACCTGGAGAAGGGGTCACTCATTGCCAGCCCATCTCCCGGCGAGGAAGCGGTCTGCACGGACTCTTGTTGTCCCTCCATTCATGAGACGGCGGACGGGGATTCCCGTCTACACATTCCGCTGGCCAGCATCGTGACGACGTTGGGCGGATTTGCCCTCATCGCCACCCACGTGGGCAATCTTCGCGCGTGCCCGGACTGCCGACCGGGATCGAAGCACCCACCGAGGTAGTCGGCTCCGCACCGTCGAAGCAGTCGGCGGTCGAGTAGCCATCACCGGCTCGCGGGCCGGACCGCAGGCACTCTCCCGACAGGCTCCCACCTGTTTACAGGTCAAATCGTCGAAATATCCGACGGGCTGAGACGTCAAACGGGGACAAACGTATCATTTTTAGTTGTCCTTCGCCCAAGGCCGACTATTCGAACCCTTCGCCCCGGAATGCCCTCGCACGCCACCAGCCTCCCACGCCTTGCCCACCTGCCGCTCGCACCGGCCGAGGTCGCGATGTCCCTGCGGCACTTGCCCGGGTTTCTCTTTCTGGATTCCGGGACTGTGAGCGAGGGAAAACGCGCCCTCTCCATCATTGGCGCGTTGCCACGTGAGTCCTTCCGCGGTGACATCCAGCGCGACGGCGCGATGCTTCGCAAGGCGCTTCGGCGCGGTAACCTTCAACCTGTGCCTGACTTCGGGTTTCCCACCGGCGGCCTCTTCGGCTGGATCGACTTCGACGGCCAGTTTACCTTCGGCGACTACCCGAACCTGCTCATCTTTGATCATTTGACCGAGCAGTGGTGGGAATTTGGTGAGGTTCCGCTGGCACAGCATATCCGTGCCAACGAATTCTCACCTGCGCCCGCGCTCTCGTTTGAAGCCGTCACGCCGCGCCCGCGTTTTCTTGATGCCGTTCGACAGGCGCAGGAATACATCGCCGCCGGCGACATCTACCAAGTCAACTTGGCGCATCGCTTCAATGCCCCGTGGAACGACTCCGCCGATCCGTTTTCCCTTTACCTCCGGTTGCGGGAAACCTCGCCGGCCCCCTACTCCGCCTTCCTCGACTTCGGCGCGCGCCAGATCCTCAGTTCGTCCCCCGAGTGCTTTCTGCGGCTGAGCGAACGCTGCATCTCGACACGCCCGATCAAGGGCACCCGCCCGCGATTCCGCGACCTCGAACGCGACGAAAAGTCCGCCTACGACCTGATCACCTCGCCGAAGGAAGTCGCAGAGTTGGTCATGATCACCGACCTCGAGCGGAACGACCTTGGACAAGTCTGCGAATTCGGCAGCGTGGAAGCCGTCGAACTCTTGAAACTCGAACGTTACGCGCAGGTCTTCCACCTTGTCAGCCACGTTCGCGGAATCCTGCGCGAGGACATCGATCACATCAGTGCACTCAACGCCTGCTTCCCCGGCGGCTCCATCAGCGGCGCCCCCAAGAAACGCGCTCTCGAGATCATCGCCGAACTGGAGGAAAGTCCGCGCGGCATCTACACCGGCGCCATCGGCTATTTCGGCTACAACGGCGAGAGCCAGTTCAACATCGCCATCCGCACTGCCATCGTCGATGGCGACCACGCCCATTTCCATGTCGGCGCCGGCATCGTCGCCGACTCCACGCCGGAAAAGGAGTATGAGGAAACTCTGCACAAGGCGGCGGGAATTCTTCAGGCCTCCCAGACTTGAGGAATCAAGGCTCCTGATTAAGAAATCGCTTACAGGCGTTGAGGATGGTGGGGGAACGGCCGTCTCGTGGTATCGTATTCTTCCTATCGTGCGTTTTCGGACCCCCAGCCACATTCTCCTGATCGCGTTCGCCGCCTTTCCCGCCTCCGCGGCGGAATTCAGCGAATCCGACATCGCGTTCTTTGTCGACGATGTCCGACCAATTCTCGCGGCAAACTGCTTCGAATGTCACGGCGGCGAGCGAGCCAACGCGGCGAGGAAATTCAAATCCAACTTCCAGGTCATCTCGCGTGCCGGGATCCTCAACGGCGGCGACCACGGTCCGGCCTTCGACCCGGGCAATCCCTCGCAAAGTTTCCTCCTCCAGAAGATCAGCTACAAGGACGGTGATCACCAGATGCCGCCAAGCGGAAAGCTGTCCGTCGAAGATATCACGACGCTGACAAAGTGGGCGGAAATGGGCATGCCCTGGACACCGGAGGATGCCGACGTGCTCTTTGAAATTGAAGACCACGCGGCAGATACGACCGAAATCAACGAGACAACGCGCAACTTCTGGTCCCACAAGCCGATGTCACGCCCGTCGGTGCCCGAGGTCGACAATGACGCTTGGTCACATAACCCCATCGATGCCTTTCTTAGGTCGAAGCTCGAGGAAAACAAACTCAGCCCCAACCCGCGCGCCGACAAGCGCACGCTCATCCGTCGAGCCTACTACAACCTGACGGGGCTGCCACCGACTGCTGCGGAAGTCGCCGCCTTCGAAGCGGATGATTCACCGGACGCGTGGGACGAGCTCGTCGAAAAGCTCCTCGCTTCCCCCCACTACGGCGAAAAATGGGCGCGGCACTGGCTCGACGTCGTGCGCTACGCGGACTCCAACGGCTTCGAACGCGACGGGATCAAGGGCTACATGTGGCGCTACCGCGACTACATCGTCAACGCTTTCAATGACGACATGCCCTTTGACCGTTTCATCCGCGAACAGATCGCCGGCGATGAAATGGACGACGCGACCCTCGATCAAATCGTCGCCGCCGGCTACAACCGCCTCATGCAATGGGACGACGAGCCCGCCGATCCCGTGCAGCACTTCTACGATGTCCTCGATGACAACGTGCGCACGACGAGCGAGGGCCTGCTCGCCATGACGCTGGGTTGCGCCCGGTGCCATGACCACAAGATCGACCCGATTTCACAGGAGGATTACTTCAGCTTCATGTCCTTTTTCAACGGCATGGAGCAAATGAAGCGGGGCCGGGCGAACACGGAGAAGTTCCGCGCGAGCGGCGTCGACGAGGACTTCACGCAACGCGTCACCGCCTACGAAACGGAAATGACATCGCTCAGACGCGGCTTGAACCGGACGGAGCGCGACCTGCAAACCCACCTCGCCGAAGTGCATCCCGACCTCGCCAATCGCATCCGCCCCCACGCCGCGAAATACCGGCGCTACGTCGCCCGGGCCGACGCTCTCCGCACCGCGTTCTGGCACTACACGACGGCACATCCTCCCGAAGACTGGTCCGCCGTAAGCTTCCGCGCGGAGAACAACGGATGGGACTACGCCCTCGGCGCCTTTGGTGTAAACCGCGACGACTCAAAAGCGCGCACCGAATGGACGAGCCCGGACCTCTGGCTCCAGACCACTTTCCAACTTACCGAAGTCCCGAAAGCCGCGCGTTTCCAGGTGAAGCACGACGGATACATCGAGATCTTCATCAACGGCAAGTTCGTCGCCGAGCGCCATGAATCGAGCGAGGATTATGCCACCGTCCCCCTTGAGTCCAATCGACTCCGTGCCCTCCAGACCGGCCGGAACGTCATCGCCGTCCACCTCAAAAAGACATCAGACCAGCCCTTCTTTGATCTCGGTTTCGAAGGCTCGAACCAGCCATTCCTTTCAATCAATGAAGTGCTCCGCATGCGCGGCGCTGA